>JACDZI010000011.1 GCA_013426785.1 Rhodocyclaceae bacterium | reverse complement strand
AAAATGATGGGCGTCCTCTACGACGTGAAGACCCCCACCATCAACTACCACCTCAAAACCATCTTCGCCGACAACGAACTCACCGAGGATTCAGTTATTCGAAAATTTCGAATAACTGCCGCCGACGGCAAAAACTACGACACCGGCCACTACAACCTCTCCGCCATCATCGCCGTCGGCTACAAGGTCAACTCCGAGCGGGCCGTCCAATTCCGCAAATGGGCGACCACCGTGGTCAAGGAATACACCGTCAAGGGCTTCGCGATGGATGACGAACGCCTCAAGGCGGGCGGCACCGTCCTGACCAAACAATACTTCGAAGAACAACTCCAGCGCGTCCGCGAAATCCGCCTCAGCGAGCGCAAGTTCTACCAGAAAATCACCGACCTCTACGCCACCGCCATCGACTACGACCGCAGCGCCAAGGCCACCCAGCGCTTCTTCGCCACCGTGCAGAACAAGCTCCACTGGGCCATCCACGGCCACACCGCCGCCGAGGTCATCGTGGACCGGGCCGATGCCGGGAAACAGCACATGGGCCTCACCACATGGAAAGATGCGCCCCATGGAAAAATCCAGAAATTCGATGTCAGCGTCGCCAAGAACTACCTGACCGAGCCAGAGATGGCGCAACTCTCCCGCCTCGTCAACGCCTACCTCGATGTCGCCGAAGACATGGCCCAGCGGCACATCCCCATGACCATGCAGGACTGGGAAACACGGCTCAACCGCTTCATCGCAGCCACCGACCGGGAAATCCTGCAGGACGCCGGCAAAGTCACCGCCGAAATCGCCAAAGCCCACGCCGAATCCGAATTCGAGAAATACCGCATCGTCCAGGATCGCCTGTTTGTCTCGGATTTCGACGCCGAAGTCATGCGGATCGCAAGGAACGATGAGGAAAGCGCGAACGATGAAGGAGGTGCGGAGTGAGCGAGTGGCAAACTAGACGCCTCGGGGAGCTTCGAGCAGCGCCAGACCAGCACGGCCGATGCCCTGGCCGAATTGCTGTGTGAAGTGGCAGGCAATGAAGCGCGGAAGAAGGAGCAGGCCGAAAAGTCTTTCGACGGCCTGACCTATTTTGTCTATCGCAGCCTGCTCGACGCGAAGATCGAGAACGCCGAGGTGGTCAGCCGCAAGATTCGCCACGCCTTCACCGAGTTTCCGAACTGGAAACGCAGCGAAAACGCCCTGCGCGAACTCCGCAAGAAAGTGACCTTCGCCATCTTCGCGGAAACGGACGATCTGAACCGGGTGACGGCGATGGTGGATGCGTTGTTTACACTGCTGGACAAAGCGGATCGGATTTAGCGCAGTGAAAACGATCAATTGCAAAGACGCTTTCAAACAGCGCGTCCGGCACTGGGCCGACAAGCTGGACGTAAAAATCGTCTGGCTGGGTGTGCGGCCGATGCGGAACAAATGGGCCTCGTGTTCAACCGCAGGCCATTTGAATTTCAGCGATGAACTGCCCGCCCTGAAACCAGAGCTGTGGGACTATGTGATCGTCCACGAGCTGCTCCACTTCTCGGTGCCCAACCACGGAAAACTCTGGAAAAGCCTGATGCGCTCGCATCTGGGCGAATATGAAGCCCATGAAGGCGAGTTGAAGCGGATCGTGGGCAACAGGGCGCTGTAACGTACGCGCCGACTTTTTGAATGTTCCGCAGTAGAAAGACGATGTCGGTTTCCGACCCGATGACCAATCTGAGCGGGAAACATGCTCAGTGGAGCATCTGGTACTGCAGCAAATAGGTACCGGCACCGGCAAAGTAGCCGACCAGGGCCAGCCCGCTGATTTTCTTCACGTACCAGAAGAAGTGAATCTTCTCGAGGCCCATGGCCGCCACCCCCGCGGCGGAGCCGATGATCAGGATCGAACCGCCGGTACCGGCACAGTAGGCCAGGAACTCCCAGAGGAAATGATCGGCCGGAAATTGCTCCAGGCTGTACATGCCCATTGAAGCGGCGACCAGCGGCACGTTATCAACTATGGCGCTGACGATGCCGATGATCAGCACAATCACATCCTGCCGGCCCACAGTCTGATCCAGCCACTGGGCCAGCGATGTCAGGATGTGGGTGTGTTCCAGCGTGGCGACGGCCAGCAGGATGCCGATGAAGAAGACGATGGAACTCATGTCGATGCGACTGAGGGCATGCACCAGCGTCAGATGCTGCTTGTTCTCGTCTTCCTTGTGGCGATGCACCAGATCACCGACCAGCCAGAGGATGCCCAGCCCGAACAGGATGCCCATGAAAGGCGGCAAATGGGTGATCGTCTTGAAGGCCGGGACCGCCACCAGTATGCCCAACCCGAGGAAGAACATCAGATTGCGTTCAAACTCGGTGGTACGCAAACCATGATCGCTTTCCTTCACCGGGGGCGCGTCGACCAACTGGCCACGCAAGACATAGGCGGTGACGGCCAGGGGCACCACCATGCTGACGATGGCTGGCAGAAAGACCGCCTTGATGATGGCCAGGGTGGTGATCTGGCCACCGATCCAGAGCATGGTGGTAGTCACGTCACCGATCGGCGACCACGCGCCGCCGGAGTTGGCGGCAATGACGATGATGCCGGCGAAGAACAGGCGATCCTCGTGCTTGGCCAGCAGTTTCCGCATCAGGGAAATCATCACGATGGTCGTGGTCAGGTTGTCCAGAATCGCACTCAGGAAGAAGGTGACGAAACCGACCAGCCACATCAGTGAGGACAACTGTGAGGTACGAATGCGTTTGGTAATGACTTCAAAACCGTTGTGGGCATCGACGACCTCGACGATGGTCATTGCCCCCATCAGGAAGAAGACGATCTGCGCCGTCGCCATGACCGATTCACCCAACTGCTCGCCCACCAGGTGGGAATCGCCGGTTGATAGGGCGTAGATGGTCCACAGCAAGCCCGCGCCGACTAAAGCGGAAGCCGATTTGTTGATCTTGAGCGGATGCTCAAGTGCGATAGCCGCATAGGCAATGACGAAAACAAGGACGAGCGCAGTCAGCATTTGGGGTGTTCCTGGGGGTGTCGAGTTTGCAGCCACCGCTGCAAATGGGCAGGACGAGCGTCCACGGGTGTCCTCGTTTGGCGTGCGGCGGCCCGACCAGCACGAAAAACCTGCCCGTGTTTTGATTACAGTTTCAGGTTGCTTTCACGGACACCCGCAGCAATCTTACACAGGGCTGCGGTTATCGGCAACATGCCCGCTATGCGCTTGCGGCCACGATCGTCGGATTGTCACGGGCAGATCCGGTGCCGAATCGAACATAACTTCGTTACGAGGTGCCATTTGAAACTCCTTTGCGCTGTCTTGCGGCAGGAAGGCCGCTACAAAACGTAGCGCGATAAATCCTCGCGGCGGGCCAACTCGGCCAGCCGGGCATCGACATAGGTGGCATCCACGTTCAGCGGCTCGGTCGCGCTGGCCGAACCGGCGGAGAAGGAAACCTCTTCCAGCAGCTTCTCCATCACGGTATGCAGCCGCCGCGCGCCGATGTTCTCGGTCTTCTCGTTCACCTCGAAGGCGATCTGCGCCAGGCGATGGATGCCGTCCGGCGCAAAGCTGACGTTGACGCCTTCGGTCGCCAGCAGGGCCTGATACTGACGGGTCAGGCAAGCATCGGTCTGGGTCAGGATGCACTCGAAGTCATCGACCGACAGCGAATCCAGCTCAACGCGGATCGGAAAACGCCCCTGCAATTCGGGGATCAGGTCGGACGGCTTGGCAAAGTGGAAGGCGCCACTGGCGATGAACAGGATGTGGTCGGTCTTGATCATGCCGAACTTGGTCGATACGGTGGTGCCTTCGACCAGCGGCAACAGGTCGCGCTGCACGCCCTGGCGCGACACGTCGGCGCCCTGTGTTTCGCTGCGCGAGGCGATCTTGTCCATCTCGTCGAGGAAAACGATGCCGTTCTGCTCGACGTTGCGCATGGCGGCCGTCTTCACTTCCTCATCGTTGATCAGGCGCCCCGCTTCCTCGTCGGTCATCGCCTTGAGGGCGTCGGCGATACGCATGCGCCGCGTGCGCTTCCTGCTGTTACCGAGGTTCTGGAACAGGCCCTGGATCTGCTGCGTCATTTCCTCCATGCCCGGCGGCGCATGGATTTCCATGTGGCCCACGCCGGTAGCCATTTCGATGTCGATTTCCTTGTCGTCGAGTTCGCCTTCGCGCAGCTTTTTCCTGAACTTCTGGCGCGTACTGTTTTCATTGGTCGTGACGGTTTCGCCATAGGCGAGATTGGTCCGGGCCGGCGGCAGCAGCACGTCGAGGATGCGGTCTTCGGCGGCATCGAGCGCCCGATCGTACACCTGCTTCATGGCGCGCTCGCGCTCGTCCTTAACCGCCGCTTCCGCCAGATCGCGGATGATGGTGTCGACATCGCGGCCGACGTAGCCGACCTCGGTGAACTTGGTCGCCTCGACCTTGATGAAGGGTGCGTGGGCCAGCCGCGCCAGCCGGCGGGCGATTTCCGTCTTGCCAACCCCCGTCGGGCCGATCATCAGGATGTTCTTCGGCGTGATCTCGGAACGCAGCGGCTCCGCCACTTGGGCACGCCGCCAGCGGTTGCGCAGGGCGATGGCGACGGCACGCTTGGCGCGACTCTGCCCGACGATGTGCTTGTCGAGTTCCGAAACGATTTCGGCCGGGGTCATTTGGGTCATGGGTTTACTCGAGCACCTCGATGATGTGATTCTGGTTGGTGTAGATGCACAGGTCGCCGGCAATCTCCAGCGACTTCTTGACGATCGCGGCCGGCGCGAGGTCGGTGTTTTCCAGCAGCGCCCGTGCGGCGGACTGCGCATAGGCGCCGCCGCTGCCGATGGCGACGATGCCCAGCTCCGGTTCCAGCACGTCGCCGTTGCCGGTGATCACCAGCGAATTCTCGCGGTCCGCGACGGCCAGCATCGCTTCCAGGCGGCGCAGCATGCGGTCGGAGCGCCAGTCCTTGGCGAGTTCGACTGCCGAGCGCAACAGGTTGCCCTGATGCTTTTCCAGCTTCGACTCGAAGCGCTCGAACAGGGTGAAGGCATCGGCGGTGCCGCCGGCGAAGCCCGCAAGGATCTGCTCGTTGTAAAGACGCCGGACTTTTCTCGCACTCGCCTTGATGACGATGTTGCCGAGGGTGACCTGGCCGTCACCGCCGAGCGCCACGGCATGGCCGCGCCGCACGGACAGGATGGTGGTGCCGCGATACTGCTCCATGTTCAGCCTCCACGTTAAGGGAGGGAATTCTACGCCTGCAATAAGTCGGTGCTGGCAGGACGGCGGGAGAATGCAGCCAGTGCAATAAAGCTGATGCCGACGAGACTGCAGACGATGGCCGCACCAGCCGGCAGGTCCGCGACAGCCGACAGCGTCAGACCGGCCATATACGCGAGCGCACCTATCCCGTACCCCGCAGCCAGCCGCCTATGCCGCAAAGCGCTTACCGCTACCGCCGGCGCGATCAGGCTGGCAAACACCAGCAGCACACCAACCAGTTGCACGGAGGCGGTCACCATCAGCGCGAACAGTAGGTAGAAGCCAAAGCGGCCGAGGCGCTCGCGGGCGAGGAACCACAGCGCCAGGATGGTTGCGTACAGCAATGCCACGGGCAGCAACCGCGCCCAGCCGACCCAGAGAATCTGTCCGGCCAGCAAGTCCTGCAAGTGCTCACCACCATGCGGATTGCCGGCCAGCAACAGGATGCCCGCCGCAGCGGCAGTGACGAACAGCAGGCCAATCAGTGCCTCTTGAACCGCTGGCCAGCGGCGCTCGGTCCAGTGCAACAACAGCGCACCACCCAGCGCGGCACCGGCAGCCGCTGACTGCACGGCGAGCGGCGCCTGCCAATCCATCAGCAGCGCGACCATCACCCCCAGGCCAGCCACCTGCGCGATGGCGAGGTCGATGAAGATGATGCCGCGCTTCAGGACTTCCATACCGAGCGGCACATGCGTGGCCAGCACCAGCAGGCCGGCCGCCAGCGGCGCGGCGAGCAAGCCGATGTCGATGTTCATCTCGGTACGGCAAGCAGGCGTTCGACGGTATCGTCGAACAGGCCGAACAGATCCCTGGCCCTGTCGCTGCCGCCGACGGTGAAGGGGACAACGACCACCGGTACTTGCGCCTCGCGACCGAACCACTCGGCAGCCTGCGGTGACTGATAGGCCGCGCGCATGACCAGTTTCGGCGGATTCGCCGCCACTTGGGCGAGCAACTTGCCGAGATGGGCGACGGAAGGTTCGACGCCAGGCTTGGGTTCGAGCGTCGCCACCTCCTGCAGGCCGAGCCAGTCTTGCAGATAGGGAAAGGCCTTGTGCTGCACGGCAATCGACAGCCCGCGCAAGGGGGTCGCCTGCCTTTCCCAGCGCGTCAGTGCGGCGCGCCAGCGCTCCGCGAAGGATTTCCAGTTGGCCGCGTAGGTCGTCGCGTCCGCCGGGGCGAGTTCGGCCATGCGCGCCGCCAGCGCGGCGCCGACCAGCAGGAAGTTGCGTGGATCGGTCTGGATGTGCGGGTTGCCGGCGGCGTGCACGTCGCCATCGGCGCGGTCGAGCCGGCTCGGCATTTCGAGCATGCGCACCTGCCGGGCCGCCTCGAAATAGCCCGACTGGCCGGGCTGGATGCGCGGATTGCCTGATTCGCGTTGCACCAGCGGTAACCAGCCGATCTCCAGTTCGGCGCCGGTAGCAACAACGAGGTCGGCGTCCCGCGTCCGGGCGATCAGCGAGGGCCGCGCCTGGATGTGGTGCGGATCCTGCAGGCCGTTCGTGGCGACGAATACATCGGCTTTGTCCCCGCCGATTTCTTTCGCCAGCGCACCCCACTCGGGCACGGTGGCGAAAATTTTCAATCCCGCCTGCGCGGGCAGGGCGAGTAAACCGACCAACAGAAACATCAGGATTCTCATGATGATTTTCCTCAGTAGGCGTGCGCGCCATGGGCGCCAAGGCTGACCACGTATTGCAGCCAGAGTTGGTTGTCGGTGGCATCCGGGCGCGACTGATCGCGCGCCAGTTGCAAACGCCAGCGCGAGAACTCGTCCGGTGAGTAATCGACCATCACGGTGTTGCGCTTCGGCTTGTAAGCGGCGAGCAGCGGGAAGTCGGCCGGACTCAGCGCACCGCCAATATTGGCATTGCCGGAGTCGAGCCTGTCGTAACGATAGCCGGCGCGCCAATGCGGCATGAATTGATAGACCGTCTGCGCATAAAAGCCGCTTTGGCTCGAACGGAAAGAATCGGTGGCTGTGCCTAAGCTCACCCCCCCGGTGTCGTAGGTCAAGTCGCCGGTTTCTCGCCGTCGGAAATACTCGCCCTGGACGGTCAGGTTACGATCATGCGCGAAATCCTGCTTCCAGACCGCATCGGCGATCCAGGTGCGGCTGCGGCCGGAAAAGGCGTTGGTCACATCGGTACCGGTACTGTCGGTACCGTCGTACTCCCGCTCGCGCGGCGAAGTACCAAGCACTGACAAACCCGCGCGCCAACTGCCCGAAGGTCCTGTATCGCCACCGACGTGAGCAAACAGCGCGCCGAGCGTGGCGCCGTTCTTGTTGCGGTCGGTCGAGGGGAATGCACCGCCGCTGGCCGCTTCCGCCCCCAGCTCGACCAGCAGGTCGGTCGGCGCGATCCATTTGACCTGCACACCGTCGTTCCTCAACTGGCCACCCAGAACGGCCTTGTAGGCCAGCGGCGCGTCGGCAAAGTCCCAGACATGCGCGTGCTGTCCGTTCATGTAACCGATACCGGAGAGGAAGCGGCCAGCCTTGATCGTTGTACCCTGCCCGAAGCCCAGCGTCTGGACGAAGGCTTCCTCGACTTCGGCACCCCCTTCCGGCGGTAGGGCGAGTGTCAACTGGCCGCGCAGGGCCGGGCTGATGTTGGCGGCGATACCCAGTTCTGACTCGCCCAGCCCGAAGCTGCGACGGGGCGGGCCGACTTCGCCGCCGGTCGGCACAAAACCGCCGATGGCATAGGCATTCGGATCCTGCGACAAACGGGTGTAAGTCCCCGCGAGGATCAGGGAAATGGCCGGATTGAAAGCACTTTCACTGGTCGGCTTCTGGCTCGCGGCAACGGATGCCTGACGTGCAGAGACTTCAGCATTGCCAGCCTTGGCTTCGGTCTGGACAAGGCGCGATTCCAATGCAGCAATGCGCTGCTCGTAGGTTTGCTTCATCTGCGCGATTTCATCGCGCAGGGCTTTCAGGTCATCGCCGGCGGCGGTCGCCGGCAGGCTGGCCAGCACGCCACAGGCGGCCAGCACGGACAGGGGAATGCGATTCATGGAATTCTCCGGAGCAATGGGGGAACGACACGCAACAGTGCTGCGCGAATCGAGGTTTCAACTCGGCAGAACGGGCGGGGCGCGACTCTGGAAAGGGAGGGGGCGGGGAAAAGTCGGCGCTGGCGGGACGGCGTGTTCAAGCTTCAAAGCGGCAACGGGTAGTACCGGCAAAGCAGCAGCGAGAGTGGGTGACCCGCCCCCCTGTAAACCAGCCAGTGCCAGGCAAGTGACGCAGACCTCGTCATCCGCCTCGGCCGCCTCGAAAACATGGTCGATGCCATGCATCGCCAAGAGCCATTGGGTACCGAGCAGCAGCGCCAACAGGGCAGCAAGACTTACCGCACGCCGGAGCATGGTCAGCCCGTACGGGAACAGTTCGCGCAAGTGCCGCGCACGTCGAGTGCAATCTCTGCCAAGCGGAAGCCGTGCGGCAGCTGCGGCGGCGATGGCGGCGCAGCTTCGAGGCAGAACACGCCACCGCAATCGGTGCAACGGAAATGCACGTGCCCTTCATGCTGGCGTTGTACCGCGCTCGCCGAGAAGCGGAACACGCCGCGCGCGTCGACCGCCTTCAGCGCCAGTCCGCAGGCCACCAGCGAATCGAGAACCCGGTAAAGCGTGACGCGGTCCGCATCCGGCAGCAAGGCCTCGACATCCGCATGACTTAGCGCTTGGCTGGCTGAGCAGAGGGCATCGAGCACGCGCTGGCGCCCCGGCGTCACCTTGACGCCGGCGCTGCGAAGAAGGTCGGCGGCGGTTCCCATGAGGCAATGAAAGCACACTCTTCCGCTATTTGCAACAATATTGCATTTGCAACTCAGTTGTGTTTGAATGCGGGAATATGACCGACCTGTCCCTGTTCGTACAAATTGCGCTCGCCTGCGTGGCCGGCGGCATCCTGAGCCTCGCCGCGGCCGCGCTGGTGCTATTCGGCCTGCCGCGCAACTGGCTGTCCTATGCAGTCAGTTTTTCCATCGGCGTGCTGCTCGCCACCGCGCTGCTGCATCTGCTGCCCGAGGCGCTCGAATCCGGCCTCACCCCGCACGAGGTCTTTCCGCTGTTCCTGGCGGGCATCCTCGGCTTCTTTGCCCTGGAAAAGTTTGCCATCTGGCGCCACTCGCACGGCAACGGCGACCTGCATACGGATGAAGACGCCTGCGAGGACCACACCCATGACCATCATCACGGGCACGGCGGCGAAGCAATCGGTATCCTCGTCGGCGACAGCTTCCACAACTTCACCGACGGCCTGCTGATCGCGGCCGCGTTCCTCACCGATCCTGCGCTCGGCTGGGCGACGACACTGGCCGTAGTCGCCCACGAAGTGCCGCAGGAAGCGGGCGATTTCGCCATCCTGCTCACCGCCGGCTGGCAGCGCCAACGCGCGCTGTTCTGGAACGGCGTGTCCAGCCTCGCCTCGGTGGCGGGAGGCATCGTCGGCTACTTCGCGCTGGAGCGGGCCCAGAACTGGGTGCCCGTGATCATCAGCATCGCTGCCGCCAGTTTCACCTACATCGCCATCGCCGACCTGATGCCGCGCCTCAAGCGTGAGCAGCGTGGCATCGGCTGGCATACTTCGCTGCTGTTCGCCGGCATTGCCATCGTCGTGCTCGGCAGCGGCCATTCCCACTAACCTGAGGAGAAATCCCATGCACAAGCGTAGTCTGCTCGCCACCGTGCCCCTAGCCCTGCTGCTCGCCACCTCGTTCGCCCAAGCCCAGCACAAGCATGTGCATGGTGAGGGCAAGCTCGATGTCGTCATCGACAAGGGCCTTATCACCCTCGACCTCGAACTGCCCCTTGACGCGGCCGTCGGCTTCGAGCGCCCGCCGAAGAACGGCAAGGAGAAAGCCGCGTTGGCCGATGCCGCGAAAGCGCTCAACGCCACCGCCAACCTGTTCGTGCCGACGCCCGCCGCCCAATGCAGCGTGCAGTCCACCGAGGTCAAGGTGCCGTTTACGGGGGGCGACGACCAGCACGGCCAGCATCCCCATGAAGGCGAATCCCACCATGCCGACATCGATGCAAACTACGTTTTCAAGTGCGCCAATCCGGCCACGCTGAAGGGCATCGAGACGACGCTGTTCAACACCTTCAAGCGTCTTTACCGCCTGGAGGTCCAGCGTACCGGCCCCGGCGGTCAGGGTGCCCAGCGGCTTGCGCCGAGAAACCCCGTGCTGACCTGGTAAAGGCACCGCGATGAACGGCAGTGCCATCCGCATCGCCGACCTGCTGTTCCGCTGGCCGCGCCAGCCCCGCCCCTGCCTCGACATCCCGGCCTTCGAGATCGCCGCCGGCGAGCGGGTTTTCCTGCACGGCCCCAGCGGCAGCGGCAAGAGTTCGCTGCTCGGCCTGCTGGGCGGTGTCGCCCAGCCCGAGCGGGGAGCCATCGAACTGTTCTGCACCGATATCACCCGCCTGTCCGCCCGTGTGCGCGACCAGTTTCGCGCCGACCACATCGGTTTCATCTTCCAGCAGTTCAACCTGCTGCCCTGGCTCTCTGCCCTGGATAACGTGCTGCTGCCCTGCACCTTCTCGGCCACCCGCCGGCAACGTGCCGACGATGTGCGTGCGGAAGCCATGCGCCTGCTGACCCACCTCGACCTGGCGCCCGACCTCTGGCCGCAGCCGGCCGCCGAGCTGTCGGTTGGCCAGCAGCAGCGCGTCGCCGCCGCGCGTGCGCTGATCGGCCGGCCGGAATTGCTGATCGCCGACGAACCCACCTCGGCGCTCGACGCCCCGCGCCAGCAGGCCTTTGTCGACCTGTTGTTGCGTGAATCGGGTGCCGCCGGCGCAGCCCTGCTGTTCGTCAGCCACGACGACCGGCTGGCAGCGCACTTCGACCGTACGGTGGCGCTGGCGGATATCAACCGCATCGATGGCGCGGCGTCCGCATGATAGCGATCCTGCGACTCGCCCTGAAAAGCGCCTGGGCGCGCCGCCTGACGCTGGGCATCGTGGTCTGCGCCATCGCATTGTCCACCGCCCTGCTGCTGGCCGTCGAACGAGTGCGCAGCGATGCGCGCCAGAGCTTCAGCCAGACGGTCTCCGGCGTCGACCTGGTCGTCGGCGCGCGCACCGGCAGCGTGCAACTGATGCTGTACGCGGTGTTCCATTCCGGCAGCGCCACCAACAACATCCGCTGGGACAGCGTCGAGGTGCTGGCCGCGCATCCGGCAGTGGACTGGGCGATACCGCTCAGTCTGGGCGACAGCCACCGCGGCTTCCCGGTACTCGGCACCACCGTGGCCTATTTCGAGCACTTCCGCCACGGCGACCGGCAAGCGCTTGCCTTCGCCGCCGGTCGGCCCTTCAGCGAAGTATTCGAGGCGGTGGTCGGCAGCGCCGTCGCGGCGGAACTGGGTTATCGCGTCGGCGACCGCATCACCCTCGCGCACGGCATGGCAGAACTAGGGCCCGAGCATGCGGACAAGCCCTTCACCATCGTCGGCGTGCTCGCCCCCACCGGCACACCGGTCGACCGTACCGTACACATCAGCCTGGAAGCGATCACCGCGCTACATCTGGACTGGGCCGGCGGCGCCCCGCTGCCAGGCCTGGCCATCCCCGCCGAGCAGGTGAAGAAATTCGATCTGCAACCCAGGGAAATCACCGCCCTGCTGATCGGCCTGAAAAGCCGCGCCGACGTGTTCCGCCTGCAGCGCCACATCAACGGCTACCGTGGCGAACCGCTGCTCGCCGTGATGCCCGGCGTGGCGCTCGACGAACTGTGGCAGACGCTGGGCATGATCGAACGCACCCTGCTGGCCCTGTCGGCGCTGGTGGTGGTCATCGGCCTCGCGGGCCTGATGGCCACGCTGCTGGCCGGGCTGAACGAACGCCGCCGGGAACTCGCCATCCTGCGCGCCCTCGGTGCCGGACCCGGCGCGCTGTTCCTGATGCTGACCGCCGAGGGGCTGCTGGTTACCGTGCTGGGCGAACTGTTCGGCTGCGCACTGCTCGCCGTCGGCCTCTTCTTCGGCGCCCCGTTGTTGCAAACGCAGTTCGGCATCACCCTGGGCGGACAACTGTTCGCCGGGAACGAAATCCTGCTATTGCAATCGGTACTCGCCACCGGCCTGCTCGCCAGCCTGGTGCCCGGTTGGCGGGCGTGGCGCATGTCGCTGGCCGATGGCCTGACGCCGAAAAACTGAGCGCGAAACGGCACATGAAAAAACTGATCCTGATGCTTGCCCTGCTGGTACCGCTGGCGCTGCCAGCCGCCGACGCCTGGCCGGAACTGAAGTGGGAAGCCATGGTACCCAAGGACTGGGACCCCGCCGCCCAGTTCAAGAACCTCGACCTGTCGAAGTTGCAGGATACCGACCCGCGCGCCATGGAAGCGCTCGAAAAGCTCAAGGCGGCCTGGGACAACGCCCCCGCCGAACCCTCACTGAACGGGCAAAAGATCCGCATCGCCGGCTTCGCCCTGACGCTTGAACGGGCAGGCCCGGATGGCAAGGGCGGCGTCATCGAATTCCTGCTCGTTCCCTACTTCGGCGCCTGCATCCATACCCCGCCGCCGCCCGCCAACCAGATCATCCACGCCAAGTCGGCCAGGCCGCTGGCCGGCGTGCGCATGATGCAGCCGATCTGGGCCTATGGCACGCTCAAGGTGCAGCGTGGCGAAACCACCTGGGGCGTGGCCGGCTACCAGTTGGCCGTGGACAAGGTGCTGCCGTACACCGAGCCGAAGCCGGTCAAGCAATAATAAGTCGGCGCTGGCGGGATGGCACCCGCACTGTCTAGCCGCCGAACACCAGCGCTGCGGGGATGTCGAAGTACTTGTCGCCGTCGTCCGGCAGCACGCCATCGGAGCGATTGTCGGACAGTTCGCCGGTGGCCATGGCGGCATCAAGCGAATCGGGCGGCAGGAAGTTGAAATGGTTGGCCAGATTGCTGCCCTTGAAGCGCACCGTCAGCGTCTGGCCGGGAAATCAGCAGCAGGGAAAGCGGGAGTAAACGCATCATCGGGATTTCTCGGCAAACGGGGGCAACATCGCTGGCAAATCATAGCAGTACGGCCGATGTGCATCCCACCGTGCGCAAAGGGTCGTCTTCCGGAGTTGACATCCCCCGGCGCGTTAATGAACATACCGGGCAAATCTGGTCGGTCGACTCCTGCAGATAGCCCGAAAAGACCGACACATCATTTCAACTCGATCCTCTTTTTTGGAAGTAACGAAAATGGCACGCTGGACTGAAAACTTCGCTGACCTGAATCACATGGCCGATATCTCGAAGCAAATCCCCATCGGGGAAATTGCCCATATCGTGCTTGCTGACGGCACCGCCATCGATGGCGTGGTGCGCCGCATCGACCTCGACAACAACGGCGGCCAGGGGGGCTGGAAATATCGCGGCCTGTGCGAAATCGAACGGAAAGACCGGTCCCGCATGGTGCTCGACTTCCTGGATATCCGTAATGCAGCGAGCCTGTGGGACGACCCGACGGCCGCCGAATACGAGCGGCTTGGCCTCGTCACCATCGTGCGGCATTCCCAACCGTCCAAGGCCTGATGACGCCCCGGTCGGGCCACGCCGTCCTGCCAGCGCCGACTTTTCAATCGACCTGAACGAGCAAGCCTTTCAGATATTCGCCTTCGGGAAAAGCCAGATCGACCGGGTGGTCGGCCGCACCCTGCAACCGTCGGACAATACGTGCGGTCCGCCCGCTGTCGCAGGCCGCAGCGGCGACGATCTTCTGGAACAGTTCGACGCCGATGCCGCCGGAGCAGGAGTAGGTCATCAGCAGCCCGCCCGGCGCCAGCAGCCGGAAACCCAGCAGATTGATGTCCTTGTAGGCGCGGCTGGCACGCTCGGCATGCGCAGCCGAGGGCGCAAACTTGGGCGGGTCGAGCACGATCAGGTCGAAAGTTTCCCCCGCCGCCTTCAACTGGCGCAGTTCGTCGAACACGTTGGCGCAGCGCCACTCGGCACGTTTGGCGTCGAGTGACGGATTGAGCGCGAGATTCGCCGCCGCGCGGTCCAGCGCCGGCTGCGAACTGTCGATCGACAGCACGCTGGCCGCACCGCCGGCCAAGGCTTGCAGCGAAAAACCCCCGGTGTAGCAAAAGCAATTCAATACTCGCCCGTTCTCGGCAAGGCGCCGGCTCATTTGCCTGTTTTCGCGCTGGTCGAGATAGAAGCCGGTCTTGTGGCCGGCGACGATATCCACCACCATTTTCACGCCGTGCTCCCCGATGGCGATGTCGCCGGCCGACGCTTCGCCATGCAACCATCCCGTCGTGGGTTCCAGCCCCTCCAGACCGCGCACCTCGGAATCGGAGCGCTCATAGACGCGCGCGCAGCCAGTGGCCTTGACCAGGCCATCGACAATCGCGCTGCGCCACTTGTCGGCCCCGGCACTGGTCAGTTGCACCACCACCGTGTCGCCGCTCATTTCATCGTGATATTGGTCTGCGATCACGCCCGGCAGGCCGTCGGATTCGGCATGGATCAGCCTCAGCCCATCCTGGCCCCGGAGTTCCGGCAACGCGGCGCGGCGTGCGACGGCCTGCGCCACGCGACGCTTGAAGAAGGCATGATCGATGGGCATTTCGACATCGAAGGTCCACACCCGGGCACGAATCTTCGACTGCGGCGAAAAAGCCGCTTTCGCCAGCGGCCGGCCGTCAGCCGCGCAGAGCGTCACCGTATCGCCGCGCCGGGCATGTCCGGCCAGATGCGCCACGGCGGTATCGAAAACCCACGGATGCCGCTTGAACAGCGAACGTTCCTTGCCGGGATGGAGGATCAGTTCAGCCATGACGGTCGAGGATGTCGCGCATTTTCGCCGCCTCGAAAGCGACGTCCCAGCACCAGAGGCCGAAGCCCCCCTTGGCATTCACCGCCAGTACCCAGGAATCGAGCGCCGCACGCTTGGCGCGATTCTGCTCGGAGTCCTCGCCCTTGATCTCCAGTACCAGCGTCTTGCCGTTAGTCAGGCGAATCAGGAAGTCCGGCAGGTAACGCCGCCGCACGCCGTTCCACAGATAGACAATCTGGAAACCAAGGTGATCGTTCTTGGCATAAGCCAGCACCCGATTGTCCATCTCCAGCAGATTGGCCGCGTGCTGCTCCCAAGCCGAATCCGCGAGCATGTAGCTGATCTGCGATTTCTGCGTGGCGTGGCAGGTCTTGGTCGTGTACCACGTTCGCATGGCGCGGGTCGAACCAATCGGCTGTTCTTCGTCGAACACCGGCTCCAGCCGTTCGCGGTTCTGCTGTTCGACATGGCGCATCAAGTGCTGCACGATGGCATCGAGATTCAGTGCAATCAGGATGCGTTTTCGCCCCTCGTCCCGATGGAACAGGCTGGGGATGTCCAGCTTGTCGGCGGCAAGGAATTGCTCGACCAGCCGGATCAGTTGCAGGGCGAGGAAATCGCGCTGACCGCTGAACTTTCCCGCTGCTGCCTCGAACGCCTTTTGCGCCGCGCGAAACACCAGCCGCTGCAAGCGGAACGATTCCGGCAACAACTCCAGATCGATACGCGTCACCTTGCTCATGTCGGCCGCGCCGCCCAGTGCCGGCGCAATCTCGGCCACGATGGGCGTCTGGGCCGGATCGAGCGTCAGCAATGGCACCCGTGACCAGTCCACGACCAGCGTCGGTCGCATCACCGTGTCGATACGCAGCACATTGGGCCAACGTAGTTCCAAGGCATTGCGCTCCGGCAAAGCCTCGACCTGCTTGTTGGGTCGCGGCGGATTGGGTGCCGTCCCGCCAGCGCCGACTTCCTGGAAGATCGACAGCGGCACGCCAAAAATGTTGACGAATTCCGGCTTGAACAGGCCGTTCTCGTCCAAATCGTGCGACACCCGGCGCAGGCCGCGACCGATCACCTGCTCGCACAAAAGCTGCGAAGTGAAGGCGCGCAAGCCCATGATGTGGGTCACGTTCTTCGCGTCCCAGCCTTCGGAGAGCATCGCCACCGAAATCACGTTTTGCACGTCCTGCCCGGCGCGGCCGCGCTTGCCGACGCTATCGACGATCTCGCGCAGCAGTTCTTCCTTGGTCAGCCCGGCCAAGCGATCTTTCTTCTCCCGGGGAATCCCGGCCGTCGCAACGATGGCGCGCAAATCCGCCTCGTAATCCTTGTCCGTCCCGGCGGTTTCCCCAAGCTCCGCCTTGTCCAGCACGCGCGAATCGACGCGCAGGGTTCTTTCCGGCGCGTGCAGTTCCGGCCAATGGGCATTGCCTTGCTTGAAGTAGTGCTCGATGCGCGCCGCCGTTTCGGTGCGGTTGCACACCGTCAGCAGCACCGGCGGCGAGGTGTGGCCCGCGGCCTGCCAGTCGTCCAGCGCCGCACGCCAGTCGGCCCCCAGCAGCGTGTAGGCATCCTGCACCAACTGCGGCAAGGGTTCATGCGCCTGCGCCCCGCGCCGGTTCAGATCGTCGGCCACCTCATCATCGCGGTAGAGGTGATACAACTTCGGCCGCAGGGTTTTCGTGTCGGGCAGCGCATCGTCGCGCACCACCACGCGCGGCGTCTTCACCAGCCCGGCCTCGATGGCATCGTTGAGACCGAAGTCGGAAACGATCCACGCAAACAAGCCTTCGTCCGCATTCGCCTTGCCGGTGGGCGCGAAGGGCGTCGCGGAAAGATCAAAGCAGCGCAAAATCCCGCGCGTCCTGTGAATGCGGTCCAGCCCCTCGATCCAGCGCGTCGCCTCGTCCAGGTCAATGCCGGAATCGGCCGCCTGCTTCTTCGACAGTTTCACGTCGGCGGGCACCCGCCAGGCGTGATGCGCCTCGTCGTTGATGACCACCAGATTGTTATGCGTCGCCAACTTGCCCAGTACGCGGCGCGTGAAAGCCTGTTCGCTTTCCTTGCCTTTCCTGACCACCGAACGTTCCGGTGGCGTGAGCGGCATCAGCGCGTGCCAGTTATCGACCAGGATTTCGGCACGATTCACCTGTTGGCGCAGCGCCTCCGAGGGGCACAGCGCGAACTCGTCGTAGATATTGTCCGTCTCGCCGGGATAGAGCACGCGCAAGCGTTCCTTCACCGTCAGCCCCGGTGCGACAACAAAGATCGCCCGCGAAAACTCCTTGCGTTTCGGATAGGCCAGCGCGTTCGCCACCTGCCAGACGACGATCATGCCCATCACCAGCGTCTTGCCGGTGCCCGTCGCCATCTTGCTGCACACGCGCTCCCACGGACCGCCATCGCCGGGCAAAAATACGCCCTGACGAAACTCCTGCGCGCCCTCCACCCACCAGATCAGCGTCTCGATCGCCTCGATCTGGCAATAGTAGAACGGATGCACCCGCGCCGTGGCGTCGCGCCAATGTTCCAGCAGCCGGCGCGAAACGGCAGTCGCGCCCGGATAGTCCGCCGCACGCCAGGCATCCACCCGGCCGCGAATCTCTTTGACACGCTCCAGCGGCTCGCTGCGCCGCGTGTTGTTGCGGATGTCGAAAATCTCGTAGCTGGCCGGGCGGCGGCCGGCGGTTTCGACCAAAGCGCCTCCGTCGCCGGGTTGCCAGTGTTTGGATGGCGCGGCGTAGGGGGAATTGAGGATGAGGGATTTCCGCGTCATTTCCTAGGCTTCAGCAGCCAAGCGGCGAATGGTCTCGGCGAATACTGCAAAACTATTCGAACGATTGCGGTCCAATTTCAAGTGAGGTCCGATACGCCGCGCCCCATCTCGCTTCTGATACGTCGAAATCGCTTTGCGAAGTTCGGTGACCGGACTTCCCAAACGATCCGGATCACGGTAGAGCGCCTTGCCTCCCAGCGCTGCCAGTTTCGGCAAACCGAATGCTAGCCCCACGGCGGCCCAGTCTCCAACAAACCAAGACTCCAACTCACGGCAGGCGATACGCACCACAGCGCGGTCCGCCCGCCCCGCCTCGCGGCAACGAGCCAACAAGCCTTGCTTGATCACCTTGCAATCGCCACTATCCTGATCGCGCATCACGACAAATCTAGCATCGGCTTGTTGCCAGGCACGCATGGTACGGGCCATGCGCTTCTCCAAATCCTGTTTGCCTTCGAATACCAGATATTTGACTTCGGCGTTGTCAGGCAGGATGCTGGGCAGAAATCCCTCAAGAGCGTCCTGTGCCGATGGCTCCTCAAGGAGGAATACCAAGGGTCGCATTAGGGGTTGGCCTCCGGAAACATTCCTTGTTTCCAGAGGTAACCCAACTGGTCGCCCTCGGCGACCAAAGCCGCCAACTGCTCGTCTTCGTTGGCGCGTTTTACCTGTGTATATCCGCCGTCTTTTACCAGCCAAAATACCTCGTCGATCTGCACGGCATTGAGGAAATCCGGGGAATGTGTGGACACAAAAACCTGTCCTCCGCGCTCTGCATAAGTACGGAATTCCTCCGCCAAATCCCAAAGCAATGATGGATAGAGCTGATTCTCCGGCTCTTCGACGCACAGTAGCGGGTGGGGCGTTGGATCATAGAGCAGCACCAGGTAAGCCAGCATTTTTATTGTGCCATCCGAAACGTAGCGTGCCAAAAACGGGTCCTCGAAAGAACCGTCCTGAAACTTCAGCAGCACGCGTCCCTCTTCAGTTGTTTTTGCGTCGACATGTGTGATTCCGGGGATGCACCCCTTCAGACGATCAAGAATCCGGACAAACGCGTCTCTGTGATTCTTGTAGAGATACTCAACCACGAGCGACAGATTCTCTCCCTCGCGTGACAAATGCTCTGCATAGCCGGCTTCTTGCTCGGGACGAGCACGACTGATATGAAAATCCGAGAGGTGCCAGTTCTCGATCAAGTTCCCCAACGCAACCACGGCGGGAAAGCGCTCGAATTGCGCAAGCCCTTTGATAGCGAGAATATCTGGGCTCTTCAGTGTTTGCGGTTCGCGCTTCAAGTCCTTTTCATCCGTTACGGACTCCAGTTCATTGGTGACAGCCTCGCCTGCCCCCCTGCTGAAGTTTAGAAAATGCCATGGCTGGCCGGAACTACCCCTGCGGTACTTGAGAATTTCCCGTGCCACAAAGGGTCGTCCCGCTTCTTCGTCAATCTGCAACTCATAGGTAATCAGGCTGCTGGTTCCTGCGCGAAGCGACGCCCGAATCTTCAACTCGATCTCTATCGGGCCGGTTGAATTCCGGCTGCGTACCTCCTGCAGTCCTCGGCTTCCACCCAGCTTGGCCAAAGCCGCCGTGAGATTGGTGGTCATGGCATCGCGCAGAAAACCGAACACTGAAAACAGCGTGCTCTTGCCCGTTCCATTCGCACCAACCAATACACAGAAACGTGGAATGTCGCGCAAGGTAATGTTCTTGAAGGCGCGAAAATTCTTCAGACGTATCGATTCAATTTGCATGGTATCAATCCAAGTCAATAATCCGCAACGACTCGATCCCCCGGTCGTCCACGATCTTCACCGCCACCTTCTTATTATCCCCGGCCGCGAAGGGTAGCGACACGGTGCCGTGGAAGGCTTCCAGGGCGTCCTCGTCGAGTTCGGCGCGGATGTCCTTCTTCAGTTTTTCCCAGCCTTCGCCCTTGCCGGCGAGCGGGAAGAACACCTGATGCGGGAACAGCGAGCGCTCGTCGTAGTCGGTATCGAGTGACCATAGGGCGATGCGGCCCTTGCCGCCGGAGACCAGTTCGCCCTTGGCGGTGTCGAAATAGTCGAAGCCGTTGACCTCGACTTCGTAGAGTCCGTCCTTGCGCTTCCTCACCGCCACGTCCGGCTGGCCCATCAGCCAGAAACTCTGGTTGGTGCTGCGAGCCTTCTTCAGGTCTTCGGTCAGCAGGTCGGTGTTCATCTGCGCTTTCAGCGCCGTGATGCCCTTCAGGTGGTCGATGTCCTTGGCGGCCTCGGGATCGAAAGCAAAAGCGCAGAAGACGATCATCTTCGGCAGCGGGAACAGGTTGCCGGCTTCCTCCAGCGCATTGGTCACGGCGCGCTGTTCCAGCGCTGCGTGTTCGGGGCCGAAATGCACGACGACGCGCTGGCCATCCTCGGTGTGGCCGGTGGCGTGCAGGTATTTGGTGCCGGGCTGGGTTTCCAGTGCGGCGAATTTCAGGATTTGCCCGCCCTTGCCGCGAATGCCGGTTTTCAAGAGTTCGTCGCGCCACTGGTGCTGGCGGGAAGATTCGCCGGAGCGGGCAATGCTGGCGTCGGCGCTGAAAGTGCCGTCCTGCCAGCGCCGACTTTCTGAGTTTTCATCGTCCAGCGCCTGCACGGTGGGAAACGGCACCGCCTCGACCGAAAACGGCCCGGTGATGCGCAGCTTGTTTTTCGACTTGGCAGGCTGGTCGTAGAGCGTTTCCTGGTCGGCGTGGTCGGCGATGGAGCGGTCCATCGCCTTCTGCATCGCCTGCCGCGCCGCATGGAAAGCCGCGAAGGCCGGGCGGGCTTTTTCATCCGCGCCCGCCGGAAAGTCGAACGGCACTTCCCATTCCTTCGCACCGGCTTTCAGCGCCTTGTTGAGTTCGGCCAATGCGGTTTCAATGGCCGGATGCAGGCGCGCGTAGATGGCGTCGATGTCCGGGTTGTTGGCGATGGACTTGAGCGTGACGTGCGGCACCGTTTTCCAGATGAAGCCGCCGCGCAGCCCTTCATGCGGATAGCGCAACTCGAAGTAGTCGTAGCTGGCGGTCATCAGCCGCTGCTTCGCCAGCGTCACCGCCACCCGCGAGGTATCGCAGGTGATCCAGCGCCGGCCCCACTTCTCCGCCACATAGGCCGTGGTGCCAGAACCGCAGGTAGGATCAAGCACCAGATCGCCGGGGTCGGTGGTCATCAGGAGGCAGCGTTCGATTACCGTTGTGCTAGTCTGAACTGCATAAACTTTTGGATCTGCTCGACTGGTAATACCACCCCCCGTATCTGCCCATAAGCCAGCCAACGCCACGGCAGAAAAATCGTCGTAGTACTTCTTGAAATTTAGACGATGGGCAGTACTAATGAGGCGGTCTGCTTTCGATACGCGACTGAGCCCAACCACACTTGTGCGCCATCCACCACTCGCTGGGGAAAACTTCTTTCCATGGTACTCAAACGGAAAGACCGTAGTTTCTGATCCCGAGCGAGAAGTTAGACCTTGATCGCGAAACGCTCGCCATTCGGGGCTGATTCGTTCTGGCTTCTCGCGCTCATCTGCGGTCATAGGTCGCTGTCGCATTACCTCCCGGGACTGTAGCCATGCATACCGCGAGGCCCCTTCCTCACCAATGGTTGTAGGAATAAACAGTTGGCGGAATTTGAGTTTGTTCTTGTTCTTTGCAACCCAAACCACGAAATCGAAGTTCTGATCTAGAAGTTGCCCGCTCATGCTCACCGCAGTCTTGTATGCGATAGTCGCAACGTGGTTTTCAGGGCCAAAGACTTCGCCACAAACCTCCCGCACATGGTGCACGTTCTCATCCGAAATCTGCACGAACACGCTACCGGATTCAGACAGCAACTCCTTCGCCAGCAGCAGCCGATCGCGCAGGTAGGTGAGGTAGGAGTGAATCCCCAGCTCCCAAGTGTCGCGAAAGGCCTTGATCATTTCCGGCTCTTGCGTCAGGTCCTCGTCTTTCCGGTCCTTCACGTCGCGCTTGTTCACGAAGGGCTGGAAGTTGGAGCCGTATTTGATGCCGTAGGGCGGGTCGAGGTAGATGGTCTGCACCTGCCCGGCCATGCCTTCCTTCTGCAACAGCGAGTTCATCACCAGCAGCGAATCGCCGGCAACTAAACGATTGCTCCAGCCCTTGTCGTGCTTGTAGAAGTCGATGGCGTCTCTGAGCGGCAGACTCTCGAAGGGCGCGTCGAACAGGCCGGGCTGCATGGCTTTTTGCTGGGCGGCCTTGGTGGTTTTCGCCGTCCTGCCAGCGCCGACTTTTTGCCGCACAGCGGAAAGGATGCTGGCCGGGTCGATGCGCTCATGCACATGCAGGCTGACGGTATCGACCGCGAAGCTGGTGCGCTCGGCCTTGCCGGTCCAGCTCAACGTCGGGTCAAGATGCGGGTCGTGCGCCCAAACGGTCTTGCCCTCATCCGGGTCGGTGGCCGGGGTGACCATGCCGACCTCGGGATTGTTCTTGCGCCGGTCGGGATGGCGGTAGCTGAGGATGTCGGCTTGGGCAGCGGGAGCGGCGGGTTTCTTGGTCATGATGTCTATCCCCATGCCCGGGTCAGCAATTCATCCAGCGCCGCCGCGATACGGTCTCCCTCGGCGGCCAGGGAAACGACGAACTCGCCAAGCGGGTCACTGGCCACCGAGACGATTTCGAGCGGATGGAGGACGACCGCCACATTTTCGATCTCGAACACCGGGTTCAGATGCGGGCTATTGACTGTCCCGAGCGCCGCAAGCCGTACCAGCGGTATCACCACCCGGCGTCGGTAGGCGTCGAACTGGGCGGATTGCACCAGTACCACATAGGGAATCGCCTCCCGCTGCTTGCCGGTATTGCGATGGACATCGAACTGAGCCATGGCAATACCTTACAGCGTCGAGTGCTCGTCGGCGAACGATCCATGCCGGCTGCCGAACTCATTCCACGCCGCCAGCGTTTTAGCCAGCGTCAGGGTCTTGTCTGTCTCTTCGCGGTGCTTGCGGTCGGTCAACTCCCGCATCTCATGCTCGGACACGACATAGGCCACAGTGCGCCCGCGCCGGGTAACTTCGATGGGCTCGCGCTGGGCGCGATCGATCAATTCCCCAAACCGGCTTTGCGCTTCCACGGAGGTTACGGTAATCATGAGGAACTCCTTGATCTATCCAATCTGGCCATATTAGCCATTTCAAGGACAATTGCAAACCGGGGCGGGCGGGACGGCGCCAGGTCAGGGCG
Source organism: Rhodocyclaceae bacterium (assembly GCA_013426785.1). GTDB lineage: Bacteria > Pseudomonadota > Gammaproteobacteria > Burkholderiales > Rhodocyclaceae > Sulfuricystis. The sequence continues at coordinate 34,669 of JACDZI010000011.1, read as the reverse complement.
CTACTTCGCCTTCGCCCGCGGATGCGCCGCATCATAAACCTTCGCCAGATGCTGGAAGTCCAGATGCGTATAGATCTGCGTGGTGCTGATGCTGGCATGGCCGAGCATCTCCTGCACCGCGCGCAGGTCGCCGCTGGATTGCAGAACATGGCTGGCGAAGGAATGGCGCAGCATGTGCGGATGGACATGCAGGCCCAGCCCGCTCTTCCGTGCCCACTGGGCCAGCCTGAGTTCGACGGCGCGCGGCATCAAACGGGTACCGCGCCGGCTGACGAACAGGGCCGGCTCGTCGGTAGCGGCGATGCTCCGCCGCCCGGCGATCCAGGCCGACAAGGCCTCACTGGCCTTGGCACCGACCGGCACGATGCGCGTCTTGCCGCGCTTGCCGGTGACCGTGACTTCGCCACTGGCCAGGTCGAGCCCGCCCGCCACGTCAAGCGAAACCAGTTCCGACAGACGCAGGCCGGAGGAATAGAACAGCTCGAACATGGCGCAGTCGCGCAGCGCCAGCAGATCGTCGCCCTGCCCATCGCCACCGGCCAGCAGCGCGGCCGTCTGGTCGATGGCCAGCGCCTTGGGCAGTACGCGCGGCCGTTTCGGGGCACGCAGGCCAGTGCAGGGGTCGGCCGCCAGTTGGCCCTTGCGCGCCAGCCAGCGGTAATAGGACCGCCAGGCGGACAGCGTGCGGGCTACCGAGCGCGGCGACAAGCCCTGGCCATGCAGGCGCATCGCCTGCCGGCGCAGTTCGTGCGACTGCAACTGGGCCAGCGGCCGGCCCACAGCCGTTGCTTCCAGCAGGCTCAGGTCGTGCCGGTAGGCCGTCAGCGTATGCGGGCTGGCGCGCCGCTGGTGGGCGAGTTCGGCTAAAAACTGTTCGACCGACGTGTCGGTCATGGGGCGCTTCAGCCGAGGGTACGGTCGAGCGCGGCGGCGGCAATCTCGCCGATGCGCTCCAGATACAGCGTGCCCATTTCCGGATAGAAGCGCTGCGGTTCCTCGCTGCCGAGCGCCAGCAGGCCGAAGGTGTCCGGGCCGCGCCGCAGGGCGACCAGCGCCAGCGAACGCACCTGCGCGCCGCGTTCGCCGAACCAGGCCAGCACGTCGGGGCCGCTGCCGGCACCGCAATAGGGGCGCGGCAAACTGGCGGCAAACTCGCGCGCGGCGGCGCTCATCGGCGAAAACTCGGGGGCAGCGCTGTCTTGGCGGTCGCCCGGCACATCCCACAGGCGCACCGCGACGTGCGGTACGGCAAAATCGCCGCCGAGGTGGGCGTAAAGCACCCGTAGCGCGGCGCCGGTATCGGCGGCGGTGGCGAGTGCCACGGCCAGGCGGTGGGCCTTGCCGGACAGCACGTCGTTTTCCTCGCCGAAGCGGATCAGTTCGGCCAGCTTGCTTTCCAGCCGCCTGGCCTGGTCACGCAGTGCGCCCATCTGCCGTTCGGTGATCGACACCGCCCGCCCGCGGTGGGGATCGGGAATGGTGATTTGTGCCAGCGTGTCGGCATACTGGTTGAAAAATTCCGGGTGGTCCTTCAGGAACTGGGCAACATCCTTGGCGACTAGGCTCATTTGATTTCCTCAGGCAAGTCAACTTCACCAGTAAACACCGTGACGGCCGGGCCGGTCATCAACACCGGTTGCCCCACGCCGCCCCAGGCAATCATCAGTTCGCCGCCGCGCGTGGCCACGCGCACGGGCGAATCAAGCAGGCCGCGGCAGATGCCGGCCACTACCGCCGCACAGGCGCCGGTCCCGCAGGCGAGCGTCTCGCCGGCCCCCCGTTCGTACACACGCAAGCGGATGGCGTGGCGGTCGACGACTTGCATGAAGCCGGCGTTCACGCGCTTGGGAAAGAGCGGATGGCGCTCGATCAGCGGGCCGTCGCGTGCCACCGGCGCGCTATCGACATCCGCGACCACTTGCACCGCATGCGGATTGCCCATCGACACCGCCGTGATCGCGACACTGCGGCCGTCGAATTCAAGCGTCTGGATCAGGTCATCGTTCTCGGCCAGAAAGGGAACCTCGGCCGGAACGAGACGCGGCACACCCATGGCGACCGTCACCTGCCCGTCGGCTTCGAGGCGCGGCACGATCAGGCCGCACTGGGTTTCGACGCAGATTTCGGTCTTGTCGGTCAGCCCCTGCTCATGGACAAAACGCACGAAGCAGCGCGCGCCATTGCCACACTGCTCGACCTCGCTGCCGTCGGCGTTGAAGATGCGGTAGCGGAAATCGGCTTCGGCGCGCTGCGCCGCTTCGACGACGAGAATCTGGTCGCAGCCGACGCCGAAATGGCGATCGGCCAGCCAGCGCGCCTGCCCCGCCGTCGGCACGAAGTTCTGGTGCACGGCGTCCAGCACGACGAAGTCGTTGCCGAGGCCATGCATCTTGCTGAAACGGATTTTCATCCCGCCAGAATACGCCGTCCCGCCAGCGCCGACTTTTTGCAAAAGGGGGTCAATCCGGCCGTTGTTCGCCGGGCGCGGACTTACCGGTGGTAACGCTCGGCGCGTTTCGCCGCACGGCGACGACGTGTCCAGGGGGGGAACTGGAAAGTGGGGATGAGGTAGGGGCGTTTCCCGCCGGGAGGGGGTGTCTTGAACCGGCGATGCACCCAGAAATATTGTTCCGGAATCTTGAGGATGGCCATCTCAATGAAGGCATTCATCCGCCGCGTATCCGCCTCGATGTCGGCTCCCGGATAATCGGCCCAGGGCGGGCCGATTTCGACGACGTATCCCGTCGCCGTCATGCGGCTGACGACCGGTAGCACCGTGGCCCCGGCCAGACGCGCGAGACGCGGCAGGCCGGTGACCGTCGCCGCGGGAATGCCGAAGAACGGCACGAAAACGGCATCCCGCCGGCCATGATCGAGGTCGGGCAGGTAATAGAAGGGTTTGCCCGCTTTCATCGCCTTGACGGCTTTGCGGGCGCCGGCTTCCCTGGACAGCAGTTCGGACGCGCCGAACCGCAACCGCCCACGATACAAGGCGGCATCGAAGCCCGGGCTGGCCTGGTTGGCGTACATGCTCACCATATCGCGTTCCAGCGTGAGCCGTGTCCAGCCCATGTCGAGGCCAACGAAATGCGGCGCCATCAGAATCACCGGCCGGCCATCCAGCGCCGCCAGGTGTTCCATGCCCGTGAGCGTGACGATCTGGCGGATGCGCTCCGGCGCTGACCACCACAGGATGCCGCGCTCGAGAAAACTGCGCCCGAACGCTTCGAAGTGCCGTCTCGCCAGCGCCGACTTTTCGGCCGGCGTCAGATCAGGAAAGCACAAGCCGAGGTTGGTCTCGACGATATGGCGCCGGCGCCGGCCGAAGCGCATGAACAGCCGGCCGAGCAGCCGGCCGCAGGTCGCCAGTGCGGGCTGCGGCAAGCCGTGCAGCAACCACATCAGGAGCAGCATCAGCCGGCTCATGCGGGATTCCCCACTCCCGGCGCCGTCCCGCCGGGACTTCCTTTATAGCGGTTGTAGCCCCACAGATACTGGCCGGGATGCAGCAGGATCAGTTGCTCGATCTCGCGGTTGATGTCGGCCGGCGTGGCCACGGGGCCGACCGGCGGCAGGAAGTGCAGGTGATAGCCGGCGCCATAGGCCAGGCGCCCGGCATAGACCATCAGGACGGTCGCGCCGGTTTGCGTGAGGCGTGCCGCCAGGGTCATGCTGTAGGCGGGGCGACCGAAAAAGGGAGCCCACTCGCCTTCGCCGGCTTTGGGCGCCTGGTCGGGCAGCATGCCGACCATTTCGCCCGCCTTGAGCGCCTTGAGCAGCTTGCGCACACCGCTCATGTCGGCGGGTGCGAGGTTGAGGTTCGCCCCGCGCCCCTGTTCCATGATCGGCGCCAGCCAGTCCTGCTTGGGGCGGCGATACAGCACGGTGATCGGGCGATGCTTCGCCAGATACTGGGCGCAGATCTCGAAGCAACCCAGGTGCGGCGTCATGAACAGGATGCCGCGTCCGGCCGCCAGGGCCGCTTCGACGTGCTGCCAGCCTTCCACCTTGACCACCCGGCCGACCACTTCGTCATGCGGGCGCAGCCACAGTTTGGGCAATTCGAGGATCGTCTTGCCGGCCTCGGCCACAGCCTCGCTCCGGCAGGCCTCCGTCCCGGCCAGCGCGGTGTTCTCGCGCAGGTGGCGGCGATAGCTCGGCGAAGCCAGCCAGGCGGCCCAACCCAACAATGCGCCGAGGTTGTGCAGCAGCGGCAAGGGCAGGCGTGCCAGCAGGCGAAACAAGAAACCCATGATGGGGGTGCGGTTGACGGCTGAAAAAAAGTCGCTATTATCCGCGACCTCCGCCGAGTTAATCAGGACAACTTGCAGGGCGGATCATAAATACTGCTAAAGCGTCGCCTGCTCCGATCCCCCGAGCTGGTCCGACGACCAGACAGCGGGGAACAAAAAAGGAGCACACCATGGCCAGCGAATTTTTCTTCACCTCGGAATCCGTCTCGGAAGGCCATCCAGACAAGGTATCTGACCAGATCTCCGACGCCATCCTCGACGCCATCCTGGCGCAGGACCCGACCGCCCGCGTCGCCGCCGAAACCCTCTGCAACACCGGCCTGGTCGTCCTCGCCGGCGAAATCACCACCACCGCCAACGTTGATTACATCGGCGTGACGCGCAACACGCTCAAGCGCATCGGCTACGACAACACCGAATTCGGCATCGACTACAAGGGCTGCGCCGTGCTGGTGGCCTACGACAAGCAGTCACCCGACATCGCCCAGGGCGTGGACCGGGCCTCCGACGACTACCTGAACCAGGGTGCCGGCGACCAAGGCCTGATGTTCGGCTACGCTTGCGACGAAACCCCGACGCTGATGCCGCTGCCGATCTACTTGTCGCACCGCCTGGTCGAGCGCCAGGCCATGCTGCGCAAGGATGGCCGCCTGCCCTGGCTGCGTCCGGATGCCAAGAGCCAAGTTACCGTCAAGTACCAGGACGGCAAGCCCTGGTCCATCGACACCGTGGTGCTGTCGACCCAGCATGCCCCGGAGATGTCCGACGGCCCGAAGATGAAGGCCAGCGCCATCGAAGCCGTGATCGAGGACATCATCAAGCCGGTGCTTCCGAAGGAACTGATCAAGGGCGACATCAAATATCTGGTCAATCCGACCGGCCGCTTCGTCGTCGGTGGCCCGCAGGGTGACTGCGGCCTGACCGGCCGCAAGATCATCGTCGACACCTACGGTGGCGCGGCGCCCCACGGCGGTGGCGCCTTCTCCGGCAAGGACCCGTCCAAGGTCGACCGTTCGGCCGCCTACGCTGCCCGCTACGTGGCGAAGAACATCGTGGCCACCGGCCTCGCCAGCAAGTGCCAGGTCCAGGTGTCCTACGCCATCGGTGTCGCCCAGCCGACCTCGGTGTGGGTCACCACGCAGGGCACCGGCAAGATTTCCGACGAGAAGATCGCGGAACTGGTGAGGAAGCACTTCGACCTGCGCCCGAAGGGCATCGTCAACATGCTGAACCTGCTGCGGCCGATCTACGAAAAGACCGCCGCCTATGGCCATTTCGGCCGCGACGAACCGGAATTCACCTGGGAAGCCCTCGACAAGGTGCAGGCCCTCAAAGCCGATGCTGGTCTCTAGGCATTGAAGGCTGCCCGACAAACGCACGCCCTGCAGATCGCCGATCTGCTCGATTACTTCGACAAGGGCACGCTGCTGCGGGGCATGCAGTACGCGAAGGGCGGCGACCGCGTCAGCATCGTCGCCCTCAACAATGAGGCCGGTCGCCTGTTCATCAGCGGCAGTGTGCGGGGCTCCGTGCGGCAACCCTATGCCACCGAAGTCGTCATTACCTATAACGCCGCCAATGGCCACGTCTCCCAGGTCACGGGGAATTGCACCTGTCCGATCGGCACGGATTGCAAACATGCCGTCGCCCTGCTGCTGACCGCGACGGCGCGGGAAACGCGGGAAAGTGAGGCCCCCGCAGCCGCCGGCACCAAGCCTCCCCCGGCTGAGGCCGATTTCGAACCCAGCCCCGCGGCACTGTCCTGGCTGGCCGCACTGACCCCGCGCACCGTCACCCCGGCGGACGCGGCAATGGCCCCGGAAATACTCTCCGGCGACCACCGCGTGGTGTATCTGCTCGATCCGGCACGCGGCACGCTGGCCGTCGGCAAAAGCCGCTGTCTCAAAAAAGGCGGTCTGGGCAAGCCGGCGCCGTGGATGCCCTATGTCCATGACGTGCGCGGCGGCGAAAAGAACCTGGTGCTGCCCGATGACGTCTCGGTGCTGCGGCTGGCGCTGGCCTGCCAGGACGAAGTGCGCTATTACCAGCGCGAACTGATCGCCTCGCTGGCAGGCGAGGCCGGGCATACGCTGCTATGCGCGGCGGCGCGCACCGACCGACTGTTCATCGGTGAGGTGATGGATCGGCCCTTGTGCCTGGGCGAACCGCGCCAGATCGCTCTCGCCTGGCGGCGCGACCCGCAAGGCCGGCAGCAACTGGCGCTGGAACTGCCGGACTGCGTGGCGCGCCTGCCGACCTGGCCGACCACCTATGTCGACCCGACGCGTGCCGAGATCGGCCTGCTCACCAGCGGCCTGCCCGACGAGGTGCTGGCCACCCTGCTGCGCGCCCCGCCCCTGAACGAGGCCGACGCACTGGTCGCCCATCGCCGTCTGGCCAACCTCGCGGCAGAGCACGGCGTCGAACTGCCGTTGCCCGAAATCATCGAGGCCACTGCGCCGGAGGGACCACCGGTTGCACGCCTGCACTTGCGGTTGGGCCGCCTGCGTCACACCAAGATGCTCACCATCGCCGACGATGTGGCGCTGTCTGAACTGTATTTCACCTATCCCGAGCTGCCGCCGGTACTGGGCTGTGCCGTGCCACCGCCGTTGATGCGCGTGCGCCATGAGGGCAGGATGATCACGCTGGCCCGCGACACCGACGCCGAAATCGCCGTCTGGCAGCGCCTGCAAGCCCTGGGGCTGGACAGTCTGGAGCGCGTGTTGCCGCACTATCACCGCATCGACAGCACCGCGCCCTGCCTGCTGCCGGCCCGTCAGGACGCCAGCGGCTGGCTGCCCTTGCTGGCGGACGGGATCGCCTCGCTGGCTGCGGCTGGCATGGAGGTTACGCTGACCGAGGACTTTCCTTATCAGGTGGCACATGCCGACGACTGGTTTGTCGCTGTCGAAGAAGAGCAAACCGGCAGCGACTGGTTCAATCTCGATCTGGGCGTGATGATCGGCGGCGAACGCGTCAGCCTGGTGCCGCCGCTGGTGCGGCTGATTGCCACGCAACCCGGCTTGCTGGCGCGGCTCGCCGCAATGGCCGACGACGCCAGTGTGCCGGTGGCCATTGACGAGAAACGCATCCTGCCGGTGCCGGTACCGCGCCTGCGCGCCTGGCTGCTGCCGCTGCTGGAATTTCTGGAAGACGAGAAACCGCGCCTGTCACGCCACCACGCCGCCGTACTGGCCGTGCTCGAACAGCTGCCGGCGCACTGGCTGGGCGGTGAGCGGCTACGCGCCATCGGCGCGAAGCTCAAGGATTTTTCCGGCATTGCCGCCGTGCCGCCAGCGCCGACTTTTCGGACCGAATTGCGCCACTACCAGCAGGACGGCCTCAACTGGCTGCAATTCCTGCGCGAATACGGGCTGGCCGGCATCCTCGCCGACGACATGGGCCTCGGCAAGACGGTGCAGACGCTGGCCCACCTGCAAATCGAAAAACTCAGCGGCCGCGCCGACCGCCCCAGCCTCGTCATTGCCCCGACCAGCCTGATGGCGAACTGGAAGAACGAGGCGGCGCAATTCACGCCCGACTTGACCGTGCTGACGCTGCACGGCAAGGATCGTGCGGCGCGCTTCGGCGAGATCGCCGGTGCCAACATCGTGCTGACCACCTACCCGCTGCTGGTGCGCGACCAAGAGACGCTGCTGTCCCAGCCCTTCCACCTGCTGGTGCTGGACGAGGCGCAGTTCATCAAGAATCCCAAGGCCAAGTCGCACCAGGTGGCGCGCCAGTTGAAGGCCCGCCACCGCCTGTCGCTGACCGGCACGCCGCTGGAGAACCACCTCGGCGAATTGTGGGCTCAGTTTGATTTCCTCATGCCGGGTTTCCTGGGCACGGCCGAGCGCTTCGGCCGCATCTTCCGCACGCCGATCGAAAAGCAGGGCGATGCCACGGCACGCCTCAACCTCGCCGAGCGGGTGCGGCCCTTCCTGCTGCGGCGGACCAAGGAACAGGTATTGACCGAACTGCCGCCCCGCACCGAAATCGTCCGCTGGGTGGAGATCGAAGGCGGCCAGCGCGACCTCTACGAATCGCTGCGCGTCGTCTTCGATCAAAAATTACGTGAAGTCCTGCGCGAAAAGGGCGTCGGCCAGAGCCAGATCATGATCCTCGACGCGCTGCTCAAGCTGCGGCAGGTGTGCTGCGATCCGCGTTTGGTCAAGCTCGAATCCGCCAAGGCCATCGTCAATAAGGGCCACGCCCAGTCGGCCAAGCTGATGCTGTTGATGGAGATGATCGAGGAACTGCTCGACGAGGGCCGCAAGATTCTGCTGTTCTCCCAATTCACCAGCATGCTGAGCCTGATCGAAGCCGAACTCGATCTGCTGAAAATTCCCTACGCCAAGCTGACCGGCCAGACCAGGGATCGCGAAACGCCCATCAACAATTTCCAGGAAGGCCGCGTGCCGCTGTTCCTCATTTCGCTCAAGGCCGGCGGCACGGGCCTCAACCTCACCGCCGCCGACACGGTGATCCACTACGACCCGTGGTGGAACCCCGCCGTCGAGGAGCAGGCCACCGCCCGCGCGCACCGCATCGGCCAGGACAAGCCGGTATTCGTTTACAAGCTGCTGACGCAGGGTACCGTCGAGGAAAAAATCCTCGCGCTGCAAGACCGGAAACGCGGTCTGGCCGACCAACTGGTGCAGGGTGCGCAGGGTGACAATGGCGGCAAACACCTGCTCGGTGCCGACGACCTCGACGTACTTTTCCAGCCGCTGGGCTAGTTCTTTGTGAGCGAAACGCCAACAATCACCTGGGACGAAGGCGACACGTCCCGCGCCGCTCTCTGGCGCTCGGAAGCCGGGGTGCCACCGCCGCAACGGGTGGTGATCGGCGACGACACGCTCCCTGCCGATACGGCTTTCCGGCTCGCCAGCGAGGGCACCGCGATCCTGTGGCGCGGCGATTTCCAGAATGCCCGCCTGCTGCTGCAAGCCATGGCGCGGCGCATCGACAAATCACTCGCCAAGCCCAAGAAATCATCGGACAAAACAAACGCCTCGACCACCGACGCCTTCCACCGCCATCGCCTCGCCCAGTCGCAACGCGCCCGCACACTGGGCCGGCTGCTGATTCCCTTCGACGCCGATTACGCGATTCCCTTGCGCCGCGCCCCCGATGTCCGGCCGGCCTGCAGCGAGGTTTATGGTGACAACTCCCCGGCCTTCGTCGCCTCGCTGCGCGAACTGCTCGGACTGGTCGGCGCGCACGAGTGGCGCAAGAAAGGCATCCCGATCCGGGCACTCGACGGCGAGCGAATTCACCCGCACTACGGCGTTTTTTCACCGGTGCGCAGCGAATATCTGGAACTGGTCGCCGAAGTGCCCTTGCCGGCCAAGACGATTGCCTTCGACATCGGCACCGGCACGGGCGTGCTGGCGGCACTGCTGGCGCGACGCGGCGTAGCGCGGATTATCGCTACCGACCAGGACCCGCGCACACTGGCCTGCGCCCGTGAGAACATCGCACGGCTGGGGCTGGCGGCGCACGTCGCGGTGGAGCCGCAACACCTGTTTCCGCCCGGCCGCGCGCCGCTGATCGTGTGCAATCCGCCCTGGGTGCCGGCACGCCCGAGCTCGCCCCTCGAACAGGCGATCTTCGATCCCGACAGCCGGATGCTGCGCGGCTTTCTGGCCGGGCTGGCGGCGCACCTCGAACCCGGCGGCGAAGGCTGGCTGATCCTCTCCGACCTGGCCGAACACCTCGGCTTGCGCACCCGCGCCGAACTACTGGGATGGATCGACGCGGCCGGCTTGCGCGTGCTGGATCGTCTCGACATCCGTCCCCGCCATCCTAAGGTCAGGGATGTCGGCGACCCGCTGCACGCCGCGCGGGCGGCGGAAGTCACCTCGCTGTGGCGGCTCTGCGGCAAAACCGTATAATCCGCTGCTGCCGAGGGGCGCTGCAGCGATCCTCATTGATCGTCAGGCTCGGCGAAACAGGTTCTCATGGTAACGGCGCCCATTCATTTAACGTGAATGGAGACTTACCATGACTGACTATGTCGTCGCCGACATGGCGCTGGCCGATTGGGGCCGCAAGGAAATCAGGATCGCCGAAACCGAGATGCCTGGCCTGATGTCGATCCGCGAGGAATTCGCCGCCGCCCAGCCGCTCAAGGGCGCGCGCGTCACCGGTTCGCTGCACATGACCATCCAGACCGCCGTGCTGATCGAGACGCTCACCGCGCTCGGTGCCGAAGTGCGCTGGGCCTCGTGCAACATCTTTTCGACGCAGGACCACGCGGCGGCGGCCATCGCCGCCGGCGGTACCGCTGTGTTCGCCGTCAAGGGCGAGACGCTCACCGAGTACTGGGACTACACCCACCGCATCTTCGAGTGGCCGGACGGCGGTTACAGCAACATGATCCTCGACGACGGCGGCGACGCCACCCTGCTGTTGCACCTGGGCAGCAAGGCCGAGAAGGATATTGCCGTCCTGGCAGCGCCGACTTCCGAGGAAGAAACCATCCTCTACGCCACCATCAAGGCCAAGCTCGCCACCGACCCGACCTGGTACTCGACCCGCCTCGCGCAGATCAAGGGCGTCACCGAGGAAACCACCACCGGCGTGCATCGCCTCTACCAGATGCACGAGCGCGGCGACCTGAGGATCCCCGCCATCAACGTCAACGACTCCGTCACCAAGTCCAAGTTCGACAACCTCTACGGCTGCCGCGAATCGCTGGTCGATGGCATCAAGCGCGCCACCGACGTGATGATCGCCGGCAAGGTCGCGTTGATCGCTGGTTACGGCGACGTGGGCAAGGGCTCGGCCCAGGCCATGCGCGCCCTCTCGGCGCAGGTGTGGGTCACCGAGATCGACCCGATCTGCGCGCTGCAGGCAGCGATGGAAGGCTACCGCGTCGTCACCATGGACTACGCCGTCGACAAGGCCGATATTTTCGTCACCTGCACCGGCAACTATCATGTCATCAACCATGACCACATGGCGCGCATGAAGGACCAGGCCATCGTCTGCAACATCGGCCACTTCGACAACGAGATCGACGTCGCGTCCGTCGAGAAGTACCAGTGGGAAGAGATCAAGCCGCAGGTCGATCACATCATTTTCCCCGACGGCAAGCGCATCATCCTGCTGGCCAAGGGCCGTCTGGTGAACCTCGGCTGCGGCACCGGCCACCCGAGCTACGTGATGTCCTCGTCCTTCGCCAACCAGACCATCGCGCAGATCGAGCTATTCACGCGCAATGCCGACTATCCGGTGGGCGTCTATACGCTGCCCAAGCATCTGGACGAAAAGGTGGCGCGCCTGCAGTTGAAAAAGCTCAACGCGCAACTGTCCGAACTGACCGACCAACAGGCCGCCTACATCGGCGTGCCGAAGGACGGCCCGTACAAGGCCGAGCATTATCGCTACTGAGCCGCTACTGATAATCCGCGCATGAGCATGAACTCGTTTCATGCCCGCACCGCACGGCCCAAGTCCAAGGTGGCCGTGCGCGCTGCGGCGCAGGTCTTCAGCGCGAAAACGCCATCGCACGCCCATGGCGTGCGGCTCGATGCGCTGCTGGTGCAACAGGGGCTTGCGCCCTCACGCACCGCAGCGCAGCGGCTGATCGAGGCCGGGCGCGTCAGCCTGGCCGGTGAGACTATGCTCAAGCCAGCGCATTTGTTACCTGACGATGCTGCACTAGCGGTAGCCCCCGCGCCGGACACCGAATACGTCTCCCGCGGTGGTCTCAAGCTGGCCGGCGCGCTTCGAAATGCTGGCATTGATCCGCGCGGCTGCGACTGCCTCGATATCGGTCAAAGCACGGGGGGGGTCACCGACTGCCTGCTGCAGCATGGGGCAGCGAAGGTCGTCGGTATCGATGTTGGCCACGGCCAGTTGCACCCGGCCATCGCCGCCGACCCGCGCGTCGAGCCTCACGAAGGCATCAATGCGCGTGATTTGAAAAAGTCGGCGCTGGCAATACGGCAAAATGCGCGGCAGTTCGACCTGATTGTCGCCGACGTGAGCTTCATTTCACTCACGCTGATCATCCCGCAACTGCCGCCGTTGCTGACGAAGCTCGGCGACCTGCTGCTGCTGGTCAAGCCACAGTTCGAAGTCGACCCGGAGCACATCGGCAAGGGCGGCATCGTTACCGATGCTTTCCTGTACCCGGCAGTACGCGACAAACTCCTCGCCTGCTGCACCGAACACCATCTCACCGTCCTCGGCTGGTTCGACAGCCCGATTACCGGCAGCGACGGCAACCGTGAATTCTTCCTCCATGCCCGCCATGAACAAGACTGAAATCTCCTTCGAATTCTTTCCCCCGCAATCGGCCGACGGCGTCGAGAAACTGCGCGCCGTGCGCGCCAAACTGGCAGCGGCCCATCCGAGCTTCTTCTCAGTGACCTACGGCGCGGGCGGCTCGACGCGCGAGCGCACCTGCGACATCGTCATGGAGATCGCCGCCGAGGGACATGCCGCCGCGCCCCACCTGTCCTGCGTCGGCTCGACTCGCGTCGGCATCCGCGAGATCCTGCACGGCTACCGCGAACAGGGCATCCGCCGCATCGTCGCGCTGCGCGGCGACCTGCCCTCGGGCATGGCCGACGTCGGCGAGTTCCGCTACGCCAACGAACTGGTCGAGTTCATCCGCGCCGAAACCGGCGATACCTTCCGCATCGAAGTCGCGGCCTACCCGGAATGGCACCCGCAGGCGAAATCGCCGCGCGACGACCTGCTGGCCTTCAAGCGCAAGGTCGATGCCGGTGCCGATGCCGCCATCACCCAGTTCTTCTACAACGCCGACGCCTACGCCCACTTCGTCGCCGAAGCGCGTGCGTTGGGCATCACCATCCCCATCGTGCCGGGCATCATGCCGATCGCCAGCTTCAGCAAGCTGGCGCGCTTCGCCGACAGCAGCGGTGCCGAGATCCCGCGCTGGATGCGCCGCAAGTTCGAGGGCTTCGGCGACGATGCCGAATCGATCCGCGCCTTCGGCCTGGATGTAGTTACCGAGCTGTGCAAGCGCCTGATCGCGCTGGGCGCGCCCGGCCTGCACTTCTATACCCTGAACCAGTCCGCGCTGGCGCTGGAAATCATGCGCAGATTGTGAATGCCATTGCCGATCAATCCTGAATCATCCCTGCATGCACCCGGCGATGACAACGCTTTTCGCGCGCCCCTGATGACGGGCTAGCCGTCAAGGCCGGCATCGTAGGCGACATCGAGGGCGATGCTGGTCCAGTCAAGATCCCCGCCGCCCTTGGCGACACGGGCGGCATAACGATTGACCAACGTGGCCAGAAAGGGCATCGGCACATCGCTGGCCCGGGCGGTTTCCGCTACCAGTTGCACATCCTTGCGGCCGAGGGCCAGGCGAAATCCGGGCGGCGAAAACCGGCCTTCGGCGATGAAGCGCCCGTAATTCTGGTAGATCGGGCAGGCAAAGAGGGTGCCACCGAAAAACTCGGCCATCCACGCGGGATCGAGACCATTCTTTTCCCCGAAGACATAGGCCTCTGCCATGGTTTCGATGGCTGCCGCAATCATGAAATTGCCGGTCAGTTTGAGCACGTTGGCGGCCCCGGGGTCCTCGCCGAGGTCTTCCTGGCGCTGGCTGAGCGGCCCCAGTAAGGGGGCGAGGCGTGCCTGTGCCTCTGGCGAACCTGACCGGCAGATCCACAAGCGCCCAGCCGCCGCCGCATCGGGGCGTCCGAATACGGGTGCGGCGACGTAATGGACCTCGCGTGCCTGGTGCAGCGCGGCAAGACGCCGCGCCGTCGCCGGCAGGATGGTGCTCATCGAAGCATGGATGGCGCCCGGCCGCATGGCACCCAACAAGCCTTGTTCGCCGAGGGTGATGGTTTCGAGGGCCGCATCGTCGGCCACCATCGTAAAGATCACGTCTGCGGCGGCAACGGCTTCAGCCGGCGTGGCAGCACAGTGCGCGCCCGCGCTGACCAGGGCCGCGGCCTTGTCGGGATGACGATTCCAGACGGTCACGGGATAACCGGCCTCCAGCAGGCGGCGCGCCATCGGCAGCCCCATGCTGCCGAGGCCCAGGTATGCAACGCGCTCAGCGGACATACATGAAATCCCGCAAGGCGAGTGAAAGTGGCGGGAAGTAGGTAATCACCATCAGGCAGGCGATGATCACGCCGATAAAGGGCAGCAGCTTCGGTGCCATGCGATCAAGCGAGATTTTGGCAACCGTGCAGGCCGCAAACAGATTGACGCCGAAGGGCGGGGTGATCATGCCAAGCGCCAGGTTGACGATCATGATCATGCCGAAGTGCACCGGATCGACGCCGAACTTCATCGCCACCGGGACGAGGATCGGGGCCAGCACGATGATCGAGGCCGAGGTCTCGATGAACATGCCGATGACGAACAGGGCGAGATTCACACCCAGCAGGAAGTAGGCCGGGCTTTGCAGGGTTTCCGAAAGCCAGGTGCCGATCAGCTCCGGCACGCCAGCGCGCGTGATCATGAAACTGAACAGGCCCGCATTGGCGATGATGAACATGATCACCGACGAGGCGATCACCGACTTGCGCAGGACCCCCGGCAGATCGCTCCATTTCGTTTCGCGGTAGATGAACACGCCGAGGATGAAGGCGTAGAACACCGCAACCACGGAGGCTTCGGTGGGCGTGAACACCCCGCCGTAGATGCCGCCGAGGATGACGAAGGGCATCAACAGCGCCAGCCAGGCCTGGCGCAAGGCCACCAGCACCGGCAGCTTGCCGATGTGATCCTGCTTGCCGTAGCCCTTGATGCGCGCATAGACGATGACGAAGATCATCAGGGCAACACCGATCAGGATGCCGGGGCCAAAGCCGGCGATGAACAGTTCGCCGATCGAGACCTCGGCGGAGACACCGTAGAGAATCATCGGGATCGATGGCGGAATGATGACACCCAGCTCGGCCGAGGTGGCCTGCAAAGCCGCCGCATAGCTGATCGGGTAACCGTGCTTGACCAGGGCGGGAATCAGGATGGCGCCGATGGCGAAAGTGGTCGCCACCGACGAGCCGGAAATCGCCGCGAAGATCATGCAGGTCAGCACGCAGGTGGCGGCCAGGCCACCCTGGATGCCGCCAACGAGGGACTTGGCGAATTCGACCAGCCGCTTGGAGATGCCGCCGGTTTCCATCAGGTTGCCGGCGAAAATGAAGAAGGGAATCGCCGCGAGGGGAAACTTGTTGATCGAGGTGAAGATTTCCTTCACCGCGATGAGCATGTTGGCTTCGGCGACCTGGATGCCGACGATGCTTGCCACCCCGATCGACACGGCGATCGAGACGGAAAAAACGAAGCACAGGATCATCGTGATCAGCATGGCGAAGGACATGGCGCGCTCCCGGTTCCGTTGCGCGCTTACTGCGCCGTCTCAAGCTCGTGATGACACGGCTCGAGGAAATTGCCGATGACGCCGAAAGCGGCGATCAGACTGCCGACCGGCAACGCGATGTAGGCCCAGAACATCGAAACGCCCTCAAGACCGATCATGGTCTGTACCTTGCCGCGCTGGGCATAGTCCCAGCCCCACCAGACGATCACTGCCAGCAGGGCGAGCGTGACGATCATGATCAGGGCTTCGAGAATGCGGCGGAACACGCGCGGGGCCAGCCGATGCATGAGGTCGATGGAGACCATCGAGCCGCGCCGGAAGGCTTGCGGAATCCCGAGGAAGACCATCCAGATGAGGGCGAAACGCACCAGCACCTCCGTCCATTCAGCGGGTTGCTCGAAGACGAAGCGGGTGAGGATCTGGAACAGGCCAAGCGACGCCGAGATAACCAGCATGGCGCTGGCAAGCCACATCGACAGCGTGGTGAGATGGTGTTCGAAGGCGAGAAAGGCGGCTTTCATGAATTCCCCGTGAGCGAGAACGAAAAGCAGCCCGGGAAGTGACCGGGCTGCATGCGTCTCTACGGCTTACTTGACGGCCTTGATCTGGTCGATGGCGGCCTTGCCGAACTGCTTTTCGAAATCAGCAAACACGGGTGCCAGCACCGACTGATACTTGCTGCGGTCGACATTGTCGATGACGTTCATGCCTTTGCCGCGCAGGTAGGTGACAGCCGTCTTTTCATCCTCATCGACGCGGTCGCGGTTGGCTTTGGCGGCCACCTTGGCGGATTCGAGGAAGATCTGCTGGTCGGCGGGCGACAGCTTGTCGAACACGGCCTTGTTCATCAGGAAGATACCGGGCGAGTAGACATGGCCGGTCAGGGTCAGGTATTTCTGCACCTGCTCGAACTTGTTGGCGGTAATCACCGACAGCGGGTTTTCCTGGCCATCGACGGTACCTTGCTGGAGGGCGGTGAACACTTCGGAGAAGGCCATCGGCGTCGGGATGATGCCGAAGCCCTTGTAGGCCTGGATGTGCACCGGGTTCTCCATGGTGCGCATCTTCAGGCCCTTCATGTCGTCCGGGGCGTTGATGGCGCGCTTGTTGTTGGTCATGTGGCGGAAACCGTTCTCGCCCCAGGCCAGCGCCTTGAAGCCCTTGGCGTCGAATTTTTTCAGCATGTCCTGGCCGATCTGTCCGTCCAGTACGGCACGGGCATGCGCGTAGTCACGGAACAGGAAGGGCACGTCGAGGATCTTCACTTCGGGGACGAAGTTGGGGATCGGACCGGTGGAGGTCCAGGTCAGCTCCTGCGTGCCGAGTTGCACCGCCTCGATGGCCTCGCGCTCAGCACCCAACGCACCCGCGTAGAACGTCTTGATCTTGTAGCGGCCGTTGCTGCGCGCTTCGACTTCCTTGGCCAGCGTATCGATGGCGACCCCCTGGTGCGAGTTTTGTGCGGTCGAAACGCTGATGCGCATGGTCGTTTGGGCACTGGCCATGGGGGCAACGAAACCCAGAGCCAAGCCGGAAATTGCCATTGCCATGACACTGATGCGGAGTGCTTTCATCGGGTAAACCTCCTTGATGGTTTATTGGATTGACACGTCGAAACTACAGAGTGCTACGGTGTTGCGGCTTGGGCAGCCAGCCCAGGCCCGCTTCGGTGGCGCCGGCCGGCCGGTATTCGCAACCCAGCCAGCCGTCGTATCCCAGTTCGTCCAGCAAACGGAACAGGTAAGGATAATTCAGTTCGCCGTCGTCCGGTTCGTGGCGCTCAGGCACGCTGGCGATCTGGATGTGGCCGATATGCGGCAGATAGCGGCGCAGTTTCGTGGCGATGTCGCCTTCGACGATCTGGGCGTGATAAAGGTCCATCTGCACCTTGAGGTTGGGTGCGCCCACAGCAGCGCGGATGGCTTGTGCTTCGGCCTGGGTATTGAGGAAGTAGCCGGGAATGTCGCGCGTGTTGATCGGCTCGATCAAGACCATGATGCCCTGTTTTGCGCAGCGATCGGCGGTATGGCGCAGGTTGTCGATGTAGGTTGCGCGGCATGCGGCAGGGTCGGCGCCCGCAGGCAGCAGGCCCGCCATGGCGTGCAGGCGCGGCGTGCCGAGCGCCTGCGCGTAATTGAGCGCCTTGGTCACGCCGTCTTGAAACTCCGCCTCGCGGCCCGGCAGCGCCCCCAGGCCGCGCTCACCGGCTTGCCAGTCGCCGGGTGGCATGTTGAAGAGGACGTTTTGCAGGTCGTTGGCCTGCAACCAGCCAGCCACGGTGTCAGGAGCATGGTCATAGGGAAAAAGGAATTCGACCGCCCGGAAGCCTGCCCGCGCCGCCGCCGCGAAGCGTTCGGCGAACGGGACTTCGTTGAACATCATGGTCAGGTTGGCGGCAAAGCGTGGCATGTCACTTTTCCTTGTTATTTTTCGGCGGGAAAGACACGCGCCAGTTCGGCGATCTCTTCAGTGTCGAGTATGCGCGGATTATGGCCGCGCAACAGCAGGAACAATTTCGCTGTTTCCTCCAGTTCCTCGGTAGCGTACAGGGCGCTTTCGATCGTCGGGCCGGAAACCACCGGACCGTGGTTGGCGAGCAGAACCGCACTGTGCCTGCCAGCCATCTGGCGCATCGCTTCCCCAAGGGCCGGGTCACCCGGACGATGGTAGGGCACCAGCGGCAGTTTGCCAATTTTCATGACGAAATAAGCGGTCAGCGGCGGAATGCAATCGGTCGGGTCGAGTCCGGACATGCATGAAACGGCCGCCGCGTAAGTCGAATGCAGGTGGATGATCGCTGCCGCAGCCGGGCATGCTTCATACATCGCGCGATGCAGGAAGGCTTCCTTCGAGGCTGGCGCGCCGGAAAGCAGTCTGCCCTGCCAGTCGAGCTTGGCCAGGCGGTCCGGTTCAAGCTGCCCGAGGCAACTGTTGGTCGGGGTCAGAAGCCAACCGTCGTCGAGGCGGACACTGACATTGCCGCTGCTGCCGGTGGCGAGGCCACGGGCGAATAAAGAAGCGCCGCATCGGCAAATCGCTTCGCGCAATGCGGCTTCGTTCATGGCAATACGTTCCAGGCCTGCGTGAAAAAGTCCGGCGCGCCGAAATTGCCGGACTTGAGGGCCAAGGCCAGCGGGGAGGCACCCAGGCTAAGTGTCCAGGGCACACCGGGGTCGATTTGCGGGCCGATGTGCAACCCCGTCACGTTCAAGGCGGACACCACGGCCCCCGAAGTCTCACCCCCGGCGACGATCAGTTGCCGTACGCCACGTTCAACCAGGCCCTGGGCGATCCGGGTGAGCGCCTGTTCGACCAGGGCGCCGGCGGGCACCGCGCCGATCCTGGCTTGAGCGGCCCGGACATTGTCGGCATCTGCCGTGGCATAGATTAAGGGCGGGCGATTGCCGGACAGTAAAGGCGTCGCCCAGTCCAGCGCCTTGGCGACCAGATCCTCGCCGTCGGCGAGCCTCAACGGGTCGATCTTGAATGCGGGGCAGCCGGCAGCGATGGCGCGAGCAACCTGCGCCTGGGTGGCCAGAGAACAGCTTCCAGAGAGGATGGCGCGATGGCCGACCGGGTAACTCGACGCATTGGCATCGATCCGGTTGCCCAGGCATCCCTCGCGCCGGAAATTCTGCGGCAGGCCCAGCGCAATGCCCGAACCGGCGGTAACCAATGCCAACTCGGCGCAGGCCGCACCGATCTGCATCAGGTCGGCATCGCTGATCGCATCAACGATGGCAATCGCCACACCGGCCGTGCGCAAACGCTGGATTTCCTCGCGGATCGCCGCCGCCCCGCCCGCTATCGTGGCATGTCGGATCAGCCCGACCTGGCGCTGCGTTTGTCGTTGCAATATGCGCACCAGGTTGGCGTCGGTCATCGGCGTCAGGGGATGGTCGCGCATGCCGCTTTCGTTGAGCAACACGTCGCCGACAAACAGGTAACCGTTGAAGATCGTGCGCTTGTTTTCGGGGAAGGCCGGGCAGGCAATCGTGAAGTCGGTCCCGAGCGCGGTCATCAGGGCATCCGTCACCGGGCCGATGTTGCCGGCATCGGTCGAATCGAAGGTCGAACAATATTTGAAATAGAACTGCCGACAGCCGGCCGCACGCAACCAGTCAAGTGCCACCAGCGCACTGTTGACCGCTTCGGCCGCCGGAACGGTGCGCGACTTCAGTGCGATCACCACTGCATCGACTTCGGACGGCAGGGGGTGCGTCGGCACGTCGATCATCTGCACCGTGCGCATGCCGGCGCGTACCAGCATGCCGGCCAGGTCGGTGGCCCCGGTAAAATCGTCAGCGATGCAGCCCAGCAGCGGCTTCACCATACCCTCAGCACCCGGCAGGCCGGCGGAGTTTTCGGAAAGACGGGGGATACCAGCGGACTCACCAATGGACTCCGTCATGGCACGGAGGAGAAATGGGTATGATGCGCACGGATATTACAAGTTTTTTTTCTTGCTCACCAGCGGCGAACTCCCTGGTACCGGGCCTGACGCCGCACTGTTCCATCGGAAGGAAAACTCATGCAAATTCTGATTACCGGCGGTGCCGGCCTGCTGGGTGCGCGCCTGGCGCGGCGACTGCTCGAACGCAGCACGCTTGCCAATGCGGAGGGCGTGCCAACCCCCCTGACACGCATCACTTTGCTGGATGTCGTGCCGGCGCAGAGCTTCAGCGACCCGCGCATCGAAGTCGTTACCGGCGACATCGGCGATGAGTCGCTGCTCCAGTCCGTCCTGACCCCGCAGACCCAGTCGATCTTCCATCTGGCCGCCATCGTCAGCAGTCATGCCGAGGCGGATTTCGACCTGGGCATGAAGATCAACTTCGATGCCACCCGGCGCATCCTCGAACGGGCCAGGCAAAACGGCAATTGCCCGCGCGTGGTTTTTTCCAGTTCGGTGGCGGTATTCGGCGGCACCCTGCCTGCCAGGGTGCCGGACCATCAGGCCCCGACGCCGCAAAGTTCCTATGGCGCTCAGAAGGTGATGGGCGAACTGCTGGTCAATGATTACAGCCGCAAGGGTTTCGTCGATGGCCGCGCCCTGCGCATGCCCACCGTATGCGTGCGTCCCGGAGTGCCGAACAAGGCGGCGTCGAGCTTCGCCAGTGGCATCATCCGCGAGCCGCTCAAGGGTCTTGCGGCCAACTGTCCCGTACCGCCGGAAACGCCGATGTGGTTGATCTCGCCGCACTTCGCCATCGAGAACCTGATCCATGGACACGACATCGACGCTGGCCGCTTTGGCTACAGCCGTGTCCTGAACCTCCCCGGCCTTTGCACCAGCGTCAGTGAAATGGTCGCCGCGCTGGGGCGCATTGCCGGCCCGGAAGCCGTCGCCCGCATCAGTTGGGAGCCTGATC
Organism: Rhodocyclaceae bacterium; assembly: GCA_013426785.1. Lineage (GTDB taxonomy): Bacteria > Pseudomonadota > Gammaproteobacteria > Burkholderiales > Rhodocyclaceae > Sulfuricystis. Next base: position 13,712 of record JACDZI010000011.1, on the reverse strand, counting down.
CCGCGATCATGCGTATCGTCAATTCCTGGCCGGGCAATTTCGAGACCACGCGAAGCGACGCAATGGGCTTTGCACGCGACGCCGACTTCGACGACATCGTGCGCCGCCACATCGCGGACGAGCAGGCCCGCCCCTAGCCGACCGTCGCCGTCCCGCCAGCGCCGACTTTTTCAGCGTTTCTTCAGTGGCGGCAGATCGGTGCAACTGCCATGCGCCACTTCGGCCGCCATGCCGATGCTTTCGCCCAGCGTTGGGTGCGGGTGGATGGTCTTGGCGATATCCAGCGCGTCGGCGCCCATTTCGATGGCCAGGCAGACCTCGCCGATCATGTCGCCCGCGTTCGGCCCGACGATGCTGCCGCCGACGATGCGATGGGTTTCCGCGTCGAAAACCAGTTTGGTGAAGCCGTAGTCGGCGCCGTTGGCGATCGCCCGGCCGGAGGCCGCCCACGGAAACTTGGCGACCTCGACCTTGCGGCCTGCTTTCTTCGCCTCGTCCTCGCCGAGGCCGACCCACGCGATTTCGGGATGCGTGTAGGCCACGCCGGGAATGACCCTCGCGTCGAAATGTGACTTCTGGCCGGCGGCGGCTTCCGCGGCGACGTGGGCCTCATGCACCGCCTTGTGCGCCAGCATGGGATTGCCGACCACATCGCCGATGGCGAAGATGTGCGGCACGCCGGTACGCATCTGGCTGTCGACGGCGATGAAGCCGCGTGCGTCGACCGCCACGCCGGCCCGATCGGCAGCAATCTTGTTGCCGTTCGGGCTGCGGCCAGCGGCTTGCAGGATCAGGTCATAGCGCTGCGGTTCTGACGGCGCCGCTTCGCCCTCGAACGTCACCCACAGACCATCGTCCTTTGCGACGACGGCGGTGGTTTTTGTCTTGAGCATGATGCGCGCGAAGCGGTGGGCGTTCTGCTTTTCCCACACCTTCACCGCGTCCCGGTCCGGCCCCTGCATCAGGCTGTCGAGCATCTCGACGACATCGACTTTGGCGCCCAGCGTCGAATACACCGTCGCCATCTCCAGGCCGATAATGCCGCCGCCGATCACCAGCATCTTTTCGGGCTTGCCACGCAGTTCGAGCGCACCGGTCGAGTCGACGATGCGTGCATCCTGAGGCAGGAAAGGCAGATGCACGGCGGAAGAACCGGCAGCGATGATGCATTTCTCGAAGCGGATCGTCTTGCCACCGCTGGCCGTTTCAACCCCCAGATGGTGGCTGTCGACGAACTTGCCGACCCCCTGCACCACCTCGACCTTGCGCGCCTTAGCCATGCCGGCCAAGCCACCGGTCAGCTTGCCGACCACCTTCTGCTTGTGGACGCGCATGGCGTCGATGTCGACCTGCGGCGCGGCGAAGCTCACGCCGGCGCTGGACAGGTGCTGCGCCTCCTCCATCACCGCCGCGACGTGCAGCAGCGCCTTGGAGGGAATGCAACCAACATTGAGGCAAACACCGCCCAGCGTGGCATAGCGTTCGACCAATACGGTCTTCAGGCCGAGGTCGGCGCTGCGGAAGGCGGCCGAGTAGCCGCCGGGGCCGGCCCCGAGGACCAGCATGTCGGTTTCCATATCATGAGTCATAGCATCACCCTGCGGAAATCGCCCAGCAACTGGGCGAGGTAGGCATTAAAACGGGTCGCCAGCGCACCATCGATGACGCGGTGATCGGCGGAAAGGGACAGCGGCACGATCAGGCGCGGCGCGAAAGCCTGACCATCCCACACCGGTTTCAGGCTCGACTTGCTGACGCCGAGGATCGCCACTTCCGGCGCATTGACGATGGGCGAAAAAGCTGTGCCGCCGATGCCGCCGACGCTGGAAATGGTGAAGGTCGCCCCCTGCATGTCGCCCGCCAGCAGCTTACCGTCGCGCGCCTTCCTGGCCAGTTCGGAGGTTTCCTGTGCGATCTCGATCACGCCCTTCTGGTCGGCACTCTTCAGCACCGGCACCATCAGGCCGTTCGGCGTATCGGCGGCGAAGCCAATGTGCCAGTAGTTCTTGAAGATCTGAGTGTCTCCATCCAGCGAGGTATTGAGGTCGGGATACTTCTTCAATGCGGCGACCACTGCCTTGATCATGAAAGCCAGCATGGTGAGCTTGATGCCGGCCTTCTCGTTCTCCTTGTTGAGGCTAACGCGCAGCGCTTCGAGGTCGGTGATGTCGGCTTCCTCGTGATAGGTCACCGCCGGAATCATCACCCAGTTGCGCGCGAGGTTCGGGCCGCTGATCTTCTTGATGCGCGACAGCGGCTTGACCTCGATGGGGCCGAACTTGGCGAAGTCGACCTTGGGCCAGGGCAACAACTCCAGGCCACCCGAAAAAGTCGGCGCTGGCGAGACGGCAGCGGGCGACGCAGTCAGCGCCGCCTTGACATAGCCCTGCACGTCCTGCTCCGTAATGCGGCCCTTCGGCCCGCTGCCATTCACCTTCGCGACATCGACGCCCAACTCGCGGGCGAAGCGGCGCACCGAAGGCGAGGCATGCGCCTTGGCGCCGTCCATGGCCATGACCGTTTCGGCCGGCGAGGGCATGCTGATCTGCGCCGGAGCCGTGGTCGGTTCGGCCTCGGTCGGACGCAGTTCGCACACCTCGCCTTCGGCAACGGTCGTAACTGATTGTGCGACGGGAGTTGCAGCGGCTGGCGCCGGGGCTGCAACCGGCGCAGCAGCAGCCGTCTCGCCAGCGCCGACTTTTTCAGCACCGGTATCGAGCAGCAGCACCAGACTGCCTTCGGAAACCTTGTCGCCAAGCGCCACCTTGACTTCCCGCACCGTTCCGGCAGCAGGGCTTGGCACGTCCATCGTCGCCTTGTCGGATTCGAGCGTGATCAGCGAATCCTCGGCCTTGACCGTATCGCCCGGCTTGATATGAATCTCGATGACCGGAATGCCCTTGAAATCGCCAATGTCGGGAACTTTCACTTCAATCGTCGCGCCCATGATCACACCTTCACCGGGTTGGGTTTGGCGGGGTCAAGGCCGTATTTCGCGATGGCCGCAGCGACCTGTTGCGGCTCGACGGCCCCTTCGTCGGCGAGCGCCGACAGGGCGGCGAGGGTGATCCAGTAGCGATCGACCTCGAAGAAATGCCGCAGTTTCTCGCGCGTGTCGGAACGGCCGAAGCCGTCGGTGCCGAGTACCGAGTAATGGCGGCCGCCTTCGGTGATGAAGGGACGGATCTGCTCGGCGTAAAGGCGCAGGTAGTCGGTGGCGGCGACGATGGGCCCGCGCGTGTCGGCCAACAGCGCCTTGGCATGACAGACGGGGCGCGACGCGGTCGGGTTGAGCAGATGCTGGCGCGTGCATTCATGGCCGTCGCGCGCCAGTTCGTTGAAGCTCGGGCAGGACCAAAGATCAGCCGTCACACCCCAGTCGTTCCCGAGCAGATCGGCGGCAGCGATCGCCTCGCGGAAGATGGTCCCGGAACCGAGCAGTTGCACGCGCGGGTTGTTGCCGTTCGGCCCCTTGCGGAACCGGTACATGCCCTTGAGGATGTCCTGCTGCACACCTTCGGGCATGGCCGGATGCTCATAGTTCTCGTTCATCACCGTCAGGTAATAGAACACATCCTCCTGCCCGGCCACCATGCGGCGCAGGCCGTCCTGCACGATCACCGCCAGTTCGTAGGCAAAGCTGGGGTCGTAGGCAATGCAGTTCGGGATGGTCGCGGCCAGCAGGTGCGAATGGCCATCTTCGTGCTGCAGGCCTTCGCCGTTGAGCGTCGTCCGTCCGGCAGTGCCGCCGACCAGGAAGCCGCGCGCGCGCGAATCGCCCGCCGCCCAGCACAGGTCCATGGTGCGTTGCAGGCCGAACATCGAATAAAAGATGTAGACCGGGATCATCTGCACGCCATGGGTCGAATAGCTGGTTGCGGCGGCGATCCAGTCGGCCATCGCACCGGCCTCGTTGATGCCTTCCTGGAGGACCTGGCCGTCCTTGGATTCCTTGTAGAACATCAGCTGGTCGGCGTCCTGCGGCACGTATTTCTGGCCTTCCTGGTTCCAGATGCCGATCTGGCGGAACAGGCCTTCCATGCCGAAGGTGCGCGACTCGTCGGGCACGATCGGCACGATGCGCTTGCCGATCAGTTTGTCTTTCAGCAACACGTTGAGGATGCGCACGAAGGCCATCGTCGTCGACACCTCGCGCCCGTCAGCCGTTGCCTTGAGCAGCGCGTCGAAGGCCGACAATGGCGGCACCGGCAGCGGCTCGACGCTGCGGCGGCGTTGCGGCAGGTAGCCGCCCAGCGCCATGCGCTTCTCGCGCATGTACTTGAGTTCCGGCGCGTCGTCGGCGAACTTCAGGTAGGGCAGGCTTTCCAGTTGGTCGTCGCTGATCGGCAGCTTGAAGCGGTCGCGGAAGGCCTTGAGCGAGATGGTGCCCATCTTCTTCTGCTGGTGGGTGATGTTCTGCGCCTCGCCTGATTCACCCATGCCATAGCCCTTGATGGTCTTGGCGAGGATCACGGTCGGCTGGCCGGCATGCTCGACGGCGGCTTTGTAGGCGGCATACACCTTGTGCGGATCGTGGCCACCGCGGTTCAGCCGCCAGACGTCGTCGTCGGACCAGTTGGCGACCATCGCCTTGAGTTCGGGCGTGTTGAAGAAGTGTTCCCTCACATACGCGCCATCCTTCGACTTGAAGGTCTGGTAATCGCCATCCACGCACTCCATCATGCGCTGGCGCAACAGGCCGTGCTTGTCCTGCGCCAGCAGCGGGTCCCAGTAGCTGCCCCAGATCACCTTGATGACGTTCCAGCCCGCGCCACGAAAATCGGCTTCCAGTTCCTGGATGATCTTGCCGTTGCCACGCACCGGGCCATCTAGGCGCTGCAGGTTGCAGTTGACGACGAAGATCAGGTTGTCGAGCTTCTCGCGGCCGGCCATGCCGATGGCACCCATCGATTCCGGCTCGTCCATCTCGCCGTCGCCCATGAAGGCCCACACCTTGCGGCCGGTGGTGTCGGCCTGCCTGCGGTCGTGGATGTACTTCATGAAACGCGCCTGGTAGATCGCCTGCAAGGGGCCGAGGCCCATCGACACGGTGGGGAACTGCCAGAAGTCCGGCATGATCCATGGGTGCGGGTAGGAGGTGATGCCCTGGCCATCGACATCCTGGCGGAAGCCGTCCATCTGGGTTTCAGTCAGCCGGCCGAGCAGGAAGGCGCGCGCATAGACGCCGGGGGCCGAATGGCCCTGCACGAAGATCAGGTCGCCGCCGTGCCGTTCGCTGGGCGCGTGCCAGAAGTGGATGAAGCCGACGTCGTAGAGCGTCGCCGCCGAGGCGAAGCTGGCGATGTGGCCGCCGAGATTGGAGTCGCCCTGGTTGGCGCGCAGCACCATGGCCAGCGCGTTCCAGCGGATGTAGGCGCGGATCTTGTTTTCCAGCGCGTAGTCGCCGGGCGCCAGCGGCTGGCGGTCGACCGGGATGGTGTTGATGTAATCGGTGTTGGCCGAGTAGGGAATGTTGATGCCGGCGCGGTGGCCCAGTTCGATCAGTTGTTCGATCAGATAATGGGCGCGTTCAGGGCCGACCTGCTCGATGACAGCTTCCAGCGCATCGAGCCATTCGCGGGTTTCCTGCGGATCGGTGTCCGCTTGGACATTGGTTTGTTTCTCGGACATGACGGCTCCTGATGGAGTTTCTGTATAGGCACCGTGCGGATCGCCCACGGTGGCTTGGGGTTGGCGTCGCCGGGTAGGCGAACACCCTCAGGATAGTGCGTTACACCGTCGCTCGCAATCGGGCAGTGCACCATCCGTGGCGGATGACGAAAAAAGTCGGCACTGGCGGGACGGCGTTAATCACATCCTGGCATCGAAGCCAGGCATGGCGCGCTTCATGAACTCATCAAATAGCGGAACGGTAAAGGCAATGTCGCCATATGCGGGGCTGTAGATCATCCCTTTTTTGATGAGTTTGGCCCGTACCGGACCAATGCTGTTCACCTTCACCCCCAGGCACGCGGCAATATCGCCTGATCGGCTAGCGGTAGGGCCCAGTTCTGCCATGGCGCGCAAGAAGTTCTTTTCTCCAGGCGTCAGTCGATCGAATCGAACGCGGAAAAAGTTCTGGTCGAGCCGCTTTATCACGGTTGCGGCGGCGGATTGCACCACCGCGAACTCGATGGGGCTACTCTCCGCCAGGTTCCATATCTGGTACCCCCACTCCTGAATGAAGTAGGGATAACCCTTGGTCAGACGGTAGGTCTCCGCGAGTGCATCGTCACTGATTTTTACTCCCTCCACCAAGGCGGGTTCGCTGATCGCCTGGTTGGCGTCCGGTTGAGAAAGTGCGCCGACATCCGGAAAGGCAAACAAACGTTCGGCGTAGGACTTCGATTCCCCAGCCAGTCCGGGCAAAACCGGCAAGCCGGCGCCAAGCAATATCACCGGCAGTTGGCGTTGTTGCATGCGGTGCATGGCCATGATGACCGCGCCTAATTCTTTCTGGGTCAGGTACTGGATTTCGTCGATCAGGATCGCAACCGCGCTGCCTTTTTCCTTTGCGGCTTCGCCCAGTGCCTCGAATAAGTTGGGCAGATCGATTTCGATGTCACCGCTATCAGCGGCACCCGTTTCGGCTTCGATATCGAGCCCGATCTCGATCTCGCCCATCTTGATCTTCAGGCCGCCCAGAAAACTTCGCAACACTCGCAACCCGCGCTTGACACGATCGCCCGCGTGGGCCAACCGGTCGAGTTCAAAAAACACGGTCTTCAGCGGTGCAGCAATGAGCGGCCCCAGGGATTTGTCTTCATGGGCCTCGATCAATACCGTGCGATAGCCGGTGTCTTGCGCCATGCGCCGGACTTCGTTGAGTAATACGGTTTTGCCGACACCGCGCAAGCCGGTGAGCATCAGGCTTTTTTCGGGCTTGCCGAGCAGGACGCGACCGAGCAGGATGCGGGCCTGCTCCAATATCGGTGCCCGACCAGCCAATTCAGGTGGGGGTGATCCGGCGCCAGGTGAAAACGGGTTCTTGATGGGGTCCATGTTCTATCAAGTTATACATACTTCTATCGAAATATTACTAGAACTATATAGAACCTGCTACGACTTTGGCTCCTTGGCTTGAAATCCTCAACTGTTGCCGTCCCGCCAGCGCCGACTTTTTAGGGGACGACTTACGCTTAATGCCAAGTTCGCTGAGGAGGACATCGTCAATTCTTAGCAGAAGGTCCTTTGATTTATACAGAAGCCCCTGAAACCGGGTGACTGCATCAGTAATTCGCTTTGGCAAACTCTCATCGAAAACAACCGGGATGGAAAGGAGAGCTGGATAGTCCAAGGCGGGGCGAGTGCCGCCAGTTGCGCGCCGCGAAGCAAGGCGTTCCGCAGAGTCGAGATTTAGCCATGCTGCGAGCGTCTCGCTTATCTTCTTATCGCCTGTGCGTATCGCAACGATGTGCTGGTTTATGTTGGCTTCAAAGTGGTCCGGGACGACTGAGGCTACGGCCATCCGCCCAACACCGGTAATTTTCACCAGCAATTCCCCACCAGATAACTTGCTCCGACCGAGAAGCCCCTCGTGTGTGCTGCGGGTTATGCGCTTACAGTCTTCAAGATTCAACTTCCCAGTAGTGGAGAGATTCTGCACCCGGATGAAAGGCACTCCGTCTGCGCCCTCGGTGTAGTGAGTACCTGATATCGAACGAACTTAATGTCGATCAGGGGGTAGCTCTCTGACCGTCCCAGATGATGACTTGTCTGAGTCCGCAGGTTACCGGGCGGCCGGTTCAAGATCAATTACGTTTTGTTCGCGCCGGCTAACATTTCTTAGCCACTACGTCTGAACTTGGCCGAACCTCGCCGTCCCGCCAGCGCCGACTTTTCGCCCTCACCGCGCATCGATTCGCTAAAGCGTTACACTGTCGTTCGCAATCGGGCACTGCAACATCGGCGGTCCCGACAAAAAAAGAAGGAGGCACGATGTTCCAGGTTCGTATCCATGGGCGCGGCGGTCAGGGCGTTGTAACGGCGACGGAAATGCTGTCGATCGCCGCCTTCGACGAAGGCCGTCACGCCCAGGCATTCCCCAGTTTCGGCTCCGAGCGCACCGGCGCACCGGTGGTGGCCTTCTGCCGCATTGACGACAAGGAGATCCGCTTGCGGGAGCCGATCATGGCGCCCGATGCGCTGATCATCCAGGACCCGACGCTGTTGCACCAGGTCGACTGCTTCGCCGGCCTGAAGCCCGACGGCTACATCCTCATCAATACCAACAAGACCTTCGAGCAGTTGGGCCTCGCCGACTTCGTCAGGAATCATCGCGCCGAACGCCTGTGCACCGTCTCGGCCACCGACCTGGCCTTGAAGCACATCGGCCGCCCGGTACCCAACGTGCCGCTGCTCGGCGGTTTCGCGGCGATCTCGGGCGTGCTCAAGCTCGAATCGGTGGTCAAGGCCATCCGCGAGCGTTTCTCCGGCAAGGTTGCCAACGGCAACATCGCCGCCGCCACCGAGGCTTACAACATCGTCCGCGCCGAAATGGAGGGTACCCATGCTTAAACAGATGGAAGGAAGCCGCGCCGTCGCCGAGGCCATCGCCCTGTGCCGGCCGGAAGTGATCTGCGCCTATCCGATCTCGCCGCAGACGCACATTGTCGAGGCTCTCGGCGAAATGGTCAAGGACGCCACCCTGGGCGACTGCGAGTACATCAACGTCGAATCGGAATTCGCTGCCATGTCGGTCGCCATCGGTGCCTCGGCCGCCGGGGCGCGCAGCTATACCGCGACTGCCTCGCAGGGCCTGCTCTACATGGTCGAGGCGGTGTACAACGCCTCCGGCCTCGGCCTACCCATCGTGATGACCGTGGCCAACCGCGCCATCGGTGCGCCGATCAACATCTGGAATGACCACTCCGACTCATTGTCGCAGCGCGACTCCGGCTGGCTGCAACTGTTTGCCGAAACCAACCAGGAAGCGCTCGACCTGCACATCCAGGCGTTCAAGCTGGCCGAGGAACTCTCGCTGCCGATCATGGTGTGCATGGACGGTTTCATCCTCACCCACGCCTACGAGCGGGTGGACATGCCGACTCAGCAGCAGGTCGACCAGTACCTGCCGCCCTACGAGCCGCGCCAGGTGCTCGACCCCGCCGAGCCGGTCTCCATCGGCGCGATGGTCGGCCCCGAGGCCTTCATGGAAGTGCGCTACCTCGCCCACGCCAAGCAGATGCAGGCGCTGGAACGCATCCCGCAACTGGCCGAGGAATTCCAGGCCGTGTTCGGTCGCGATTCGGGTGGGCTGATCCGCAGCTACCGCACCGAGGATGCGGAAACCATCATCATCGCCATGGGCTCGGTACTGGGCACGATCAAAGACACCGTCGATGCGATGCGCGAACAAGGGCACAAGATCGGCGTGCTCGGCATCACCAGCTTCCGCCCCTTCCCCTACGCTGCCGTCGCGGCCGCGCTGAAGGATTGCCAGCGCTTCGTGGTGCTGGAGAAGAGCCTCGCCGTGGGCGGCGGCGGCATCGTCGCCACTGACGTGCGCCTCGCCTGTACGGGCATGGGGCTGCAGGGCCATACGGTGATCGCCGGACTCGGCGGCCGCGCCATCACGGTGAAATCGCTGACCGCGCTGTTCGAGAAAGCCTGTGCCGGGGAACTGGAACTCAACACCTTCCTCGACCTCGACTGGAAGGCGGTGAACAAACAGCTCGAACGCGAGAAGCAGGTGCGCCGCTCCGGGCCCATCGCCGAGAACCTGCTGCGCGACGCCGGCGTCGTCGCCGCGCGCAATTACTAGGAGGACGGTGATGAGCTTCCAACCCATCAAGTTCTATCAAACCGGCACCTTCACCGTCGGCAATCGCCTGCTCGCCCCCGAGGAGCGCAGTGTGCAGGCGAGCGACAAGCGCTACAACTCGATCAACTCCGGCCATCGTGCCTGTCAGGGCTGCGGCGAGGCGCTCGGCGCACGCTACGCCATTGACGCCGCCATGGAGGCCACCCAGGGCCAACTAATCTGCGCCAATGCCACCGGCTGCCTGGAAGTGTTCTCGACGCCCTACCCCGAGACCTCCTGGCAGATTCCCTGGGTGCATTCGCTGTTCGGCAACACTGCGGCGGTCGCCACCGGCATCGCCGCCGCGCTGAAGGTGAAGCAGAAGAAGGGCGAACGCAATCCCGCCATCCGCGTGGTCGCGCAGGGCGGCGACGGCGGCACCACCGACATCGGCTTCGGCTGCCTGTCCGGCATGTTCGAGCGCAACGACGACGTGCTGTACATCTGCTACGACAACGGCGGCTACATGAACACGGGGGTGCAACGCTCTAGCGCCACGCCTCCGGCGGCGCGCACCGCCACCACCATGGCCGTGGGCAGCGAACCGGGCAACGCCTTCGGCCAAGGCAAGTTCGTACCCGCCATCGCCATGGCGCACGAGATTCCCTACGTGGCCACCGCCACGGTCGCCGACTTGCGCGACCTCGAAGCGAAGGTGAGCCGCGCCATGGAACTGCGCGGCGCCCGCTATATCCATATCCTCGTGCCCTGCCCGCTCGGCTGGGGCACGGCATCGAGCGAGACCATCAAGATCGCCCGACTCGCCAAGGAAACCGGCCTGTTCCCGGTGTTCTCGGCAGAATACGGCGAGCAAAAGTCGGCGCTGGCGATACGGCAGAAGCTGCCCGTGGAAGACTATCTGCGACCGCAAAAACGCTATGCCCACCTGTTCGGCAAGCAACCGGATGTACAGGTGATCGCGAAGCTGCAGGCGCTGGCCGACCGCAACATCCGCAAATACAACCTGCTGGAAGGACTGTAAGCATGGACAAGCCTTTCGCCATCACGCTCGATCCCGGCTCGTCGCTGGCCAACCGTACCGGTTCCTGGCGCACCTTCAAACCCCTCTACCTCGACCGCCTGCCACCCTGCAACGCCGCCTGTCCGGCCGGTGAGAACATCCAGGGCTGGCTGTTCCATGCCGAATCGGGTGACTACGAAGCCGCCTGGCGCGCCCTCACCGAGAACAATCCGTTGCCCGCCATCATGGGGCGCGTCTGCTATCACCCCTGCCAGGGTGCCTGCAATCGTCAGAATATCGATTCGTCGGTCGGCATCAACGCCGTCGAGCGCTTTCTCGGCGACGAGGCGATCAAGCGCGGTTGGGCCTTCCCCAAACCCGCGAACAAGAGCGGCAAGCGCGTGCTCGTCGTCGGTGCCGGCCCGTCCGGGCTGTCGGCGGCCTACCACCTGGCCCGCCTCGGCCACGAGGTCGAGATCCACGAAGCCGGTCCCTACGCCGGCGGCATGATGCGCTTCGGCATCCCGCAATACCGCCTGCCGCGCGACGTGCTCAACGCCGAGGTGAAGCGCATCCTCGACCTGGGCGTGGTGCTACGCCTCGACACCAAGGTTTCCAACATCCAGGACAGCATGCAGGCCGGGCAGTTCGACGCCGCCTTTCTGGCCGTCGGTGCGCACATCGGCAAGCGCGCCTTCATCCCCGCCGGCGACGCCACCAAGATCGTCGATGCGGTGTCGGTGCTGCGCTCGATGGAGGGCGAGGATAAGCCGATGCTTGGCCGCCGCGTCGTCGTCTATGGCGGCGGCAACACGGCCATCGACGTGGCGCGCACGGTCAAGCGCCTCGGCGCCAGCGAAGCCATCATCGTTTATCGCCGCACGCGCGAGAAGGCGCCGGCGCACGATTTCGAGATCGAGGAAGCCCTGCAGGAAGGCGTGATGGTCAAGTGGCTGTCCACCATCAAGCAAGCCGGCGAAGGGGAAATTACCATCGAGAAAATGGCCCTCGACGACAAGGGTTTCCCGCAGCCGACAGGTGAATTCGAGACCCTCGCGGCCGATTCCGTCGTGCTGGCACTGGGCCAGGATGTCGACCTGTCGCTACTCGACGGCTTGCCGGGGCTGGAACTCAAGGACGGCACGGTGCAGGTCAACCAGAACATGATGACCGGCCATCCCGGCATTTTCGCCGGCGGTGACATGGTTCCTTCGGAGCGCACCGTCACCGTAGCGGTCGGCCACGGCAAGAAAGCCGCGCACCACATCGATGCCTGGCTGCGTGGCGAAACCTATGCGCCGCCCCCCAAGCACGAAATCGCCAGCTTCGACAAGCTCAATCCCTGGTACTACACCGAAGCGCCGCACATGGTGCGGCCGACGCTTGACATCATCCGCCGCCAGTCCACCTTCGAGGAGGTGCAGGGCGGGTTGGACGAGAACAATGCCCTGTTCGAGGCGCGCCGTTGCCTGAGTTGTGGCAACTGCTTCGAATGCGACAACTGTTACGGTGTCTGTCCCGATAATGCGGTCATCAAGCTCGGCCCCGGCAAGCGCTTCGAGTTCAATTACGACTACTGCAAGGGCTGCGGCGTCTGCGCGGCGGAGTGTCCCTGCGGTGCAATCAAGATGATGCCCGAGGAAAACTGACCGCTTCTGTCCGCCCGAAGAAGTCACCTTTCAAATTAGCCCACGCCGATGAGGTAGCCTGGCATGGTCGATGGGTGCGCGGGTGCAGATGGGCGTTTTAGGGAACAGACGCAAACTCATCCCGTTTGGTTGAGTAGATTAGTACAATAATCTCTGCGCTCTTGGGAGATGGATGGGTGTCAAACACCGTCAAATGGAAGGATGAATTTCTGTTGGGTATCGATGCGATCGACTCTCAGCACAAGACCATCTTTGAGCACCTTCTCGCCCTGGAAAACTCGATCGACAAACGTGATCCTTGGCATATCGTCCAGTATTTTCTTGCCGAGATCAGGGAATCCCTGAAATTCCATTTGGCGGTGGAAGATGCGCTGCTCGAAATTCTCGCTTATCCGGATCTGGAGAAGCATCGCACTACCCATAATCGATTGATTGGGGGCGTTGGGGACATGGAGCGCAGGGTCAAGGATGCAGTGGTCAACAAGTCCTGCTCCAGCGAGCCCCTGGTCGGCTTTTTTGAACAGTGGTTCGTAAGCCACGTTTTGAGCGATGACCTTGAATACACGGATTATGTGAAGCGCTGCTGGATTTCGGCCAAAGTGGTGTCTCCTAAATAACCGCAAATCTGCGCCGATCGTCCGAACAAATCCACAAATTCTGTGGGTAACCCTGTGATCAAGTCTCTCAGGCAACATCGCATCAAACAGTTACCGCGATGATCTCGGATGGCCATCACCAATCCGCTGTAACTCACCGGCTTCGCCGAACCCGACTGAAATTCGGTAGAGCCGCCTTCACTGATGCCGATACATCCTACTACCGGCCTCGATCCTTGACTGGCACTCCACGCAACGCACCTTCATCAGGGCCAGACGAGCTTTAGGAATCTTGGCGTCGCATACCACGCAGTGGCTGCCATCGAACTCCGGGTGCGTCTCGGCTGACACCAGTTGGCGCGCCCTTTCGAGCGCTTCCTGGTTGTTCTGCAGCTCGATCATCGAAGCACGATCGTTCTCGTCAGCAAAGGCCTCCTGTTCATCTATCTCCAGCATTTTTCTCTCCTCCTAATTCATTTGTCCGGATGCTACCGAATCTTCGACAAGTTGGGCTGCGTTCGGCAATGCATCCATCACTTGCCGCACCGCAATAATCGGGATAGGGGCGGTCAGGATACCTGACCGATCCCCTCCCACACCACCCGGCATGCGGGTCCGCACCGGGCGGTTCGAGAAGTTGAGGTCATGAGATGTCATTGATCGCCATAAAGGAGCCACCGAAGATCGGCGTAATGGCGCCACAT
>JACDZI010000233.1 GCA_013426785.1 Rhodocyclaceae bacterium | reverse complement strand
CATGTTGCCAGCGAATTCCCCGCACTTGGGGGTGACGCTCAACTCGAACCACGTTGGGCCTCTCCAGAAAGGAGTGCAAGGTGGAATCTCAGCCGGTCGATGACATAAAGGCACAGCTTGGTCGAATTGCGACCTTCACTTGGCTTGGGGGCGGCATCGTACTTCTTCTCGCTGACGGCGGTTTGCGCAATCTGCTTTCGTTGCACGCTCTCCTCTTCCTCGGAATTGGAATGTTCGTTTCCGCTTTTCTCGTCGGCCTTGTTTCCTACAAGCTGTTCCTGAAGCTGGCCGACAAAGCCGCTCTAGCCGCTGGTGCTGGCGAAGCTCGTGAGGCCGTCCTCAGGTCTTTCCGTCAAAGCCGAATTGCCGCTGTCATTCTGGGCTTGGTGTTTGTCCTGTGGCTTTATGCCAGCGCTTTCTGGTACTGAAATTGAAGCAAACATCCGCCCGAGTGTTAAAACCAAGAGGCCCAACCCTGCGGTCGACCCCGTTCGCTTCGCTCTCTGGACGCTGCGCGATGAAGCCGCGCAGCGCCGGTCACCTTGAACGTTCCCCGCTCATGACTGCCTGCGCTGAGGAAAACCTATGATGATGCCCGAAAGAGGGGGGCTGTATAAAGTCCGGGGTGACATGCTAAACAGCGGAGCGCTGTCGGCGGCGCCGCATAACCGCGTTGATGCGGACGCAGCGGAAATCGCTCCGATGGAAAGGCAGCAAACCCGCAGGGGTTTGGACGGTTATCCGGAGAGGCTGAAGCAATCGAGGGGCTGGCCGGCAGTCACGACGTGGAACGACTCGTTAGAGCGTCATCGCTCGCGCGGCTCGCGACGATGCCCCGCTCGTGCGTGCGCTGGCAACACAATGAAGCATGTTGCCAGCGAATTCCCCGCACTTGGGGGTGACGCTCAACTCGAACCACGTTAGGCCTCACAGGCAACCACATGCGCGCTGTCATCTCTCTTTCCGACTCCATAGAAACCGACGAGGTCATCGCCCTGTACAAGGCCAATCTGTGGTCGTCGGCAGACAAGCCAGATCAGTTGCTGCCCGCTCTTCGGGAATCACATTCACTGGTTACAGCCCGCATCAACGGGGAACTTGTTGGCTTAG
>JACDZI010000232.1 GCA_013426785.1 Rhodocyclaceae bacterium | reverse complement strand
GATTTCATCTGCACCCGGCCTGCAATTAGCCTCCAAGGAGTAATCTTTCGGCATGACCCGCACCGAGCGCCTTTACCGCATCCACCAGTTGCTCAACGGCAGCCAGGCCATCAGCCGCCGCGAGCTGCTGGCAGAACTCGAATGCTCGCAAGCCACGCTGACCCGCGACCTGGAATACCTGCGCAGCCAGCTCAATGCCCCGATCCTCTACGACAGCGAACTCGGCGCCTATCGGCTCGCTGTCGCGGCGCCCGGTCCGGCCTATGCCCTGCCAGGCCTGTGGTTCAACGACACCGAAATCCATGCCCTGCTGGCCATCGAACACCTGCTCGAATCCATCCAGCCGGGCCTGCTCGCACCGCACATCGCCGCTCTGCGCAAGCGGCTGGAAGGCCTGCTCGGCAGGGAGCGGCATGCCCCCGAGGAAGTCCGCCGGCGCATCCTACTCCTGCCGGCACACGTGCGGCGGCCGGCACTTGCCCATTTCAGCGTCTGCGCCGAAGCCACCCTGAGTCGGCGCTGCCTGCGCCTGCTGCACCATGACCGGCATCTGGATACGGTCAGCAGCCGCGATGTCTCGCCCCAGCGCCTGGTGCGCTACAAGGAAAACTGGTATCTCGATTGCTGGTGCCATCTGCGCGAGGCGGTGCGCACCTTTGCCGTCGATGCCCTGCGCGGCGTGGAAATGCTGGACTTGCCGGCCAAGGAGGTCAGCGACGCCGAACTCAACGCAATCCTGGCCAGCGGTTATGGCATCTATGCCGGGCGTGATGTGAAGTGGGCCACCCTGCGCTTCACGCCCTGGCAGGGACGCTGGACCTCCGCCGAAACCTGGCATGCCGACCAGCGCAGCCATTACGATGACGCAGGTCGCTACATCCTTGAAGTGCCCTACAGCGATGACACCGAACTGGTGATGGACATTCTCAAATACGGTGCGGAAGTCGAAGTGCTGGCCCCGGCCGACCTGCGCGCCAAGGTAGCCGAGCGATTGCGATTGGCGGCAGAGCAATATCGCTGAATCTTGGGGAATAATTACCTCGCCATCACTTAGGGGAATGGAATGGACGCCTCCCACCCTGTGAGCGCTGAACACGAGTTATCCACCGCG
>JACDZI010000088.1 GCA_013426785.1 Rhodocyclaceae bacterium | reverse complement strand
TGTTGCGATGGGAGATTTACGAGCAGAAATCATGCCTACTGAAATAGGCTCTAGGCCGCGACCAGTCGTGAACTCCCCGTGTACTCTCTGCGTCGTCGCTGTGTACTCTGCCGGCGGGAACGGGCACTGATCGCGGAACCTCTTCCTCTCTGTGTACTTTCCGTGTACTCCCGCCGCAACACTCCCTCTTGTCGGCCTTATGTGGAGTTCCACATAAGGTCGAGCAGCTGCCAGAAAGTCTCAACGGAATACCTACATCACCACCGGCAACTGGTTCCATTCGGTCGTAAAACGCGGCGACATCCGTTCCCGCTTCATCTTCCAGCCCTTCTCGATCCCTTCGGCAGCTGACCGTAGCGTCCCCCTGCCCCAGGTCGCGTTGATGCGGTCCATGACCTGCATCAGCGCTGTGTTGTCCCGGGCGGGCGAGAACAGGTTGAGTTGCCGGTTCGCCTTGTCGGTGAGGTCGAGCAGGGCCACCCCGGCCTTCTGGTAGGCATAACCCTGCCGGTAGATCCGTTTCAGCCCCCATAGCGCCGCCTTCGTCAGCCGCAAGGTGTCGTCGGTGGCCTCCGGGAGCGGGATGGTCAGCCCCCGCTGGTACTGTGGAGCTTCCTTGTGTGGATTGGTGCGGATAGTCACCTGCACCATACCGGCCAGCGATCCCTGGTGGCGCAGCTTCTCCGCCGCCGTGGCGATATAGGTGGCGACTGCCTCTTTCAACGGAGCGAGATCATGGACGTATTCCCCGAAGGATCTTGAGGACTGGATCTGCTGCTTGTTCGGCGTGACCTCCTCCAGCGACAGGCAGGGAATGCCATTCAGTTCCGTCACCGTCCGCTCCACCACCACGGAGAACTCCCGGCGCAGGATCTTCGGGTCGGCGATCCGCAGGTCTTCGACTGTGCGGATGCCACGGTCCCCGAGTTTCCGTGAGAGCCGTGGCCCGATGCCCCACACCTCGCCTACATCAATGGTGGCAAACAGCCGGGAGCGCACGGCCGCCGGCAGGCGGGTGAAGTCGCATACCCCCTCCTCCCCAGCCAGCGATTTCTTCGCACTGTGGTTGGCGAGCTTAGCCAGCGTCTTCGTTTCGGCAATGCCGACACAGACAGGAATCCCGACCCACTGCCTGACCTGCCGGCGCATCGACTGCGCATGGGTGACCAAGTCGCAGTGGCTGAAACCCTCCAGGCCGAGGAAGCACTCGTCGATGCTATAGATCTCCTGGTCGGGGGAGTAATTCGCCAGCACCGACATCATGCGATTGCTCATATCGGCATAGAGTGCGTAGTTGCTGGAGAGCGCCACGATGCCATGCTGCCTTGCCAGATCCTTCATCTGGAACCACGGGGTACCCATCTTCACGCCGAGCGCCTTCACTTCGGCACTCCTGGCCACGGCACAGCCATCGTTGTTGGACAGTACGACCACCGGCCTGCCTTCTAGCTTGGGGTTGAACACCCGTTCGCAGGAAACGTAAAAGTTGTTGCCATCCACCAGTGCGATAGTCATACCCGGTGGATGCTCCAGCGCACCACACCCCAGACCGTCAGTTCCTGATCGCCGGAAACGAGGATGTCGCCATACCCCTTGGCGCCCGACCGCAGCAGGATGCCGTCCGACAATCGGCAGAGCTGCTTGACCGTAAAAGCGCCATCGACGACGGCAATCACCACGCTCCGGTCGGCCGGATCGATTGCCCGGTCCACCACCAGCAGGTCGCCATCGTGGATGCCGAAGCCCGTCATGGAGTGCCCTTGTACCCGGACGAAGAAGGTCGCCTCCCTGTGCTCAATCAGGTGTTCGTCGAGGCTCAGCCGTTCCTCGTAGTAGTCGGCTGCCGGGCTTGGAAATCCGGCCGGTACCGGACGGGCCAATACTGGGAAGCCAGGCAAGGGGATGCAGGGAGGAGGAAAGGACAGGGTCGGCATGGCGGGAAACGGGGGAATGGCGCTTACAATAGTGTCCGTATGGACACCTTGTCAAGCCTTCGTTACCCCTCCCCGGCAAGACCCGCATCACTACCGGCAGGGTACAAATTCTGCTTCCCGATGCGCATCCTGGCCGTCCCGAGACCGGCGCTCGGCCGGACGTGGCCCGACGGGTGGAGTAAATTCCTGCTGCAGAGTAGTTGTACCTCCCCCCTTCATAAGCACAGATGGTACGTAACCCCTATTTCCTGATCCACCTGTGCGTACTGCTCTGGGGCTTCACCGCTATCCTCGGCAAGCTGATCACCCTGAGTGCCATTCCCCTGGTGTTCTGGCGTGTCCTGATCGTGAGCGTCTGCCTGTTTGCCTGGTGGCCGGTTTGGCGACAGCTGGCCGGCATGACCCGGCGCGATCTGGGTATCGCCGTCATCAACGGCATGGTAATCACCGTGCATTGGCTGTTCTTCTACGGCGCGATCAAGGCGGCGAACGCCTCGGTCGCCGCCACCTGCCTGGCACTGGCACCGGTGTTCCTGTCGATCATCGAGCCGCTGTGGCGCAAACAGTCCTTCGTTCCTCGTGACCTGCTGAGTGCCGTCATCGCCTTGCCGGGGGTGGCACTGGTGGTCGGCGGTATTTCTGCCGGGATGTTGACCGGCCTGTTCTACGGGGTCATGGCCGCCATCCTCGCCGCCGTCTTCAGCCTGATCAGTAAGGGGCTGGCCATGCGGGTACCGGCCCTGTGCCTGACCACGGTACAAATGACCACTGGCACGGTCATGCTGGGGGTGCTGATTCCTTTCTGGTCCTTCTTCGGCGATGGCTTCAGCCTGCCACTGCAAGCGGACCTGTTCTGGCTGGTCATCCTCGCCATCGCCTGTACCCTCGTGCCCTTTACCCTGACCAATGTGGCCCTGCAGAAGATCAGCGCCTTCAGCGTGCAACTCGCCGTCAATCTGGAACCGGTCTATACGATCCTGCTGGCCGCTGTCATCCTGGGTGAAGGCGCAGAACTGGGCTGGACCTTCTACGCCGGTGTGGCGCTGATCCTCGGGGCGGTACTCTGGCATGCCCGGTTGCATCGACAAACTCCCGTACCCGTTCCAGCCTGATCCCATGGCCCGCAGCTTATTGCTTGACGGAATGCCCCTCGCCTTCGTTGACCTGGAAACCACCGGGGCCAATCCGGTTCGCGACCGGATCACCGAGATCGGCATCGTCGAGGTTGTTGAAGATGGATCCGTCAGCGAATGGAGCACCCTGGTCAATCCGGAAACGCCGATTCCGGGCTTCATCCAGTCGATGACGGGCATCAGCGATGCCATGGTGGCGGATGCACCAACCTTCGAGTGCCTGGCGGCCGAAGTCATCGAGCGCTTGCAGGGCCGGCTCTTCATCGCCCACAACGCCCGCTTCGACTATGGCTTTCTCAAGAATGAATTCCGCCGCATCGGCATCGACTTCCGGGCCACGGTGCTCTGTACCGTCAAGCTCTCGCGCCGACTGTTCCCCGGCTATCCGAGCCACGGCCTCGATGCGCTGATCGCCCGCCATGGCCTGACGGTGTACGATCGCCACCGGGCACTCGGCGATGCCCGACTGATCCACCAATTCTGGCACCTTGCCCGGGCTGCCCATCCCGAAGAACGCATTGCGGCGGTGCTAAAGGAACTGACCGCCCGGCCGAGCTTGCCGACGCACCTCGATCCCGGCATCGTCGATGACCTGCCGGAAGGACCCGGGGTGTATCTGTTCCATGGGGAAACAGCACTCCTCTACGTTGGCAAGGCCAAGCATCTCAAGGAGCGGGTGCTGTCCCACTTTTCCGGCGACCACAGTTCCGCCAAGGAAATGAGCCTGGCCCAGCAGGTACGCCGCATCGAATGGATCGAGACCGGCGGGGAGACCGGGGCACTGCTCCGGGAAGCGGCCCTGATCAAGCAGCACCAGCCGACCCACAACCGGCAGCTGCGCCGGAATATGGAGTTGTGCGCCATCCGCCTAGTCGATCACGGTATGGGGCTGGCCACCCCCGAGATCGTCCATGCCCGGGATCTGGATTTCGGGCGGCAGAACGGTCTGTATGGCCTGTTCAAGCACCGCAGGGAAGCCGAGCAGGTGCTGATCGACCTGGCCGATGCGCATGGACTCTGCCATGGGCTGCTCGGGCTGGAGAAGGTGGCAACCGGCAAGCCGTGCTTTGCCCACCAGCTGCACAAGTGCAAGGGAGCCTGTGTCGGCAAAGAGAAACCGGCCGCCCATACCGTACGGCTGGTACAGGCCTTAGCCAAGCTTCAGCTCAAGTCCTGGCCGTTCTCGGGCCCAGCCATGCTCAAGGAAGGCGACGACGTGCTGGTCATCGACCACTGGTGCTATCTCGGGACAGCCAAGTCGGAGGATGAACTGTGGGCCCTGCTGGAACAGGGGCGGCCGCAGTTCGACCGCGATACCTACCGCATCCTCAGCAAGGTGGCGAATCGGCTGGTGCCGTTAGGGATACGGGGCTGAGGGCAACCGTAAATTCTTCAGTCAAGTCACTCTGAACCCGACACGCGACTAGGCGGCTTCCTTCCGCCTGACCTCTTCGGCTTCCTCAAGCAACTCTTCTTCCTGGCTGTATTGGGCATCGGCATTGGGAGCGCATCGCGTGCCGCACCCACGGCTCTTGCAGCTTCCGGGAGCAGCCACCTCGATTCCATCCTCTCCCATGTTCTTCAGGAGCAGGTAAATGGCAGTCACGGCGACAGCCAAGAGGATGAGGGCGATGATGATGACTTGCATGACGACTCGGAAGGTCAATGGGATGGGGCTATGCTAGCGCCAATTGTTAGCGGCGACCTCTCCCCACCCCTATTGTCGCCATATCTCCTTACATTTTGGCGAAAGCTGCAATGCTCTGGTTACAACCGGAATGGATAGTGACGGTCAGTCCCATTCGAGGAGCCCACATGAAGTCCGCCAATCTGCTTCCCGTGTTTCTTGCCTTGACCAGTCTGTCCGTGCATGCATTTTCAGCGAATGAACCGGGACATGGTGGGTTTCGTAGTCAGGTGGATGGCGTCCGTGCCGAGATGTTCGCCGACTTCAAGGCCATCGAGTCTTTCTCTCACAAGGAACGGATCCGCATCCTGCAGGAAGCGGAAGCCTGTATCCAGGCTGCGATAGATCGGGACCAATACCGCGCGTGCGAACAACGAGAAAACAATTCGCGCCAGCAGGTCAAAGAGTTGGTCAAGGCGCGGCACGATGCTTTGCGCGCCAAGGCCGAGGGCCTCGGGAGCGGCATGCTCAGCCGTCGTCAATAAAGGCAACTCGCCGCCAGGAACCCATTCAGACCGGGCTGGGCCCGTGCCCGTCATCGGCATCGCCGTCGCTGTGACACCTGACTTCGATGGGTGCTTTGAGGCAGAATTCCGGGCATGAAACAACTGACCGAACATCTTGAGATCCAGAGCCATGGACGCGGATTATTTGAAATCACGGCAGCGCTGCGCGCCTTCGTAAGCAAGAGCGATTTGCACGATGGCCTGCTGACGGTATTTTGCCGCCACACTTCCGCGTCATTGCTGATTCAGGAGAATGCCGACCCGGATGTCCGGCATGACCTTGAAGCCTTCTTCAAGAAATTGTCGCCCGATGGGCAGACGGGCTGGCGTCATAATAACGAAGGGCCGGACGACATGTCGGCACATATCCGCAGCGCCTTGACGCAAAGTACATTAGGCATACCGCTCGTTAATGGTGAACTCGTGCTGGGCACCTGGCAGGGCGTCTATCTGTGGGAACACCGAACCCGCCCGCACCACCGTCAGATCGTCCTGCATCTGATTGGCGCTTGACCACCGTATGCACGACAACGCTGACCAGGGATGGTGGCGTCCATCGCCCACCAACGTGTTCCCTTGGGTGCCTGCTTACCATCGATCATCGCTGCCTCTGCGTGCAGTGAGGTGGCACCGCCTTGTTGTAGGCAGGCAAGGAAGTGCCGGAGGCAAGGATCCCCGTCCGACCAGGCGGTGCCGAGAAAAATCATACCGTGAGTCCGGAAGGACGGTAAGCAATATCGATATCCAGCCTACCTGCCCTGCCCCACCATGTGACTACGCCCCGGGGTGGTCCTGCGACCAACAAAGCCTTTTCGCGCTTTTTCCTTCGGTCGACCTAGCGTATCATCATGGGACATTGGCATTATGCCTATTACCAAGGATATAGACATGGCACGCATCAAGGCATTGAAGACCGACAAGATCAAAGAGAACCGCAACAAGGCCGGCTTGAATCAGCTCCAGTACTGGAGCCGTTTCGGCGTCACCCAGTCGGGTGGTTCGCGCTATGAAACCGGTCGGGCCATTCCGACCCCGACCAAGATCCTCATGTGGCTGGTCGAATCCGGCCGCATCACCGATGCCGACCTCGCCGACGCGCGGAAGGCCGTCAAGGTCAAAGGGTAAGCTGGCCCGTCAGTCATCATTCCCCGCAAGGATGTCCATGCATATCGTTTGTCCGCATTGCCATCGACTTCCTGCGCACGCTCTGATTATGTGAAGTGTGAAAGCGACACCTTCCGCTCCGGTCGGGCGGTTGTCGCAGGACGCCGCACATGGCACAACATAATCGGCCAATGCTGTCGTTGGACCTGCGGTCTTTGTCGGTCTGGGCAGCGTCGATCACCTGCCGATCAACCGCCAAGGTAGTTCAATGGCTGCTTGCCACTTCAGGCTACTACCGGACTCGACCCAATCCGGTCGATCGAGGCAAGGTGGCTATCGGGCCGCTTCAGACTGAAAGCGGCAGTAGGACAACGAGGGGATGTCGATCAGGTCTATGCCAGATGCAAGCTATGGCCACCTTGAAATGAACGACAGCTTACGAGCGTAGACCGCCCATTGGCCACGTCGATCTCGACGAACGGCAACACTTTCGATACATGGCAGGCCGCAGCCGACCCACAAGAGACATTTGCCGTCTCTGAGCCTCAACGGCAGGTTACCAAGTTAAGCCGCAGTACAGAGGATGAATGACTTTGAGCGCGGCAACGCAAGCGCACCTCTTTCGTAATGTGACGATTCACCTGCCAAGCGACTTCTTAGCCGCATTACCCTCAAGGTCGTGTGGCTTTGGTAGCGATGGACACTGGTGAGTAAGTGCTGAATGGCCATGTGTCGTCGTACCAGTGGTCCTCGTACAACCCCGTAATGACAAAACCAGCATCTGTTTGCCCGCCGATCTGTGAGGTAAGTGAGTGGCTGAACTCAAGCGGCTGGCCTGCCTCGATTTTGGCCTTTAACCGGTTCTCGGGCAGGCTATCTTCATCCGAATAGGGTAACGAATACCTGACTACCAATTGTCCGGTCGATTCCACTTCGTCGTGGTCGAACAGAAACACCGCCGGGTTCATGAATCCGGACAAGAGCGCGCCGCCGGGACGTACTACACGAAAGCACTCGCTCCAAACGAATTCAACAGCTTTGACGAAGACGTTTGACGCTGGATGGACGATCAGATCGAAACACTTATCCGGGAAGCATTGCAGGTTTGCCATGTCACCCTGGACGCATTGAATGCTGAGTCTCTCGCGGGTAGCAACCATCTGGTCTTTCCGCAGTTGTTCGTCGGATAAATCAAAGCTGACGACGACTGCCCCCGCAGCAGCAAGAATCGGCGCTTGTTGGCCGCCACCCGAGGCCAGACAGAGGATGCGCTTGCCCTTGATGTCAGGAAGCCACGCTTTGGGCACAGGCGTCTTTGGGGTGAGAAAGATTTCCCAGTTGCCATCGCGGGCGGCATCGATGGTGGCCTTATCGACAGGTTGTGCCCATACGCTGGTGGACATGGCGCCTTCGTTCCAGCTATGACGGTTACGTTCCAGGTAGCTCATGGGGTCAGATAATCGGCGCTTGTTCCGGGTACGCTACTGTTTGGAAGCTGCAGGAGCCGCGACAGCGCCGGCCAGGATTCCGCCATCCATATTCAGTTCCGCGCCGTTCATGTAGGCCGCCTCGTCGGAGGCGAGCATTACAGCCACGGCCGCGACTTCATCCGGACGGCCGAAGCGGCGCATCGGGCAATCCTGTACGAACTCACGCATCCTGATTTCCCGCTCAGGCCCATCCCCAAGCATCGGCTCCCACATGGGGGTCAGGACGGCCGCCGGGTGGATCGAGTTGCAGCGAATCGGCAATCCCTGCTCGGCACAATACAGCGCCACCGTCTTGCTATGGTTGCGCACAGCGGCCTTCGACGCGGCATAGGCCGCCGCTCCGGGAATGCCGACCAGGCCGGAACGGGAGGAAATGTTGATGATCGAGCCCGAGCTTGCCGACTGGCGCATTGCCTGAATGGCATGCTTGCAGCCGAGGAAGACGCCATCGAGATTGGTGCGATGGACGGCATGCCAGTCCTCAAGCGAGACATGTTCCGGATCATGCACAAAACAGCCTCCCTCGAATCCCGTAATGCCGGCGTTATTGACGAGTACATGCAAGCCTGTACGCTGGTCGAGGACCTGGGTCATGGCGGCCTGCCACTGACATTCTTCGCGTACATCGAGATGGACATAGCGGGCCTGACTGCCCAGAGCGGCAGCAAGCGCTTGGCCCGGGGAATCGTCAATATCGCTCAGATAGACGAAGGCACCATTCTCGACAAAGGCAGAGGCAATCGCCGCCCCGATGCCGCGCGCCGCCCCAGTCACCAAGGCTGTTTTGCCCTCAAGTCGTTTCATGATGCGACGCCTCCTTCGTGATTACCTTTGGCAACGGAGAGGTAGCGGGTTTGGACAAGGCCACTTGGCAGGTGGCGAACTTCGTTTACCTCCCAGGCCAAGCGGTTCTGAAGACCGTTGAACAGCCCAATGCCGTCACCGAGGATGACAGGCACCCACGACAGCGTTAGTTCGTCGACCAGGCCATCGGCCAATCCCTGGCGAACAACTTGCCCACCATCCAGATAAACATGCCGTGCACCTTGATCCCACAGCCGCTTCAGCACTTCATGCAGCGGACCAGACTCAGCCATCTCTCCGTGTCGAGAAGACAATGGACGATGCGTCAGCACGACAACTCGCTTCTCCGGGTAAGGCCAGAAACCGAAAGATAGGACCTTTTCATAGGTGTTGCGTCCCATCAGAAGCGTATCAATGTTGTGGATCATGCGCTCGTAGCCGGTTTCCGCAGGACTATCCGTGGCGTAGGGATCAAGCCAAGAAAGATCGCCATCCGAGCCGGCGATAAATCCGTCGAGGCTCAAGGCGAGAAATACGCTGACGACTGGACGATTCATGGGAATATAGACTTGCTTCTCAAATTCATATTTTAAGCATGTTGACTTACAGTCGACAAAGGCTGAGCTCCTTCCGTAGGTCGTCCGGCAGGTTTCGGCCAGAAGCGGACATTTAACAAAATGGTCTAACTGGCCATCTGATGGCTTACTAAGGAAACGCTGAACAAGGCGCCGAGATTTTCATTGGCAGCGGCGAAATGAG
>JACDZI010000231.1 GCA_013426785.1 Rhodocyclaceae bacterium | reverse complement strand
CGGGGCCCACTGAAATTTCCGGCTCATGCTGCTAACTGAGGAAAATAGGATGAATTCAAAGCCCAAGGTGCGGGCAAACACCGCCATCTCTGGCGCAATGATCGCATCGCGTCCAGCGCCGCCGGCCAGAATCACACTGCTGTTGTCAATCACGCAGCGACCACAGGCGCCGTCCATGAAGCGCATCGCCTCGAGCAGGAACTGGCGGGCCTCGAAGCGTCCGAAGCGGGGGTAATACTCTGGATGAACAGGCGCCGCGAATAGGCCAGCACCAAGCCGGCGCACTGCGCGGTGACGGGGGTATCGCCGAGCGTCACGCGATGGGGCGAGGTGTCGTGCTGCATTTCGTCACCGGGGGCGAATGCATAGAAGCCGGCCCGCTCGGGGGGGGGCGCACGGAGTCCGGCGTCGCGCACCCAGCGGGTGAAAGTGCTGTAGGAGACCGGTATCTCGTATTCGGCCGTCAGCAATTCGCCCATGCGGGAAACATTGCCCTGAGCACGTTCGAAGGCCGACTTAAGATAGGCCATCTGCGGCAGCGCTGGGTGCAATCGGCCGATGAGTGCCTGCAGGTGGCGCAGGTCACGTTCCCACTGTGCTTCCGGTCCGGCGCGCACGTGGCGGTCGGCGCGGATTTCGTTGGCGGCGGCGAGGCTTTCGATGAACAGGCGCGGTTGCGCCACCAGACGGTCGCGAACGCTGCGGGGTGAGCGTTGGTAGTGTTCGAACCATCGGGCCAACTCACGGGTGGACAGCGGTGTCGCCTTCAGGGCATCGAGCATCGAGCTGGCATGGTCGGTGTTGGCGCGCGCCAACGGGGCCAGAATCCGGGTGGCCGCCCAGGGCGAGAGCGTGCCCTCGCGCACCGCCTGCAGCAGCGGGTCGGGCAGGCCGCACACCAGGTCGAGGCGGCGACTGACCCAGCTCACGTCGCGTCCGGTCTGCCGGGCGACTTCCCGTTGCGACAGCCCCAACCCCGTTGGACAATGCTCTTCGTTGACGTGACTGACGGAATTACATATGATTCGGCCGCTTCATTCCTCGATAGCTCAGTCGGTAGAGCGCCGGACTGTTAATCCGTAGGTCCCTGGTTCGAGCCCAGGTCGAGGAGCCA
>JACDZI010000087.1 GCA_013426785.1 Rhodocyclaceae bacterium | reverse complement strand
CTCATTTCGCCGCTGCCAATGAAAATCTCGGCGCCTTGTTCAGCGTTTCCTTAGTTCCCTGCTTGGCGCTGAAGGAATTTTTCGCTCTCGTCACAGAAGCCAACCGGTTGAGAGTCTGGGAGTACCGGCATCTTGAGCCTTGGGAAATACCGTATGTCATCGTGCTGATGTTCGATTTCCCAGTAACCAATAGCCGTACCAAGGACAGCAAACCGCTGAGGAAATTCTGGTTTCGGTTTTGGTACGACGCGGCGATTACCTAGCTTGATGATCTCTGTATCCACCGAAACACAGAGCCGACTCTGTTCCACGCTTCATATCCGCAGCCGGCACGGCGGGGAGCTATTCCAGGCAGCGAGTCAATCGTAAGGTTCTATCCGATTGAACGCGACCGGGATTACTTGGCGGCGGAGCCAGAATACGAACTTCCGACTTGGGTTAAGCAGGAAGTAGGGCTCCGCCTGCCACGGCTGCCTGGCATTGCGACCTGACCTCATCTGCCTTAGCTCTTCTCTTCCCACATGGGGTGCCATAGGAAATCGGCGAACAGAGTCGAAGAGTTTCTGAAATCCTGAATGCGATAGCCTGGGCATCGAATCTGTCGGACTCAAAACGGATTTTGGCGTGCGGTTCACGGTAGCTGACCGTCTGTGCAATCTTTCCGAGAGCATGGTTATTGCTACGGACAAATTCGGCACTATCAATGGCGACCAGCCAAACCAGCGCGCCTGGAGACACTTCGACAGGATCATCGCCCATGGCGCCTTCCGTTTGCCATTGCCGGATACGCGCTTTCCATCCCTGCTCCATTGCGTAGAGTTTTGAGATGGCGACTGCCAACTTGACGGCATCAGGCTCCTCCACCCAGTCAAAGCCGTGATCAAGGAGTGCCTGTGGGCCGAGAATATTTGAACTGAAAATTGCTACCGTGATATCTGCCATGATGATCTCCTTGGCGAATGGAATGGAAAATTATCGATCCTCAGGATCAAGACATGCCTTTTCTCGATGTCCGCTTTCCGCAGGCGCCGAGAAAAGACCAGCTCGAAGGTTGGCTTGAAGGTATTACAAAAAGAAACGGGCCAACTTTCGCTGGCCCGCAGGGGGTTAATCCCTTTCGGCGTTAAAGCCCAACTTCAACAAATCGTGTTAACGGCTTGGGCAGTTGCCGTGTTTTTGTTTCAGCACCAGAAAAGTCGGCGCTGGCAAGACGGCGAAACCGTCATCAGGCCTTCTGGATGTTCGAAGCCTGCTTGCCCTTGGGGCCCTGAACGACTTCGAAGCTGACCTTTTCGCCCTCTTTGAGGGTCTTGAAGCCCTGCATGTTGATCGCGGAGAAGTGCGCGAAGAGATCCTCGCTGCCATCATCCGGCGTAATGAAACCAAAACCCTTGGAATCGTTGAACCACTTGACGGTACCCGTTGCCATAAAACCTCTTTCATAAAACGTGACATATATCCGGCCAGGCTTGTTGAACCAACCGGCGACATGTTTGTGTTGCAAGTTCTCGACAGCGGGAGAGAGCCAAGGCGGTGAATCAGATGACTGAAACAAACTGCAGGGTCGCTCTTTGAAGCACTGAGGTGGAGCTTGAACCAAACACGGTCGCCTTTTACCGAGAATTTTTCACGGCGTCAACATCTTTCGATGCTGCATGACAACAAATACTAAGCGCGCTGAAACCGTCGCTGCCAGGGATAGGCTTTTACCCTGCTTTTACCCTGCTTTTCCCCTGATGCCAGCACGGTTGCTTAGTGTTTGATTCGCATTAGAATCAACGCATGGCAATCCGAAAGCAGACTCAACCCGGCGAGGGATTGGCGCTCGAGCCCGAACGGCAACGCACCAAGCCTCCACCGCTGTACAAGGTGTTACTGCTCAATGACGACTACACGCCGATGGAATTTGTCGTCGTTGTGCTGGAACGGTTTTTCCGCATGAGCCGCGAACAGGCGACGGTCGTAATGTTAAAGGTACACCGTGATGGTCGGGGTGTCTGCGGCGTGTTTCCGCGTGACCTGGCCACCACCAAGGTCGAGCAGGTCGCTGCGTTTGCTCAGCGTCATGGCCACCCGCTCGCCTGTGTGATGGAAGAAAATTGAAGCAAACGAAAGGACGGGAATGATCGCGCAAGAACTTGAAGTCAGCTTGCACATGGCCTTCGTCGAGGCCCGCCAGAAGCGCCACGAATTCATTACCGTGGAGCATCTGCTGCTCGCCCTGCTCGACAATCCCTCTGCTGCCGAGGTGTTGCGAGCCTGCGCCGCCAACCTTGACGAACTACGGCGCGAAGTGACCGGTTTCATTGACCAGCACACGCCGACCGTACCTGGCGACGGCGAAATCGACACCCAGCCCACACTCGGCTTCCAGCGCGTCATCCAGCGCGCCATCCTCCACGTGCAATCTTCCGGCAAGAAGGAAGTCAATGGCGCCAACGTGCTGGTCGCGATCTTCGGCGAGAAGGACTCGCACGCGGTTTACTTTCTGCAGAAGTTGGGCATCACCCGCCTCGACGTGGTGAACTTCATCGCCCACGGCATCACCAAGGCGCCCCAGCCAGCCGGCAAGAACGAGGAAGCGCCGGCGGAACAGGAAGCCGAGGCGCAACAGCAGGCCAGCGCGCTCGATAACTTCACGCAAAATCTCAACCAGTTGGCGCTCACCGGCAAGATTGATCCGTTGATCGGCCGCGAAAAGGAACTAGAGCGCGTCATCCAGACGCTGTGCCGTCGCCGCAAGAACAACCCGGTGCTGGTGGGCGAAGCCGGCGTCGGCAAGACCGCCATCGCAGAGGGCCTGGCCCGCCGCATCATCGAAAACCGCGTGCCGGAAATTCTCGCCAATGCTACCATCTATGCACTCGACATGGGCGCCCTGCTCGCCGGCACCAAGTATCGCGGCGACTTCGAGCAGCGCCTCAAGGCGGTACTGAAGCAACTGGCGGATGCCCCGAATGACATCCTGTTCATCGACGAGATCCACACCCTGATCGGCGCCGGCGCAGCCTCGGGCGGTACGTTGGATGCCTCGAACCTGCTCAAGCCGGCACTGTCCTCAGGCGCGGTCAAATGCATCGGCGCCACCACCTACAACGAGTTCCGCGGCATCTTCGAGAAAGACCACGCCCTGTCACGCCGCTTCCAGAAGATCGACGTCAATGAACCGAGCGTCGACGAGACCATCTCGATCCTGCGTGGGCTCAAAACACGCTTCGAGGAACACCACGGCATCAAGTATTCGGCCGCAGCCATCAGCAACGCCGCCGAACTGGCCGACAAGTACATCACCGACCGCCACCTGCCGGACAAGGCCATCGACGTCATCGACGAAGCCGGCGCCGCGCAGCGCATCCTGCCCAAATCGAAGCAGAAAAAGGTGATCGGCAAGCAGGAGATCGAAGAGATCGTCGCCAAGATCGCCCGCATCCCGCCCCAGCATGTTTCGGCCGACGATCGCTCGGCGTTGAAGAATCTCGACCGCGACCTGAAGAACATGGTCTATGGTCAGGACCCCCCCATCGACGCATTGACCAAGGCGATCAAGATGTCGCGCTCCGGCCTCGGCAATCCGCAGAAGCCCATCGGCAACTTCCTGTTCTCCGGCCCGACCGGCGTCGGCAAGACGGAAGTCGCGCGTCAGCTGGCCTACTGCATGGGCATCGAACTGATCCGCTTCGACATGTCCGAATACATGGAGCGCCACGCAGTCAGCCGCCTGATCGGCGCGCCACCGGGCTATGTCGGCTTCGACCAGGGCGGCCTGCTCACCGAGGCTGTAACCAAGAAGCCGCATGCCGTCCTTCTGCTCGATGAAATCGAGAAGGCCCATCCGGACGTCTTCAACATCCTGCTGCAGGTGATGGATCACGGCACGCTGACGGACAACAACGGCCGCAAAGCCGATTTCCGCAACATCGTGATCATCATGACCACCAATGCCGGCGCCGAAGCCTTGCAAAAAACCACCATCGGCTTCACCACCAGCATGCAGGCCGGTGACGAAATGGGCGACATCAAGCGCATGTTCACGCCCGAGTTCCGCAACCGCCTCGACGCCATCATTTCCTTCAAGGCCCTCGACAGCGAAATCATCCTGCGCGTGGTTGACAAGTTTCTGATGCAGCTCGAAGGCCAACTCCACGAAAAGAAAGTGGAGGCTATCTTCACCGATGCCCTGCGTGCCTGGCTTGGCGAAAAGGGCTTCGATCCGCTTATGGGCGCCCGCCCGATGGCGCGCCTGATCCAGGACACCATCCGCGCTGCGCTGGCCGACGAACTGCTGTTCGGCAAGCTGGTACAGGGCGGACGGGTCACCATCGATCTCGATGATCATGACAAGGTGCGCCTGAATTTCTCCACGAACGACGTCGTTGAAAGCCCCAAGTCGCTAACGCCCTCTCCCATCTGACACCATGCCTTTTGCCACCACCGACCTGTGCGACGCTCACGAAGGAAAGCTGGGCATCGCCGCGCCGATATTTCGTTCCTATGGAGGCAGGACAGCATTCCATGGCCGCATCGCCACGCTCAAGATTTTCGAGGATAACGGCTTGGTGCGTCAGGCACTTGGCGCGTCAGGCGAGGGGCGCGTACTGGTGGTCGACGGCGGCGGCAGCCTGCGCTGCGCGCTGCTGGGCGATCAACTCGCCGCACTGGCCGTCACAAACAGCTGGGCCGGGATCGTGATCTGGGGCTGCATTCGCGATTCGAAAGCCATCGCCGCGATGGACCTCGGCGTCTTTGCGCTCGCCACGCACCCGCAAAAAACGGTGAAAAAAAATCTCGGCGACGCCGACATTCCCGTCAGCTTCGCCGGCATCGCGTTCCTTCCCGGAGACTGGCTCTATGCTGACGAGGATGGCCTGATCGTCAGCGCAGCACCCCTGCTTCAGTGATGCCGCTGACCAGTGTGATGCCCGCCGCTGCGTGACAGTGCCTTTCCACCACTACGACTGGCCTTGACGGGCTGCGGCGGACGAAATCCTCCATGAGCACGACCCGCAGCGGGAGCTGCGGCCCGCGTGCCGCTGGTGCGCGGCTTCTGAATCGGCTCGGCCCTGATCCTCGGATCTGGCTCGAAGCCGGCCAGCACCCGCTTGTCGATGTCCTTTTTCAGCAGACGTTCGATATCGCGCAGCAGCTTGTGCTCGTCGATGCAGACCAGCGAGGTCGCCTCGCCTGAGGAACCGGCGCGGCCAGTGCGGCCGATGCGGTGCACATAGTCCTCCGGGACGCTCGGCAACTCGTAGTTCACCACATGCGGCAATTCGTCGATGTCGATGCCACGCGCGGCAATGTCGGTGGCAACCAGCACATTGGTCTTGAGCTTCTTGAAATCCTCAAGCGCCCGGATGCGCTGCCCCTGGCTCTTGTTGCCATGCAGCGCCGCCGCCGAGATGCCAGCCTTGGTCAGGCGCTCGGCCAGCGCGTCGGCACCATGCTTGGTGCGGGTAAACACCAGCACCTGATGCCAGTTGTTGTCGGCGATTAGGCGGATCAGCAGATCCTTCTTCCGCTCGCGGTCAACGTGATAGACGAACTGCGCCACGGCTTCGGCCGGTGCATTACGACGCGCCACCTCGACACTGACCGGATCTTGCAAAAGCCCGGCCACCAGCTGGCGGATCTCGTCGGAAAAAGTTGCCGAAAACAGCAGGGTCTGCTTTTTCTTCGGCAACAGGGCGATGATTTTGCGGATATCGCGAATGAAGCCCATGTCGAGCATGCGATCGGCCTCGTCGAGCACGAGGATTTCGATACCGGACAGGTCGATGCTGCGCTGATTCAGGTGGTCGAGCAGGCGGCCCGGCGTGGCAACGACGATATCGACGCCAGCCTTGAGTACGCGCATTTGCGGGCCGATGCCGACACCGCCATAGATGGCCGCGGAACGCAAATGCAGGTGCTTGCCATAGGTGAAGACGCTCTGCTGGACTTGCATCGCCAGTTCACGCGTCGGCACCAACACCAGGGCGCGCGGCTTGAAGCGCTTTATGGACAGGCTGCTGCTGCGGGATAGCAGTTGCAGGATCGGCAGGGTGAAGCCGGCGGTTTTGCCGGTGCCGGTCTGTGCCGCCGCCATCAGGTCGCGGCCGGCCAACACCACAGGAATTGCCTGGGCCTGGATTGGGGTGGGAATGTCGTAGCCCTGATCGGCCACGGCACGCAAAATCCCGGCATCGAGGCCGAGTTCGGTGAATTTCATGAGAGTAACTCCTGGAACGGGAATCGGCCCCACGTGCATGGCACGAACCAGTCTAGGCAGAAACACACTGCGGTATAGCGCGGAAGGAACAGCCAAACGCGACACGCTACAGACAGACTGAAGGAGGCAGCGCGGCGCGGAGTGTAACAGCAGTTACTGATGAATGCCGCCTAGCCTGCAATTTATCTTTTCATTAAAATATTTTTAACTTATGTCTTATATAAGATACTTGTTGCCTTGCAATAAAACCAATATACTGCGCAGCACATCCCGGCCAGATGAATTGCCGCGCCTGGCTAACCGATTGATTTTCATATTCTAATAAAATCTAAGAGGACACTTGACATGACCGACCGCCAAAGCCAAATCGCCGCCCTGGAAAAGGACTGGAAAGAAAACCCCCGCTGGAAGGGCGTCAAGCGCGGTTATTCCGCCGAGGACGTCGTGCGCCTGCGTGGGTCCGTGCAGATTGAGCACACGCTGGCCAAGCGCGGTGCCGAAAAGCTATGGGCTCTCGTCAATGGCGGTGCGAAAAAAGGTTATGTGAATGCCTTCGGCGCCATCACCGCCGGCCAGGCCATGCAGCAAGCCAAGGCCGGCCTCGAAGCCGTCTATCTCTCCGGCTGGCAGGTCGCCGCCGACGGCAACACCTCGGAAACCATGTACCCGGACCAGTCGTTGTACGCCTACGACTCCGTCCCCACCATGGTCCGTCGCATCAACAACACCTTCAAGCGCGCCGATGAAATCCAGTGGGGCCGCAACATCAACCCCGGCGACAAGGACTATGTCGATTTCTTCCTGCCCATCGTCGCGGATGCCGAAGCCGGCTTCGGCGGCGTGCTGAACGCCTTCGAACTGATGAAGAACATGATCGTCGCCGGCGCGGCAGGTGTCCACTTTGAAGACCAACTGGCAGCCGTCAAGAAGTGCGGCCACATGGGCGGCAAAGTGCTGGTGCCGACTCGCGAAGCCATTGAAAAGCTGATCGCCGCGCGCTTCGCCGCCGACGTGATGGGCACCCCCACCATCGTGCTGGCCCGTACCGATGCCGAAGCCGCCAATCTGATTACCTCGGACTACGACGCCAACGACAAGCCCTTCATCACCGGCGAGCGCACCCAGGAAGGCTTCTTCCGCGTCAAGAACGGTCTGGAACAATCCATCAGTCGCGGTGTCGCCTACGCCCCCTACGCCGACCTCGTCTGGTGCGAAACCGGCGTACCCGATATCGGCTTCGCCCGCGAATTCGCCCAGGCCGTGCTCAAGGAATGCCCCGGCAAGCTGCTGTCCTATAACTGCTCGCCGTCCTTCAACTGGAAGAAGAACCTTTCCGACGCGCAGATCGCCTCGTTCCAGGAAGACCTGTCGGCATTGGGCTACAAGTACCAGTTCATCACGCTGGCGGGCATCCACATCAACTGGTTCCAGACCTTCCAGTTCGCCCATGCCTATGCCCGCGGCGAAGGCATGAAGCACTACACCGAAATGGTGCAGGAACCGGAGTTTGCCGCGCGCGACAAGGGTTACTCCTTTGTTTCGCACCAGCAAGAAGTCGGAGTCGGTTATTTTGATGACGTCACCACGGTCATCCAGGGCGGGTCGTCCAGCGTCAAGGCGCTGACCGGCTCGACGGAGGAGGAGCAGTTCCACTGATCGCCTGACCTACCCTCAACATAGGGGGCGTGGAACCGAAAGCCTCGCGGGATCGCCTGCGAGGCTTTTTTTCGCCAGTAAAAAGTCGGCGCTAGCAGGACGACAGCGCATGGAATTAGCATCTGCGCAATCTTTTGTATGTCGCTTGACGCCATAAAAAATTCATGGCACAGTGCGCCA
Organism: Rhodocyclaceae bacterium; assembly: GCA_013426785.1. Classification (GTDB taxonomy): domain Bacteria; phylum Pseudomonadota; class Gammaproteobacteria; order Burkholderiales; family Rhodocyclaceae; genus Sulfuricystis. The sequence continues at coordinate 1,536 of JACDZI010000087.1, read as the reverse complement.
TATGCAGGCCAAGCGAGCTTTCTATGACCGAGCGGAATTTCCGGATGGAGCCATTGTCGAAATGACCATCTGGCAAGTGCCCGAGCCGGTTGCCGGCAGCGCGCATCGATTCAAGTACAGTCTGTTTTACGGTTATCCGGGCCGCCGCCTTGTGGGTTACGACAATGAACGCGGGAAAGGCGACCACCGGCATCTCGGCGAGAGCGAACAGCCTTACCGCTTTTCGTCGGTGGAGGGCCTGATGGCCGATTTTTTGGCGGATGTTCGTCGCGCGCGAGGTGAATCATGAGCGGAACAATCAATCTTCATGTTGGCTCGGTCGAGGACATGGGCAAGCGCTTCGTCAGCGCATGGCACCAACTGGAACAAGGCGCGACAATCGACGAAACGCACCTGACCTTTCTCGATCTCGAAGCCATGGTCTCGACACTGTCCCCCAAGCGCCTGGCACTGCTGCGTCATGTCCGACAGCACCCGGCTGACAATGTCGCCGCGCTGGCCAAGAGCCTGGAGCGGGATTACAAACGAGTACATGAGGATGTCGCCACGCTGGTCCACGCCGGCCTGCTCCAACGCGATGCCCAAGGCATCCGCGCCCCCTACGACAGCGTGCATACCGAGGTGTCGCTGGTTTGATGCAAGCATGCCGGCGACAAAAGTCGGCGCTGGCAGGACGGCTTCAGACCAAAACTTCCAAACCCCGGCGCTCGATCACGGACAACAGACGCAGCGCCGCGCCGCTTGGCTTCTTCTCACCGTTTTCCCACTTCTGAACGGTCGAGACGCTGGCATTGAGGTAGGCAGCAAACACCGCCTGACTGATGTGCAGATGCTCGCGCAGGCGACGAATCGCCTCCGCCGTGTAAGTCGGTGGCGGTACGGCTTGCGCTTCGAAGTCGCGCAGGGTCTGCTTGCTGACAACACCGACCTGTTCCAGATCGCGCATCGTCTCCAAGGCTTCTTTAATCATCCGGCTCATCGTGTCACCTCCGTTAAAACATTCCCGGCCAGCGCGCTGGCGATCTGGACTTCGGTCATGTCCAGCAACTCGCGCGCCAAGCGCTGGTAAAGCGCCAACTCCTTCGCCGTGATGTTGTCCCGGTCGTTCTTCTCGAACCCGTAGAGGAAGAACAGCACCCCGGCAAACCGCGTGGCGATGATGGTGCGCGTACTGCCACTTTTGCCACGCCCCGGCAGGGCAACCCGTTGCTTGTAAAGGTTGCCGCCAAGATCGGCGTCGATCAATCCGCACTCCATCTGCGCCAAGGCATCCAACAACGCGGCATCCGTCACGCCGGCTTTGCCGGCCCAGCGTTGGAATGTCCGTGTCTTGAATACTCTCATGGCTAATTGTAGCACCGAGTGCAATGTTTTCTATCCAACTTATGCAAACAATCAGGGCAATCGCATGAATGACGATGTCGTGGACCGCTGAAATAGCTGTTTACGATCAAGGGGTTGTGCGGGGGCTGTTCACGGAGGGTTGATTTGTGTAGTTTTCTGTCTTTTTGGGGTGTCCCATGGAGACTGAAAGCA
>JACDZI010000001.1 GCA_013426785.1 Rhodocyclaceae bacterium | reverse complement strand
ACCGGCATCCTCAGTTAGGACGCCCGGCCCGCGAGGGCCGGGCGAGGATTGAAACGTCTTGTCGGTATGGCAACCGGCATCCTCAGTTAGGACGCCCGGCCCGCGAGGGCCGGGCGAGGATTGAAACAGCCAGAAGTGCAAACGATTGAAATCGGGAAGTGAGACGCCCGGCCCGCGAGGGCCGGGCGAGGATTGAAACATCGGGACGGAACCAATCTTCGGAAGGATTGCAACATGACGCCCGGCCCGCGAGGGCCGGGCGAGGATTGAAACACCTGCATCGCCTCGTCATCGCAGATCGTCACGGGACGCCCGGCCCGCGAGGGCCGGGCGAGGATTGAAACTGCTCCAGGCGCCAGCACAGCCACTGCGGACGGTCGACGCCCGGCCCGCGAGGGCCGGGCGAGGATTGAAACCCGCTCGACCTTGGTCATATCCCGCCAGTCGGCGACGCCCGGCCCGCGAGGGCCGGGCGAGGATTGAAACTCGCTATCGTCGCACTCGTCGATGGGCGCGCCTTGACGCCCGGCCCGCGAGGGCCGGGCGAGGATTGAAACCGGTTACAAGTCGGGCGGAGCTTGGAGCGGCCCGGACGCCCGGCCCGCGAGGGCCGGGCGAGGATTGAAACCGCACGTAGCCCCTGGACAAGTCGCCAGAACTCCGACGCCCGGCCCGCGAGGGCCGGGCGAGGATTGAAACCGCCGATGCTGGCGTGGCGTACAACGCTGCAGCCGGACGCCCGGCCCGCGAGGGCCGGGCGAGGATTGAAACGGTCAATGCGCTCGATGTGGTCGTATCTGCGGTGGGGACGCCCGGCCCGCGAGGGCCGGGCGAGGATTGAAACCAGCGCAACACCGGGGCATCGACCACCATGCGCGGACGCCCGGCCCGCGAGGGCCGGGCGAGGATTGAAACCGCCGATGCTGGCGTGGCGTACAACGCTGCAGCCGGACGCCCGGCCCGCGAGGGCCGGGCGAGGATTGAAACACGCGATGACAAGGGCAAAGACCCGGACGCGAGGGCCGGGCGTCCCTTTTCTATCTGGGCGAGTCAATACCTAGGCTTAGCGATGTGTGCCGAGCGCGGCAGCCAGTGCCTCGGCCTGCTGACGCACACGTCCCGCCAGCTCGGTGCAACCGTCGAACGCGCCCGCCTGTGCAGCCTGTTCGAGTTGCCGGGCGACGGCCTCGCCCTGGGGCGCGACAAAGGTCGCGAACAGGCTCTTGAGCGTATGGGCGGCGCGCCCGAGGCGCGCACCATCGGCGGCGGCCAGCGCTGTATCGATCTCGCGCAGGTAGCCCGGCGCATCGGCGATGAACATTCCGGCCAGTTCGACGAAGAGGGCTTCGTCGCCCATCATGTCGATGGCCTGGACACGGTCGAACGGCATTGCGTCGGCGGGGACGGTCGGCATGGCTGAGGGAGGATTGGCCACTGGAGCAGCCTGACCACTGATCCGGCGGATTTCGTCCTGCAAGGTATTCAGACTGATCGGCTTGGAAATGTAGCCATCCATGCCGGCCGCAAAGCAGCGCTCGCGATCTTCCTGCAGGGCGTTGGCCGTCATTGCGATAATCGGCAGATGGGTCTTGCCTTCTGCCGTTTCTCGGGCACGATAATGCTGGGTGGCGGTAATACCATCCATTTCAGGCATCTCCATGTCCATCAGCACCAGCGAAAAGTCGGCGCTGGCGAGACGGCTCAGGGCCTGGGCGCCATTGTCGGCGAGGTCATAGGCCAGCCCCAGTCGATCGAGCATGGTCCCCGCCAACTGCTGATTGACTCGATTGTCGTCCACCAGCAGGACGCGGCCTGACACCAGGTTGCGCACCTCAAGCGGCGGGGACGGCGCCAGCGGTGGTTTCTCTCCACTGGCGGCAGCAGCACGCAGTGGCAACCAGAACCAGAATACCGAGCCAACCCCCGGTGCGCTCTCCACCTCGATGCTGCCCCCCATCGCCTCGATCAGTTCCTTCGAGATCAGCAGACCGAGGCCGGTCCCGCCATACTGGCGCGTCACTGAATCGTCGGCTTGGCTGAAGGGCTTGAACAGACGCGCCAGCGCAGCCTCGTCCATGCCGATACCGGTATCGCGCACGCTGAAGACGATGCGATCTTCGTAGGCGGCGATGCGTAATTCCACCGAACCCCGTCGGGTAAATTTAATGGCATTCACCAACAGGTTGATGAGTACCTGGCGCAACCGGGTCGGGTCGCCGACGACATGGCTGGGTAGTTTGACGTCGATACTGGCGATGAATTCCAGACCCTTGGCGGTGGCCCGCTCGCTGACGATCGACTGCACTGCGGCGATGGTGGCCGGGAAGTCGAAGGGGATTTTTTCCAGGGTCAGGCCACCCGCCTCGATCTTGGCATGATCGAGTACCGCATTGATCAACTCCATCAGGTGCTTGCCCGATCCGTTGATCAGATTGACGTAGTTCTTGTGCGAGGGCGAGAGCGGCTCGGCTTCGAGCAGCTCGGCAAAGCCGATGATGGCATTCAGTGGTGTGCGCAACTCGTGGCTCATGCGCGATACGAATTCCGACTTGGCCCGGCTGGCGCGCTCGGCCACCTCCTTGGCGGTGCGCATCTCGTCCAGTGTCGCTTCGAGTTGCCGGTTGGCGTGATTTAGGCGGCGCAGGAAAAGTACCCCGGCCAGACCAGCGAGGACCATTACCAGCGAGATCAGGCCCATCTCGCTCTTCTTGAGCCGTTCGCGCTGAATCAGTAGTTGTGCTTCGAGTTCGCGCAGCCGTTCGCTGCTGTCGAAAAACAGCCGGTTGGCATTCTCGTCCAATCGTTCGAAGTAAGGCGGAATCTGCTTGAGAAAGATGGCGATCTGGGGCAGCACCCGGATCAGGCAGTTACGGTCTTCCCGGTTGAGGCAGTCCTGGCGCTGCTCCAGCAAGTCCTGCAGGATGTGCGGCTTGGTCTGCACCTGTTCGAGCAGCGGAGCAATCTCGATCAGCTCCATGATATAGCGTTGGCTGCTCGTATCCGGACGATAGCTCACCTCCAGTTGCATCTCGTCGCGGCCTTCGAGATTCAGCAGCGCCTTGCGCTGTACCGAGCCGCCGGTTTCGAGTACCTTGAGATCGTGCTGCAGTTTGTCGAACTGCTCGTCGATGCTGCGATGCACGCGGGTCAAGCCGGTCGGACTGGTGGTCGCCACCATGCGGTAGATATCCTTCTCGATACCGTGGATGCCGCGCACGATCTCCTCGCCGACGAACAGGCGGGCCCGCTCGTTGGCGCTTTTATCGCGCAACTCTTCTTGCAGGTTGTCGAAGAACAGCTTGAGGCCCAGCACCACCAGCAGGCAAGCCAGCGCTATCCCCATCAACCAGTTGATCGGGGGGGTGTTGAGCGCACCCGACTGGCGCCTGGTGGGATTCATGGCAGGCTATTTGTTGATTATTGTCTGGTTGTCGAGGAAACCATGCTTGCGGTAGATCGCTTGCCCCTCGGCACCGGCAACGAAACTCATGAAACGTTTCGCCAGGTCGGTATTTTTCGTGCTCCTGAGCTGGATGAGCAGCAGGGCCTGGGGTTTGGCCAGTCGGGGATCGAGGTCGATGACGTCCAGCCGGGCGGCATTGTCGGGAAAAAATCCAACGGCACGCCAGTTCATGGTGATGTCCGCCTCACCTTTTTTCATGGCATTCGCCAGGCTGCGCGAGTCGGGCGCGAGGAAGGCCGACTGCCTGACCACCAAGGGGTAAATTCCCAGGCTGTCGAGGATGCTCTTCGATTCTTGGCCGACGCTGCCGGATTCGGCGTTGCCGATGATGGCGATCAGGTCCTTGCGCAGCATTTCCCGGGGGTCGGACTGGATGCCCTTGGGATTGCCCTTTTGCACCATCAGCGCCATCTGGTTGTACCCGACGGTCACGTAATCGCCGAACAGCCCTTCCAGCTTGTGACGGTCGTAATAGCTGGGTTCGCCTGGCAGGTACCAGTCGCCGACACTGCTTTTTTTCGCCGACTGGTACAAATCCTCGGAGCCACCCTGGGCCAGCGTAATCTTGACGTTCTCGCGCTTTTCGAAGGCTTGGGCGATCTCGGTCATTGGCCGCACCATGGTGATGCCGCAATACAGCAATAGTTCGGTCTTGCCGGACTGGGCAATAACCGGGGATGCGACGAGCAACGCAACAGCGAGCAGGAACGCACGACACAGGTGAAGAAAGCCAGTCATGAAACACCTCGGCAGGGACGATCGACAGGCCGGCGATTCTACTCTCTGTTACCCTAGCACCCTTGCCGCACGGCCTTCTTCCCACCTGCTGACGCCATGGATTATCTGGAACGCATCCTCAACGCCCGCGTCTATGACGTCGCGATTGAAACTCCGCTCGAACTGGCTCCCAACCTGAGTACGCGCTGCGGCAATCGCCTCCTTCTGAAGCGCGAGGATATGCAGTCGGTGTTCAGTTTCAAGCTGCGCGGCGCCTACAACAAGATCGCCCACCTGACACCGTCACAGCGCAAGCGCGGCGTCATCTGCGCCTCGGCCGGCAACCACGCCCAGGGCGTCGCGCTGGCCGCGCAAAAGCTCGGCATCCGTGCCGTGATCGTCATGCCGACCAGCACGCCGCAAATCAAGATCGACGCCGTGGCCAAGCGCGGCGTCGAGGTCGTTTTGGCCGGCGATGCCTACGATGCCGCCTACACGCATGCGCTGGCGCTGGAAAAGAAGGAAAAACTTGCCTTCGTGCATCCCTTCGACGACCCGGACGTGATCGCCGGCCAGGGCACCATTGGCATGGAAATCCTGCGCCAGCATTCGGACCCGATCGACGCGGTGTTCTGCTGCGTCGGCGGTGGCGGCCTGATTTCCGGGGTCGCGGCTTACATCAAGCGCCTGCGGCCGCAGACGAAAATCATCGGCGTCGAAGCCGCCGATGCGGCGGCCATGACCCGCTCGCTGGCCGCCGGGAAGCGTGTCAGGCTCGAGCATGTCGGCCTGTTCGCCGACGGAGCCGCCGTCCGGCTGGTCGGTGAGGAAACCTTCCGCCTCTGCCAGCAGTACGTGGATGAAATGGTGCGGGTCGATACCGATGCGATCTGCGCGGCGATCAAGGATGTGTTCGAGGATACCCGCTCGATCCTCGAACCGGCCGGTGCCCTGGCCGTCGCCGGCGCTAAGGCCTGGGCGGCAAAACACAAGGTGCATGGCAGGACGCTGGTCGCCGTCGCTTCGGGCGCCAACATGAATTTCGACCGGCTGCGCTTCGTCGCCGAGCGCGCCGAGGTCGGCGAACAGCGTGAAGCCGTGCTGGCCGTCACCCTGCCGGAGAAGCCCGGCAGTTACAAGCAGTTCGTCAGCCTGATCGGCAGCCGCAACATCACCGAGTTCAACTACCGCTTCCACGATGCCAGGGAGGCGCATGTGTTCGTCGGCATCCAGGTACAGGACCGCGGCGAGTCGACCCGGCTGGTCAACCAATTGCAGAAGCACGGCTATGCCACGGTCGACCTGACCGACGACGAAATGGCGAAGGTGCACATCCGCCATCTGGTCGGTGGCCATGCGGCAGGCGTGAAGAACGAATTGCTCTACCGTTTCGAGTTCCCCGAGCGCCCCGGCGCGTTGATGCACTTCCTCAACCGGATGAGCGCCGGCTGGAACATCAGCCTGTTCCACTACCGCAACCATGGCGCCGACACCGCCCGCGTGCTGGTCGGCATGCAGGTACCGGCGACCGAGATGAAGGACTTCCGCGCCTTCCTGAAGAACCTCGGCTACCCGTACTGGGACGAGTCGAAGAATCCGGCCTACCGGCTGTTTTTGGGCTGAGCGTATGTCCTTCACGCCCTCGCCCGATTCCCTGCGCTGGGGCCGGTATGCCGGCCGCGATGTGATTCCGCTGTGGGTGGCCGACATGGATTTCCCCGCACCGCCCGCCGTGGTTGAAGCCTTGCAGCAGCGTATCGGTGGTGGCCTGTTCGGTTACGGCACTCCGCAACCGTCGCTGGTGGAGGCGATTGTCGCCCATTGCGCCCGCGAATACGACTGGGCCATCGACCCGGCTTGGCTGGTATGGCTGCCGGGGCTGGTCTCCGGGCTGCATGTCGCCTGTCGTACGGTCGGCAAGGCGGGTGATGGCGTATTCACGGCAACGCCGATTTATCCACCTTTCCTGTCCGCGCCTGTCGAAGAGCAACGCCGGCTGCTGACCCTGCCGCTGGTCCGCGACGAGGCCGGCTGGGGCTGGGATTTTGCCGCGACTGACGCGGTGATGAAGGCGGCCCGCCTGTTCCTGATGTGCCATCCGCACAATCCGGTCGGGCGCGTCTGGCGCGAAGACGAACTGTGGCAACTGGCGGCGCTCGCCGAGAAGCACGACCTGATCGTCTGTTCGGACGAGATCCACTGCGACCTCACGCTCAACGGCCGCCACCGCCCCTTTGCCACCCTCTCGCCCGAAATCGCCGTGCGCACCATCACGCTGATGGCGCCCTCGAAAACGTTCAATATTGCCGGGTTGGGCTGCGCCTTTGCCATCATTCCCGATGCAGCGCTGCGACGGCAATTCAACGCGGCCATGCACGGTATCGTCCCGCACATCAATGTATTGGCGCTGGCAGCGGGCGAAGCCGCCTACCGCGCTGGCGGCATGTGGCGCCAAGAGTTGCTTGTCACCCTGCGCAGCCATGCGGCCCGCGTCGAACAGGCGATTAACGCCGTGCCCGGCCTCACCATGACGCGCGTCGAAGCCACCTTCCTGGCATGGATCGACTGTAGCGGTTTGGGAGTGGAGCATCCGGCACGGCTGTTCGAACAGGCGGGCGTGGGCCTCTCGGCAGGGAGCGACTTCGGGCCGGGGCAGGCCTATGAGCAATTCGTACGCCTCAACTTTGGCACGACCGGCCCCCTGCTGGATGAGGCACTACGGCGGATTGAAAACGTCGGCGCCGGCGGGACGGCGAATTAGAGCGTCTTGCCAGCGCGGATCATGGCCTCAAGTTTCTCGGGTGGCACTGGCGGCGAAAACAGGTAACCCTGAATTTCCTGGCAACCGAGTGCTTTCAGAAACTCGAGCTGGGCATGGGTCTCGACCCCTTCGGCGATGACATTGTGGCCGAGGCGCTGGGCGATGCTGACGATTGCCCCCGCAATCGCGCAGTCGTTACCATCGTGAGGAATCCCGCGCACGAAGGACTGGTCGATCTTCAGGGTATGGATGGGAAAGCGCTTGAGATAGGACAGGCTTGAGTAGCCGGTACCGAAGTCATCGAGTGCCAAGGAGACGCCGAGCGCATTCAGGGCATCCATCATGGCGACGACCTCGTCGCTGCTGTGCGTCAGCATCCCTTCGGTGATCTCCAGTTCCAGCCATTCCGGCGGTACATCATGACTGTCCAGCAGCAACTGCAGGCGCTCCGCGAGACTGGGTGAAAAATCGCGCGCCGAGAGGTTGACGGCGATCTTGACGAGCGGCAGGCCCGCCGCGCGCCAGCGTTGGACCTGCGCCAGGGCAGCCTCCAGTACCCACGCCGACAGGCGCACGATCAGACCCGATTCCTCGGCGATCGGAATGAATTCGCCTGGCGGTACCATGCTGCCCGATGGGGGATACCAGCGCACCAGCGCTTCGGCACCGACGATGCGGCCGCTGGCGATGTCGACTTTCGGCTGGTAGTGCAGCAGCAGTTCGCCGTTGTCGATGCCATGACGCAGGCCTGATTCGATCTTCAGCCGGTCGAGCGCCCGCTGGTTCATCTCGTGGCTGTAAAAGGCGTAGCCGTCCTGCCCGCTCTGCTTGGCGCGATACATGGCAATGTCGGCCATGCGCAGCAGCGATTCGGTGTCGAAACCGTCGCGCGGATAGATACTGATGCCGATGGAGGCGCTGATCTTGAGTTCGTGCGCCTCGATCCAGAATGGGGGATCGAGCGCCGTCATGATCTTCTGAGCTACCACGGTTGCATGTTCGCGGCGCGTGATGTCGAACAGCGCCACAACGAACTCGTCGCCTCCCAGTCGCGCTACAACGTCCTCGCTGCGTACGGCAACGCGCAGTCGCTCACCGACCTGCTGCAGCAGACGATCGCCGATGGCATGGCCGAGCGTATCGTTGATCGGCTTGAAGCGGTTGAGGTCGATGAACAGCAGGGCGCCATGCAAGCGGTTGCGCTGCGCCTCGACGAGTGCCTGATCGATCAGTTTGTACAGGAGCGAACGATTGGGCAGGCCGGTCAGGTCATCGTAGTAGGCCAGATGATGGATGCGTTCCTCGGCCAACTTGCGTTCGGTGATGTCGGTGAAGATCGAAAAGTAATGCACCACCTGATCCTGGCGGTTCCTCACCAGGCTGATCGAAGCCCAGCTCGGAAAATCGCGGCCGTCCTTGCGGCGTGTCCACACTTCGCCGTGCCAGCAACCTTCCTCTTCAACGTGGCGCCAGATGTCCTCGTAGAATTTGATCGTATGTCGTTCTGAACGCATAAAGTGGGGAGTCTGGCCGACGACCTCCACCTCGCTGTAGCCGGTGATCTTGATAAAAGCGGGATTGACTGACAGGATACGTTTGTCCGTATCTGTGATGAGGATGCTTTCCGAGCTGTGCTCGAAAATGCGCGACTGCAGGCGCATGCTCTTCTCTGCCTCGACGCGTGCGGTAATGTCGGACAGGTAGCCGATCAATCCCATCGGCTGACCCATTTCGTCACGATTCAGAGAAAGTTGCAGGCTGGCCCAGAATATTTCGCCGGACTTGCGGCGGCGGCGTACCTCCATCTCACGTCCGCCATTCTCAAGGAAGGCATCGTGAAACCCTTCGCTGTCGTCCTCAGCATCCGGGTCGGCATAGAGAAAAAGGATATGCTTGCCCACGGCTTCATCTGTGCTGTAGCCGAACAACTGCTCGGCCCCCTTGTTCCAGCCGGTGATGAAACCACCCAGATCCATCGTGATCACGGATTCGTGAATCTGGTCGAGTATCTGCACCTGGTTGGCCAGCAGACAGCCGCCGGGGGTGCTGCGCGCTGTGGCGCATAGATCGTGTGCCTTATCCATGTCGGAGAGAGGAGTATTGATCACCTGACCTGCCCGCTCTCGTCGTCAGGCCTCGCGGCTGACCTGTACTGTCCAGCGTACCGCCTCGACGAGGGCCGCAGCCCAGGTTTCGCGTGTCAGGCCTGCGGCCTCAAGGCCGGCAGCCAAAGCCGGGGAAGGTGCCGCTTCGCTCTCCCCCACCATCAAGAGCAGTTTGCCGAGTTGCCCCGCGCCACCGGTCAGTGCCTGGATGATGTCATCCGAGAGATTGAGCGGGGTGATGATATTGACCAGCGGCAAGCCGAAGAGTGATTCAAGCAGGGAGAACATGCCTACCATGAAAGCATGGTCCTGCAATTCGTGCGACAGTCCCTGGCGTTTTGCGATGGTTTCCATCAGGCTGGCGCGTAAGGCCGCGCGCGGCAATAACGGGCTGGCGACCGGGCTGCCATGCGGCCGGGCGTAAAGCAGCAGCTGTAACCAGCGCTGTAACTGGCGCCGTCCCAGTATCGCGATGGCCTGGGCGAAATTGGTGATCTTCTTGTTGGGCGCGAAGGCCACCGAATTCACCAGCTTCAGCAACTGGTAGGACAGGTTAGTGTCACGCTTGATGACCGCCTCGATCTCGGCGGAATCGGCATCGGAAGTCACCAGCGACAATAGTTTGAGCAGGAGGCTGCGCCCGGTCGGATCACCCTTGGGCATAAGCGGCACCGACGCGATGGCGGACGCCACCACAGGCAGTGCCTCGCCAACAGAGCGCAGTACCAGCCGGCCAGCCGGATAGCTGTCGAGGAATGCCGGCTCCAGTCCGACCGAATCGACCACTACATCGCAGGATACGTTCTGCAGGATTTCCGCCAGTCCGTAACCATTCAGGACGCGAACCAGTGATGCCTGATCAAAGGGTACATCGCTCTTCAGCAAAAAACCGATCCAAACATTGCCGGAATTGGCGACAGGCTGTAAGGTTATGAGGGGAAATGTGTCAGTCGGAAGCATTTTGAACTGCCAGAAATCTATCAAGTTTCTCTAATGATCGAACGGAGCCTGCGGAAAATCAAGAGTTATTAAAATTCAGCCTATCACATTCGGTAGCTACGGCATCGAGTGGGAAATCCTGAGGGCCAGGATGCGTCGTTGGCACCCGTGCCAGATCGAAACCTACGCCAACCGTCAAGGGGCGAGGCATTGCTACCGCCAGCGTGCGGTCGAAATACCCGCCGCCATAGCCGAGCCGATAGCCCGCCTGATCGAAGGCCACCAGCGGCAAGAGCACGACGGTGGGGGAAAGGCAGTTCTGCGTCTCCGGCACGGGAATGCCATGTGGGTCGACTGTCATTGGTGTTTCTGGCGTCCAGGCACGAAACTGCATCGGTGCGGCAGGCATTACCACTACCGGCATGGCTGCCAGCCAGCCAGCCTCGATCAGCCGGAGGATCACGGGCTCGCAATCGACCTCTGCCCGCACCGGGGCACAGAAGGCGATGATTCCGGGTGGCCTCGGCAATAGCCAGGCCAGAAGTCGGTCGCGAATGTGCCGGCTGGCAAGCTGATGCTCCGTTGCCGGCAGTGCCAGCCGGGCAGCGATCTTCTCGCGCCGCAGCGCAGCACGGGCAGTAGCGAAATTAACAAGGGATTGCCCAGGGTGATCTGTCATGGTGAGTGAAAATCAGTGTGCTACTCTGGGAAGATGATAATCAATAGTGCACCGTTAATACATGTTGTCGGGGTCTGCGTCCTGATGCTAGTAGTACCAGCCTGGGCTGCGCCCGGTCATGCCGAGGATGCCACCTTCGCGGTGGTCCGCGATGCTTTCGCCAGGGGTGACCGGGCGAAACTCAATCGAGCTGTCGTAAATCTCAAGACTCATCCGCTCATCCCCTGGGCCGAGCACTTCCAGCTTGTCCAGCAGTTGGACGACGGTTCGGATGCCGGCGTGGCGGCTTTCGTCGAACGTCATGCGGGCACCTATCTCGGCGAAAAGATGCGCGGCGACTGGCTGAAATGGCTGATACGCCAGGAGGACTGGAGTGAAGCACGCATCCAGTTCGCCCACTTGCAGCGACCCGACGCCGAGGCGCAGTGCCGCGGCCTCGACATCCGCCTGCACCTCGGCGAACCCGAAGCCATTCCCGATGCAATCGCCCTGCTCGGTAACACCGTTGCGCTGGCCGACCCCTGCCTGGTGCCAATGGGCAGGCTCGCGGCTGCTGGCGAACTACCCGCCGATGCGCTGTGGGAACGGCTGCGCCGGCAACTCGCGCAGGGCAAAATTAAGGAAGCCCGTGTCCTCGCCGGCTGGCTACCGGATCGGGAGGAACCGTCCTGGCTCTCGCTGCAATCGATCATCGAACACCCGGTCCGCTACCTCGCCAAGCTGCCCCCGGACTATGCCGACACACGGCGCAGCCGGGAACTGGCGATGTTCGCGGTGCTGCGCATGGCACGCGGCGAGGTGCATGTCGCCGCCGCCCGCTGGCGCGACATCGAATCCCGTTTTACAACTACCGAGCGCAGCTTCGTCTGGGGGCGGTTCGCGCTCGCCGCCGCCATGGGTCATCAGGCCGAAGCCACCGCCTGGTTCGACCAAGCAGCAATCCTCGGTGGGGCAATGGATGAAGAACAGCAGGCCTGGCGCATCCGTGCCGCCCTGCGCGCCGGCAACTGGCCGGCCGTCGCCCGCGCCAGCGCCGCCCTGCCGGAGACGCTCGCCACCCAGCCGGAATGGATCTACTGGCGCGCCCGTGCCCAGGCCGTGAACAAAGACACGGCAGGTGCCCGCCTGCAGTTCCAGCGTATCGCCGGCCAGCCCAACTTCTATGGCATCCTTGCCAGCGAGGCACTCGGCGAGCCTTACCTGATCCCATCCCGCGCCCTGCCGCCCTTCGCCGAGGAAATCGCCGCAGCCGCCGCGAACCCCAGCCTCGTGCGCGGTATCGCGCTGATCCGTAACGACCTGCGGCTCGAGGGCGTGCGCGAGTGGAACTGGGCGCTGCAGGGAATGAATGACCGCCAACTACTCGCCGCTGCCGAATTTGCGCGGCGTCAGGAGGTGATCGACCGTGCCATCAATACGGCCGACCGCACCCGCATCGAGCATGATTTCGTCCAGCGTTATCCGACGCCCTTCCTCGGCCAGGTGGAACCTCAGGCGCGCACGGTCGGGCTCGACCCGGCGTGGGTCTATGGGCTGGTGCGGCAGGAAAGCCGCTTCATCCTTGATGCCAAGTCGGGCGCCGGCGCCAAGGGTCTGATGCAGTTGATGCCGGCGACCGCCAAGTGGGTCGCCAAGAAGATCGGCATGGCGAACTACCATCCCGCTAGGGTGACCGACATGGGCATCAACGTGACGCTCGGCACCAACTACCTGAAGATGGTGATGGACAGCCTCGACAACCATCCGGCGCTCGCCTCGGCCGCCTACAACGCCGGACCCGGCCGGGCCCGCAAATGGCGCGCCGACCAAGCGCTGGAAGGCGCCATCTACGCCGAATCCATCCCCTTCAACGAGACCCGCGATTACGTCAAGAAGGTGCTGGCCAACACCATTCACTATGCGGCCCTGATGGGCGGACCGAACCCGACGCTGACGCAGCGACTTGGCACCGTAAGGCCGCGCGACTTCGGTGACTCTCCTGCGGAGAGCCTGCCATGAGAAAAGTCCTGCTGATCGGCGGTGCCGGCTTTGTCGGTACTGCCCTGACCCGCCGTCTCGCCAGCGCCGACTTTTCCCTGACCCTGCCGACGCGCAGTCCGGAGCGCGCCCGGCATCTGGTCGGTGTGCCGCGTGTCACCATCATCGCTGCCGACGTCCATGACGAGGCAGCGCTCGGCAGCCTGATGACTGGCCAGGACATCGCGATCAGCCTGGTCGGCGTGCTCAAGGGCGACTTCCAGCGCGTGCATGCCGAACTGCCCGGCAAGATCGCCCGCGCTGCCCAGTTGGCCAGGGTATCTCGGCTGGTGCATATCTCCTCACTCGGCGCGGCCGTGGATGCACCCTCGATCTATTTGCGCACCAAGGCGGCCGGCGAGGCGGCGCTGAAGGCTGCCTACCCCGCCGCGACGATCTTCCAGCCCTCAGTCATTTTTGGTCAGGGCGACTCCTTCCTCACCCTGTTCGCCGGGCTGCTGAAAATCGCCCCGCTGGTGCCGCTCGCCTGTCCGGAAGCGCGTTTCCAGCCGGTGTGGATCGAAGACGTCGTCTCCGCCGTGGTCGCCAGCCTCGACCGGCCCGAGAGCGAGGGGCAGACCTACCCGCTGGGCGGGCCGCGCGTGTATACCCTGCGCGAACTGGTGGCCTACGCCGGCCAGGTCAGCGGCCATCCGCGCCCGATCATCGGCCTGCCCCTTAGCCTGTCCTACCTGCAGGCGCGCCTGATGGAATTCGTGCCCAACGGCCCGATGACGCGCGACAACGTCCGCTCGATGCAGGTGCCGAATGTTTGTCCCGCCGGCTGCACCTTGCCCTTCGGCCTGCCGGCCACGACGCTGGACGACGTGGTGCCCGGCTATCTGGCCGGCTGATCCGATGCAGGTCTACTGCGTCGGCGGCGCGGTGCGGGACGAACTGCTCGGCCTGCCGGTACAGGATCGCGACTGGGTGGTCGTTGGCGCCACGCCGCAACAGTTGCTCGGCCAGGGCTTCAAACCGGTCGGCAAAGATTTCCCGGTGTTCCTGCACCCCAAGACTCATGAGGAATACGCGCTGGCGCGGACCGAACGGAAGACCGCGCCGGGCTACGCCGGCTTCGCCTTCCACGCTGCGCCCGACGTGACGCTTGACGAGGACTTGGCACGCCGCGACCTTACCATTAACGCGATGGCGCGCAGCGAAGAGGGTGTGCTGATCGACCCCTATGGCGGACAGGATGATCTGCAAAACCATCTGTTGCGCCATGTCTCTCCGGCCTTCGCCGAGGATCCCGTGCGCATCCTGCGGCTGGCGCGCTTCGCCGCGCGCTTCGCGGATTTTTCGGTGGCTCCGGAAACCCTTGCGCTGATGCGTCAGATGGTGGAGAACGGCGAGGTCGATGCGCTGGTGGCCGAACGCGTCTGGCAGGAACTCGCCCGCAGCCTGATGGAAGCGATGCCGTCACGCATGTTCGAAACCCTGCGTACCTGTGGCGCACTGGCAAAACTGCTGCCGGAACTCGACCGGCTGTGGGGCGTGCCGCAGCGCGCGGATTACCACCCGGAGATCGACACGGGCGTGCACGTGATGATGGTCATCGACATGGCAGCACGCCTCGGCCTGTCGCTGCCGGCACGCTTCGCGGCCCTGACCCACGACCTTGGCAAGGGCGTCACGCCTGCCCATATCCTGCCGCGCCACCTCGGCCATGAACTGAAAAGTGTCGAACTGCTCGAACCGTTGTGCGAGCGCCTGCGCGTGCCGGCCGAATGCCGCGACGTGGCCCGACTGGTCGCCCGCTATCACGGCGACATGGCCAAGATCGCCGAATTGCGCCCTGAAACGAAACTGAAGATTCTCGAATGCTGCGACGCGCTGCGCCGCCCGGCGCGCTTCGACGAAGTACTGGGCGCCTGCGAGGCTGACGATCGTGGCCGGCTGGGATTCGCAGAACGGCCCTATGCACCGGCGCCTCTCTGGCGGCAGACGCTGGCGGCCGTGCAGGCCGTCGATGCTGGCGCCATTGCCAAGGCCTGCGCCGATCCGGTACAGATTTCATTGCGTATTCGCGAGGCGCGCATCGCTGCGCTCAAAGCATGTTGACGGATTACCAGAAACACTGGGGCGTCGATCAATGGGCGGCATACCTGACAGCCCAGGCCATCCCCTGCATGGGGCGTAGCAAGCTGATGCTGCGGGCGCTGGAGGAAACCCAGGGTGAGAACCTGTCGGCTGCTGATCTGACTTCGCTGGTGATCAGCGATCCCTTCCTGTGTCTGCGCCTGCTGCGCGAGGCCGAAAAACGCCGCACCCAGCGGCTCGGCCACGACACCACCACGCCACTTGGCGCGGTGATGCAAATCGGCGTCAAGGGGTTTCGCAACCTGCTGCTGGGCAGTCCCGAAACCGGTACCGGCAATCTCGGCCTGCTGGGCTGCTCGGCCCGCGCCATTCTCGCCAGCCAGATCGCCCAGATGTGGGGCAAGGCTCGCCTTGACATCGCGCCCGAAGAAGTCGCCATGGCCGCCTTGCTCGCCGAGATCGGCGAACTGCTGCTGTGGCATTTCGCCCCCGAATTGCCCCTGGCGGCTGAGGATGCGCTGGTCAGCGGCCGTGCCGCCCGATCCGCCGAGGCACAAAATCTCGCCTGCGGCTTCCGTTTCCGCGACCTCTCGCTTAAGTGCGCCACCGTGTGGGCGCTGCCGCCCCTGCTGATCCAGTTGATCCGCGGCGCCGACAATGTGCGAGCGAACCTCTGCAAGCTTTATCTCGATACCGCACGCCACCTCGCCACCGGCGCCGACAACCCGGCGCTGCCAGACGACCTGGCCCAGGCCAAGCACCTGATCCCTTCAGCCAGTCTCGCGTGGTTCGCGTCGCACATGAACGGGCTGAACGACGAGCGACAAGCGGAGGTGGTGGCAGCGGCGCAGGCGATCCTCGACCGGGGAAACCGGTAGTTCCTAGCTTCAGGTCTTGCGCAGCATGGCCTTGAAGTTGGCCAGCCGCGCATTGCCCGTCGTCTTGTCGAAAGTCGGCTCTGCCGAGACGGCGCCGTCGAACTTCAGGTCATCCCCCATCTCAGCGATGAAACGCGAAATGGTTCGCTCGGAGATTTCCTTGCCCTGCTTGCGCCGCGCGCACCAGCTCAAATTGAGCGACAGTTGCGCGCGGGTGATGCCCACATACATCAGCCGGCGCTCCTCTTCCACATTGCCGTGCTCGATGGACTCGCGATGCGGCAACACGCCCTCTTCCACGCCGACCAGATGGACGTGGCGGAACTCCAGCCCTTTCGCCGCATGTAGCGTCGCCAGTTGCACGGCGTCGGCTTGCTCATCCTGCTTGTCGAGCATCGTCACCAGCGCCACCATCTGCGCCATCTCGATCAGGGTCTTCATTTCTTCCTCCGCCTTGCCGGCAATCCAGGCGACGAAGTCGTGGACATTGGCGCAGCGGCCTTCGGCATTGCGTACTTCCTGGTTTTCGAACAGCCAGGCTTCGTAGCCGATGGCCTTGAGCAGGTCGTCGAGCACCTGCCCGGCCGGCCCGCCCCTTTCACGACTGGCGCGCCATTCGATGCGGTTGATGAAGCCGCCGAATTCGCGCAGGGCGGCGAGCGGCGCCCCCTTGATCTCCGCCTCGATGCCCGGCGCGAAGATCGCGGCGAACAGGCTCAGGTGGCGGCGCCCTGCCGCCTGGCCAAGCGCCGCCAGCGTGGTGCCGCCGATGCCGCGTTTCGGTGTCGTGGCGGCGCGAATGAAGGCTGGATCGTCGTCCGGGTTAGCCAGCAGGCGCAGGTAGCTGGTGACATCCTTGATCTCGCTCTTGTCGAAGAAGGACTGGCCACCCGACAGTACGTAGGGAATCTTCTGGTTGCGTAGTTGCTGTTCGAACAGCCGCGCCTGGTGGTTGCCGCGGTAGAGGATGGCGTAGTCGCGCCACTTGCCACGGCTTTCGAATTTGTGCGCCATCAGCCGCGTCACCACCCACTCCGCCTCGTGTTCGCCGTCGCGGCAGGCCATCACGCGGATGGCATCGCCATGTCCCTTGTCCGACCACAGCTTTTTCTCGAACAGTTTGGGGTTGCGGCCGATCACGCTGTTGGCCGCCTTCAGGATGCGTGTGGTCGAGCGGTAGTTCTGTTCCAGCTTGATCACCTTGAGGCGCGGGTAATTGGCCTGCAACTGGCGCAGGTTCTCGATGTCGGCGCCGCGCCAGGCGTAGATCGACTGGTCGTCGTCGCCCACGGCGGTAAACGCGGCACGTTCCCCGGTCAGCAGGCGCATCAGCCGGTTCTGGCAGCGGTTGGTGTCCTGGTACTCGTCCACCAGCAGGTACCAGATGCGCGAACGCCAGCGCCGGGCAACCTCCTCGTCCTTTTCCAGCAGTTGCACCGGCAGTCTGATCAGGTCGTCGAAATCGACGGCCTGGTAGGCCTTGAGCGTGCGCTCGTAGTCGGCGTAGGCGCGCGCCGCCGCAGCTTCGAGATCGTTTTCAGGCTGCGCGTCGTCGGGGCCGACCAGCGCGTTCTTCCACAGCGAGATGCGCTGCTGGATGAATTTCAGGCGGACCTTGTCGGCGTCCTTGAACAGTTCGGCGAACAGGTTGGCACTGTCGCCGGCATCGAAGATCGAAAAGCCCGGCTTGAGGCCGACAGCCTTCGCTTCCATGCGCAGGAATTTCGCGCCGAGGGCATGGAAGGTGCTGATGCCGACTTCCTGCGCACGTTCACCGATCAACCGGGTCGCCCGTTCGCGCATCTCGCGCGCCGCCTTGTTGGTAAAGGTGATCGCGGTGACCTGATGCGGCGCCAGACCGCATTCGCCGATCAGCCAGGCGATCTTCTCGGTGATGACGCGGGTCTTGCCGCTGCCCGCGCCGGCCAGCACCAGCAACGGGCCATCCTGATAGCGAACCGCTTCGCGCTGCGGCGCGTTGAGCCCCGGCACCGCCGCTTACTTGAGCGCGCCGAACACCTTCTGGGCCAGGCTGCCCGCCGCGCCGACCGGATCCTTGCGGATCGCCTTTTCTTCCTCGGCGATCATCAGGTACAGGCCATCGAGCGCCTTCTCGGTCACGTAGTTTTCGAGGTGGGTGTCCTTTTCCTTGACCAGCCCGAATTGCGCGCCTTTCCTGGCAAACTTCTCATAGGTCTTTGCCAGTTTGACCTTTTCGATCGCCTTCTTGACGATGGGCAGGAATTTCCGGCCGAGCGGTTCTGACGTCTTGCGCTTGAAATATTGCGTGCCGGCATCGTCGCCACCGCTGAGGATGCCCTTGGCGTCCTCGACGCTCATTTGCTTGACGGCATCGACGAGCAGTTTCTTCGCTTCGGGCACGGCCACCTCGGCGGCGCGGTTCATGGTGGTAATCAGTTCGTCGGCCTGTTTGCCCATGCCGAGGCCGCGCATCAGGTCCTCGACCTGCTGCATGCTGTCAGGCAGGGGAATCCTGACCTTCTCGTTTTTGAGAAAGCCGTCCGTCTTGCCCAGTAGGTCGACTGCCTTGCCGGCACCCTGCATCAGGGCTTCCTTGAGGCCGCCGCCGGCATCCTTGCTGGAAATATCCGCCAGCGACAGCGCTTGGGCGCTCGCGGCGAACCAGAGCCCGGCGACGAGGCCGAGCATCAAACGGGGGAGGGTATGTGTTTTCATGCGGCGAGTTTAACCCAGGCGGCGATTCGAGCGCATGTCAGCAGCGGTGTAAGTTTCATTACAGGCATGACGATGGCGATGATTAAAATACGTTAAGATTGACCGGGTTGCAGGGGTTGAATCATGAATCCATTCCAGAAACGTACCGCAGTGCGCATCGCCGCAGTCAGTTTATTACTGGCATCGCTGGCCAGCCCGATCTCGTGGTTTGTCGCACAAGAGCGTGCTGAAGAAAATGTCGTTGCCCTGGCCATTGAAGAATCAGGCCGGCTTCTGCATCATCACAATGCACTCGACCTATCGGGCCCGCAGGCTGCCCAATTTGCCGCGGCCGCCGCGAAAACCATTGTGGGTGGCTTGTTCGACATCGCCGAAATCTATGACAGCCAGGGCGGCAAACTCGCGGAAGAGTTGACCCATCAGGGCGAGGTGATTGAGACCGACTTGCCGAAGCATGGCAAGCCGTCCTATACCACTGCATCCTATGAAAGCCTCAAGCTTGAGGGCGCAGGCTGGGTGTTGAGGGTTTTTGTCCCGTTGCATCTGGTTGCAACCGCGACCAGCGGACCCATTACCGGCTATTTCGAAGGGGTACGCGTCATTCCCGACTGGCAGCATCGGCAGATCATGTCGACGGCATTGGTCACGGCATTGATGGTCGGCCTAGCCTCCTTGTTGTGTGGGGCCGCGCTCTATCCGGTCGTCGTTTATCTGTCGGCGGACAACGAACGCAAGGCGCGCGAGGTACTCGATTCCCACATCTCGATGATGGAGGCCCTCGGCCGGGCCATCGCCAAGCGCGATTCCGATACAGGCGCGCACAACTACCGGGTGGCGTGGATCGCGGCCCGCATCGCCGAACGCATGGGGCTGAAGGGAGGTGACATGCAGGCCCTGATCGCCGGCAGTTTTCTGCACGATGTCGGCAAGATCGGCATTTCCGACACCATATTGCTGAAACCCGGCAGGCTCGATGACCGGGAGATGGAGATCATGCGCACCCATGTCGATCAGGGCGAGGAAATCGTGACCGGGATGGGCTGGCTTGATGGTGCGCAGGGGGTCGTGGCAGCGCATCACGAAAAGTGGAACGGCAGCGGTTATCCACGCGGACTGGCGGGTGGGAACATCCCCCTCGCGGCGCGTATCTTTGCCGTCGCCGATGTGTTCGACGCGCTGTGCTCAAAACGTCCGTACAAGGAACCGCTGGGATTCGCTGCAAGCATGACGATTCTTGAACGCGATACCGGCAGCCATTTTGATCCGGAAGTGATGGCGATTTTTCGTGCCATGGCTGCCGACATCTTTGCCCGTCTTGAAAACGGCAGCGAGGCAGAGGCACGTCAGCTTCTGGAAGAGTGCATCCGGGAGCACTTCGAGATGTAAGGGGGGCAGGCAGGAGCGCTCCGCTAAGGCTGCCTTAAGTTTCGGTTGCCACAATCGTCCCGATGTTAAACCCATGGATGACGACAGCACCGTGACCTCCCTTTCTCTCCTGCTCTGGATTACCCTCGGTATCGTGTTGCAGGTGACGCTGTGGCTTGGCATTGGTTTTTCGCGTCACCGGCAGGCCTATCGGACGCTGAAAAGTGGCGTGCTGGTGGCGGACGGCCAGTCTCCGCCCGTCGAGATTTCCGAGCCGGCGCTTGTCGCTGCGTGGTCCGGTTACCGGTCATTCCGCGTCGAGCGCAAGGTGGTCGAGGATACCGCGCAGACCGTCTGCTCCTTCTATCTGGTGCCCGAAGACGGCCAGCACTTGCCCGCTTTCCTGCCGGGCCAGTTCCTGACCTTCCGCCTCGATGTGCCGGCGGCTGACGGTACGACCGAACAGATTATCCGCTGCTATTCGCTATCGGATGCACCGCGTCCCGACTATTATCGCGTCACGATCAAGCGCGTGCCGGCACCGGCCGGCAGCGCCTTGCCGCCGGGACGTTCCTCGAATCATTTCCATGATCATGTCGAGGTCGGCAGCGTGTTGCAGGTGCGGGCGCCCGGCGGCCACTTCCATATCGACCGCAGCGATTCCCCGGTGGTCTTGATCGGCGGCGGGGTCGGCATCACACCGATACTCTCGATGCTGAACTGGTGCCTGGCCGAGCAGCCGGGACGCGAGGTCTGGTTGTTCTATGGCGTGCGCAATGGCCTGGAACCCGTCATGAAGGGTCAGCTCGAAGCACTGTCCGCTGCGCATTCCCATTTTTATCTGAAACTCTGTTTCGGCGATCCGTTGCCGGAAGATCAGGCCGACCGTGATTACCAATATCGTGGTTTTGTGAGCGTCGACCTGCTGCGCATCAAGTTGCCGCTCAAGCCTTACCACTTTTATATCTGCGGCCCGATGCCGATGATGGCGAGTCTGGTCAACGGTCTGGAAGACTGGGGGGTGCCGGATGCCTACATCCACTTCGAGGCTTTCGGCCCCGCTTCGATCAAACGACGCGCTACCGCCGTCCCGCCAACGCCGACTTTTGGTCCCGCAGCCGGCACGGACATCACTGTGACCTTTGCCAAGTCCGGCAAGCAACTGGCTTGGACGCCGGGTACCGGTAGCCTGCTCGAGTTCGCCGAGGCCAACGGCGTCAAGGTGGAGTCTGGCTGCCGGGCCGGCGGCTGCGGCAGTTGCCAGACGCCAATCAAGTCGGGCGAGGTCAGTTACCAGCAAGCGCCGGATTTCGATCCGGAACCAGGCAACTGTCTGCTGTGCGTTTGCACGCCAAAAACCAGTCTGACTCTGGAGGCCTGAAATGGATCAAGCCACGTCCTCGCTCTGGAGCCGGCACATCCTGCCCTTCACCCTGCTGCTGGGTGTGCTGTGTGCGGCCACGCTCGCCGGCGATTACCTGCTGCACCGACTCAACCTAGTCTGGATCGGCCGCTACCTGGGCATTCCCGGCACGCTGCTGATTATCGGTTCGCTCGCCTATTCGCTGCGTAAGCGCAAGGTGATCTCCTCGGGTAATCCGAAGAACCTGCTGACCTTGCATGAGGTCGGCACCTGGCTCGGCTCGCTGATGGTGCTGCTGCATGCCGGCATTCATTTCAACGCCATCCTGCCCTGGCTGGCGACGGTGGCGATGGGCGTGAATGTCATTAGTGGCCTGGTCGGCAGGCTGCTGCTCGGGCGTGCTCGCGAGTATGTGCTGGGGCAGCGCGACCATTACCAGTTGCGCGGCCTGTCGAAAGAGGAGGTCGAGCGCGCCGTGTTCTGGGATGCGGTCACGCTTGACGCGATGAACCTGTGGCGCAAGGTGCATATTCCGATTTTCATCGTCTTCGCCGTGTTGTCGCTTGGCCATATCGTCAGCATCTTCCTGTTCTGGGAGTGGATATGAACCGGGCCATCAAGTTGATCCTTGCCGCCAACCTGATCGTGGCGACCATCCTGGTCTTCGTTTATCCACATTTGATGGTTGGACCCGGCAAGCTGATTCCCGGCCATACCAAGCTGGAGACGGATTGTTTTGCTTGCCATGCGGCGTTTACGGGGGCGCAGTCGGAGCGTTGTGTGACCTGCCACAAGCCGGACGATATCGGCCGGCTGACCACGGCCGGCCAGCCGATCGCCAAACCTTTGACCAAGACGCCGTTCCATCAGAAACTGACGAGCCAGGAATGCGTCGCCTGCCATAGCGACCATGCCGGCGTGAAACGCTACCGGCCGACCGGCTACTTCAATCATGCGCTGCTGGACAAGACGATGCGCGACGAATGCCAGAGCTGCCACAAGTCACCCAGGGATTCGCTACACCAGCAGATCACCGGCAACTGCAGCCAGTGCCACAGCCTGGACAAGTGGGTACCGGCCAGCTTCGACCACAACAAGTATTTCGTGCTCGATCGCGACCACAATGCCCGCTGCGTCACCTGCCACGAACGTAACGACTACAGTCGTTATACCTGCTATGGTTGCCATGAGCATACCCCGGCCAATATCCGGCGCGAACACATCGAAGAGGGTATCCGCGATTTCGACAATTGCACGGAATGTCACCTGAGCGCCAACGAGCATGACATTCGTGGCCGCGGGAATGGCAAAGGCGAGGGTAAGCAAAGTGGCAAGAAACACCATGACGATTGAACCCAATGATGAATAGTGTTGCCGTCCCACCTCCGTCGCTGACCCGCTATGCCTGGCTGTCGATCGCGGCGGCCATCGCCACCATCCTGTTGAAGGGCGTGGCGTGGCAGATGACTGGCTCGGTGGGCCTGCTGTCGGATGCCATCGAGTCTTTCGTCAACCTCGCCGGGGCACTGATGGCCCTCTGGATGTTGACGCTGGCGGCGCTGCCGGCGGATGACGATCATGCCTACGGGCACGGCAAGGCCGAGTATTTCTCCAGCGCCTTCGAGGGCTTCCTGATCCTGCTGGCGGCGTTCAGTATCGGCTATACCGCTATCGGGCGCTTCATGAATCCACAGCCACTCGAAGCGGTGGGTGTCGGCTTGCTGGTTTCCATAGTTGCCTCGGTCATCAACTTCGCCACCGCGCGCACCTTGATGAAGGTGGGGCGCCAGCACAATTCGATCACCCTCGAAGCTGATGCACACCACCTGATGACCGATGTCTGGACTTCGGCCGGCGTGATCTCCGGCGTCGGCCTGGTGGTGCTGACCGGCTGGCTCTGGCTTGACCCGGTGATTGCCCTGCTGGTGGCGGCGAACATCATCCGGACCGGCTGGCAACTGATGCGGCGTTCGGCGGATGGCTTGATGGATGTCTCCCTGCCCGAGGAAACACTGGCGCAAATCGAAACCGTGCTGACGGCCTATCGCGCCAAGGGGCTGGATTTTCATGCCTTGCGCACGCGGCAGGCGGGCAGCCGGGAATTCGTCACCCTGCATGTGCTGGTGCCGGGGCAATGGACCGTGCAGCAGGGCCACGACTGGGCGGAGCGCATCGAAGCGGATATTCGTCGCGCCTTGCCCCATGCGCATGTCACGACCCATCTGGAGCCGATTGAGGATCCCTTGTCCATGGTCGACCAGATGCTCGATCGACCGACTCGCTGAACCGTTATCTTAAGCTTGCCGTAAGATCGGTTTAAGTTGTTCTTAAGCTTCCGTTTTCATACTCCGCAGCATCATCTGCCATCCCATGGGACCCCGATCATGAAAATTTCAGCCGCTTGCCTGTTTATCCTCGCTACCGCCTGCCTGCCGCTGGCGGCCCATGCCGACGGATCGCGCTTGCCTGCCGACATGCCGCCCGCCTATCAGAAGGAATGCGCGGCCTGTCATGTCGCCTTTCCACCAGCGATGCTGATCGCGGAAGACTGGAAAAAGGTGCTGGCCGCGCTCGACAATCACTACGACGATGAGGTCATCCTGGATGCGCAAACCCACCGCCTTCTTGAGGACTTCCTCCTCAAGAATGCAGGTGGCCAAAAAGTCGGCGGCCCTGGCGGGAAGGCGCAAGGCAGCAACCTGCCCCGCCTGACCGGCACGGCCTATTTCAAGCGCAAGCATCGCGAGGTCAGCCAGGCCGACTGGCGCAATCCCAAGGTCAATACGCCGGCCAATTGCGCGGCTTGCCACCCGGACGCAGAGAAGGGTGGCTACAGCGAACACGACATCATCATGCCCGGCGTCCGGCGCTTTTTCCGGGATTGAGGTCGCCCGCCGGGCGGGCCGTTAGAGTCCAGTCATCATGCGACTGCTACTGGTAGAGGATGATCCGCAACTCGGCGATGGCCTGATGGCCGGCCTGCGCCAGGCCGGTTACGCGGTCGACTGGGTTAAGGATGGCGTGGCGGCCGATCACTCCCTCGCCAGCGAAACTTTCGATCTGTTGGTGCTGGATCTTGGCCTGCCGCGCCTGGCCGGCATGGATGTGCTCAAGCGCCTGCGCAGCCGCGGCCAGATCCTGCCGGTGCTGATCCTGACCGCCCGGGATGCCACCGGCGACAAGATCGCCGGCCTCGACTGCGGTGCCGACGATTATCTGGTCAAGCCGGTCGCCATCGATGAACTCGCGGCACGGATTCGGGCGCTCACCCGCCGCGCCACGGGACGCACGCAGCCGCTGCTGCACCTGGGCGACTTGAGCATCGATCCGGCTGCCCGCGCCGTGACCCAGGCCGGCGAACCGGTGCAGCTTTCGCTGCGCGAATTTTCGTTGTTGCAGACCCTGGTCGAGAATGCCGGGCGCGTCATGACCCGTGCCCAGCTTGAATCTTCCCTCTATGGCTGGCACGACGAGCCGGACAGCAACGCGCTGGAAGTGCATATCCATCACCTGCGCAAAAAACTGGGTAACGAGCGGATCAAGACACTGCGCGGTGTCGGCTATCTGGTGCCCAAGGGATGACAGCGGGCATGACCGTCGCAACGCGCTGGTTCTCGCTGCGCCGCCGCTTGCTCTTGCTATTGCTGGGCGGAGTCACGGCTGGCTGGCTGGTGGCAATGGGCTATACCTACGTCGAGGCGCGCCACCAGATCGATGATCTGCTGACTTCCCACCACGAAGACCTGAGCGCCGACGACGAGGCGGCTGCTCACCTGCGCCACGAGCTGGCGGAACACTTCGTCAAGACGCTGCTGACGCCGCTGCTGTTTGGCTTGCCGCTACTGGGTGGTTGGATCTGGTTCGCCACCCGGCGCGGGTTGGCACCGATCGCCGTAGTGACAAGTGCCGTGACGAAGCGTGCCCCCGAGCGGCTTGAACCGCTGGTGCTGGTGAAGGCGCCAGTGGAAATCCGTCCGCTCGTCGACGCCCTCAACGACCTGTTTGGCCGGGTCGGTCGCGCCCTCGACAACGAACGCGAGTTCACCGCCAATGCCGCCCATGAATTGCGCACGCCGCTGGCGGCCCTCGCTGTCCAAGCGCAGGTGGCGCAGCAGGCGCGCGATACGGCCGAACGCGACCACGCGCTCGGGCAGATTCGCATCAGCGTCGAGCGCGCCAGCCATCTCGTCGAACAACTCCTCACGCTCGCCCGTCTCGACCCCGCCGCCGGTCTGAGCAAGGCGGAATTGCGGCTGGATCAGTTGGCGGCCGAAGTCTGTGCCGATCATGGCCCGGCCGCACTCGACAAGGACATTACGCTCGAACTCGATGCGCCGGCTCCGGTCGCGGTTGCAGGTAATGCCGCCATGCTGGCCATCCTGCTACGCAATCTGATCGACAACGCCGTGCGCTACACCCCACCGGGTGGGCAGATTGGGGTTGCGGTAAGGGTGGCGGAGGGCAAAGCCGTCGTCAGCGTCAGCGATAGCGGGCCCGGTATCCCTGTCGCAGAGCGCTCACGCGTACTGCAGCGTTTTCAGCGTCTGGCGGGGCAGGACACCGTGGGCAGCGGACTGGGCCTGGCGATCGTCGCCCGCATTGCCGAATTGCATGGCGCACGGCTGGAACTGGCTGACGGCATCGGCTCTTCCGGACTGACTGTTAGACTCGTGTTCCCTGTGCCTGCTTCCGCCTGAACGAAAGATGATTTTCTCCCGATTCGCTACGCGTGGCCTCACCGGCAACACGCTGGTGCTGGTTGTCAGCGTCTTCCTGCTGGCCTGCGGCAATCTGAGTTTTTTCGGCAATGTACTGAAAATCTATCCGTTGGGCGGCGGACAGGTGCTTGAGCTGCTGTCGCTGGCGATCGTGGTGGGGGCTTTATTGGTGTTTCTGCTTGGCCTGTTTGGCTTCGGCCGCGCCACCAAGCCAGTACTGATCGTAATGCTGATGACGTCGGCGCTGACAGCCTATTTCATGGACAACTTCGGCACCGTCATCAACAACGAGATGCTACAGAACGCCGTCCAGACGAACATCGGCGAGGCGCGCGACCTGCTCACCTTCAAATTGCTGGCCTACCTGTTTGGTCTGGGAATCGTACCGTCATTGCTGGTTGCCAAGTTGCCTGTGCAGTGGCGTGGCTGGCGGGTTGAATCGATCGCCCGGTTCAAATTGCTGGCGGCCGCGCTGGTGGTGATCGTCGCGCTGGTGATGGCCTTCGGCAGTTTCTACGCCTCGTTCGTGCGCGTCAATAAAACGCTGCGCTTCTATACCAATCCGCTCTTTCCGATCTACTCGCTGTCCCGGTTCACCTACGGGCAGTTCGCCGCTCCGGTCGACAAGACGATTGCCCAGATTGGCGCCGATGCCCGCATTCCTACGAAAGACGAGGATCGCGAACTGATCATCCTCGTCGTTGGCGAAACAGCCCGGGCCGACCATTTCTCTCTCAATGGTTATCTGCGCGAGACCAACCCCTTGTTGCGCGGCCACGATGTGGTCAGCTTCGCCAACTTCCATGCCTGCGGTACCTCGACGGCGGTGTCGGTGCCTTGCATGTTTTCGGTCGAAGGCAGCAAGGGTTCGGCGGCGGGCCAGGAAAGCCTGCTCGATGTGCTCCAGCGCGCGGGCGTGAACGTGCTGTGGCTGGACAACAATTCAGATTCGAAAGGGGTGGCGCTGCGCGTGCCCTATCAGGACTACAAGTCTCCCAGCGTGAACACGGTCTGCGATACGGAGTGCCGCGACGAGGGCATGCTGGTCCCTTTGCAGGACTACATTGATGCGCATCCCAAGGGCGACATCTTCATCGTCCTGCACCAGATGGGCAACCACGGCCCGGCCTACTACAAGCGCTATCCGGCTGCATTCGAACAGTTCAAGCCGACCTGTCGGAACAGCGACCTGAGCCAATGCACGCAGGAAGAGATCGTCAATGCCTACGACAATGCCTTGCTGTACACGGATTACTTTTTGGCGAAGACCATTGACCTGCTCAAGAAGAACAGCGCGCGCTTCGAAACAGCATTGTTTTATGTGAGCGATCACGGCGAATCGCTGGGTGAAGCGGGAACCTACCTGCACGGCCTGCCCAAGGTGATTGCACCGGCGGCGCAAACGCATGTGCCGGCGATCCTGTGGTTCGGACCCGGTTACGAGGAAATCGACGTTCCGGCCCTGCGGCAAAAGCGCGACCAGCCATTCACCCATGACAACCTGTTTCATACCACGCTGGGGTTTCTTGAAATCGAAACCGGCATCTACCGTCCGGAACTCGACATTCTCACCGGCGCGCGCAAGCCGGAGTAAAGGCGCCGTCCCGCCAGCGCCGACTTTTTCGATCAGGCGGAATAAGGGCTGCGTGCTACCATTTCGCGATGCCATCCACTGTATTGCCCAACGCACCAGACCTGCCAGTTCAGGGGAGCCGTCCCTTCGAAATCGTCAGTTTCTCACGACAGTTTTTATGGGGTGGGTCGGTATTGCTGGTGCTGGCCATGTTTCTGGTCGGTACCTGGCTGGCCTATGAAATCGAGCGCAACGCGATCAAGCGTGCCGCCGCCGTGTCATCGGTCTACATGGAAAGCATCCTGGCGGCCGAACTGCACCATGGTTCGGTGGCAGCGCTGCAAACAGCGGCGACCCAGGAGGCGCTCGATCTCATCTTCAAGGAAGGGCCGCTGCGGCGCAAGGTCGTGCGCTTCAAGCTCTGGGATGCCGATGGCGCGATCCTCTACAGCAACGACCATGGTCAGACCGGCAAGCGCTTCCCGGTCGGCAATCATCTGGCCAACGCTTTTGCCGGCAAGGTGGAGGCCCACATCAGCCACCTCGATGAAGACGACAATCAGGCCGAACGCAGCAACTGGGGGCGCCTGCTGGAGATTTATGTGCCGGTGCGTCCGGTCGGCCGCGACGAGATCTTCACGGTGGGCGAGTTCTATCTCACCACCGAAAACCTCGATCGCGAGATCGAGGAGGCGAAGCTGCGCAGTTGGGGCGTGGTGGCGGCCGGTACGCTGCTGATCTTCCTGCTGATGTTCGCCCAGGTGCGCCGCGCCAACGATACCATGCAGCAGCAGCGCGACGATCTGCGCCGCCAAGTGCAGCAACTGCGAGCCGCAGTCGAGGACAACGAACGTATGCGCTTGCGGCTGGGCGAGGCCGGCGCGGCGACGACGGCCTTGAATGAGGAATTCCTGCAGCGCATTGCGGCCGACCTGCACGATGGGCCGGCGCAAGCGCTGGCCTTCGTCTTGATGCGCTTCGACGAACTGGTCGAGTCTTGCGGTGGTTGTTCGTCTCGGGTGGAGGGCGCGGCCATGCCGGATCTGCCCCGGGTCCGGAGGGCGCTACGCATCGCTCTGGACGACCTCCGTAACATTGCCGCCGGCCTGGGGGTGCCCGGCATTGCTGAACTCACGCTGGCGGAGACGGCCCGGCGCGCGGTGCGCGACTGCGAGCGCCAGTTTGCGCTGAAAATAGACGCGGACATCGACGCTACGCTCGGTGACGCAACGCTGGCGACCAAGATCACGGTTTACCGTTTGCTGCAGGAATCGCTGGCGAACAGCGCCCGCCATGCGCCGGGCGGCGAGCCACGGGTGCGTGTGTGGCGTGAGGATGAAGCGGTCTGCCTTGAAATCGCCGATCAGGGCGCCGGTTTCGACCCGCAGGTGGCTGCCAGGTCCGGTCGCCTCGGCCTGGCGTTCATGCAGGAGCGCGTGCGCTTGCTGGGCGGCGTCTTCGAGATAGCTACCGCCCCCGGCCAGGGCACGCGCATCCGCGCCCGTTTGCCACTCGTGACCGGTGGGAGCGAGCATGGCTGACCTCATCCGCATCCTGCTGGCGGACGACCACCCCTTGTTCCGCGAGGGCGTGGCGACTTCGCTGGCTGCCGCCGCAGATTTTTCGGTGGTCGCCGAGGCAGGCAGCGGCGAAGAGGCGGTCGAACTGGCGCGCCGCCTGCGTCCCGATCTGGTGCTGCTCGATATCAGCATGGCCGGCATGGGCGGCATTGCCGCCGCCGCCTGCATTGCTACCGAGCTGCCCGCCGCGCGCCTGATGATGTTGACCATGGCGGAGACGCCGGAAAGTCTGATGGCTGCCCTCAAGGCCGGCGCCCACGGATATGTGCTGAAGGGGGTGTCGGCCAGCGAACTGCGCGACATCGTGCGTCGCGTCGCGGCGGGTGAGGCCTATGTCACCCCGGCGCTGGCGGCGGCCATGCTGAGCGAATTTTCCCGCCCGCGTGCTGCCGATTCCTTCGAGACGCTTACCTCACGCGAGACCGGAGTGCTCGATCTCCTGAGTCAGGGGCTTACCAATCGCGAGATCGGCGAACGGCTGCATCTGGCGGAAAAAACCATCAAGCACCATGTGACGATCATCCTGCAAAAGCTCCACGTGCGCTCACGCACCGAGGCGGCACTGCTGGCGGTGCAGCAGGGCGGGCCGCGCAGCGGCAAAGCCTGAATCTTGCCGTCCTGCCGGCGCCGACTTTTCAGTCCAGCGAGGCGAGCAGCAGTTCGCCGCTCTCGGCACCGAAAACCATCTGCGTCGCGCTGAGCGGCAACACAAACGGCCGTACCGCTTCGGGCAGCTCGCTGCGCCCGATTTCCTTGCCGCTGGCGGTGTCGAGGACATGCAATACATTGTCCAGATCCAGGGCGTAGAGGCGGTTGTCCCGGGTGACCAGTTCGGCCATCAACGAAGCCCAGTTGCCGCCGCCGCCCCGGTAGTCGGTGGTCAGATGGCGCCAGCGCACCGCGCCGGTTTGTACATCGATGGCATACAGCCAGCCGGTGGGCGACCAGAGGTAGGCGACGCCATTCGCGACGTGATGCGAATTGATGAAGTTGCCGGCATTGAAAGTCCATAAGACTTTGCCACTGGCGCAGTCGATGCCGTAGAGGATCTCCTTGTAGCTGCCGCCGACCAGCACATTGCCATCGACATGCAACTGGCGCAGATATTGCCATTCGGCCATGCGGTCGAGCGTCCAGCGCACCGAGCCGTTCGCCGTGTTCAACGCATACAAACGGCCGTCGCCGGGGCCGACGAAAACGGCATCGCCGCTGACCGTCGGGGCATAGCTGATCTGGGTGTCGGCGATGGCGGCGAAGCGCCAGCGTGGCTTGCCGCTCGCCAGGTCAAGGCAGACCAGTTCGTGGCCATCGCCGAAGAAGGCTCGATCCGGGGTGACGCAGGGCACGCCGATCTGGGCGCGGGCGTCATGGCGCCACAGGGGTTTGCCGGTGGCGAGTTGCCAGGCACCGACTGCCTGCTGTCCGGCGCAGACCGCTACGCCATTGGCAACACGCGGCCGAAACACCGCGCCTTCCGGCAGACCATGCGCCCGTTGCCAGAGCGGGTTACGGCGGGCAACATCGACCAGTGCGATGGCCTGCTCGCCGGCGCACAGGATGTGTTTTCCTGCTGCTGTCACTGGCGCCAGGGTGGCATTGCCGGTGGGCCAGCGCTGCAACAGCCCCGACGTTTTGCCGGGGCTACCCTGCGCGAACGTGGGGCCGGCGGCTAGCCCAAGGATGAGAGCCGCCAGGCAGCGGCGGCGTCCGGGGATCAATTGCAGCGAGCGCCCTGTTCGATCCAGCGCAGCAGGATGCGTGTGTTCGGATGGTCGCGATCTTCGGTCGGCGGAATGCCGGGTGGCATGCGATCCTCGAACAGATGTTGCAGCAGCGGGCTATCCTTGGGGTTGCCGGGGATGACCACCTTGGTGGCGTTGGCGACACCCTTGGCGACGGAGTCGGCACCAAGCATGATGCCTTCGTAGCTACCCAGGTTCATTTCATGGAAGCTCGGCGGTTCCTTGTTCGACATGTGGCAGGTGGTGCAAGCCGGCGTGTTGGGTGCGAAGACGTTTTTCTTCTTGAACAGTGGTAGAACACTCTTCTGGAAGTTCTCGTCGTTCGGCGCCCCGGCGGTGATCCAGTCTGTGACAGTCTTGATGGCACCTTCATTGGGGGAAATGTTGAAAGGTACTCCCAGTGGCATGCGGTTGTTGCGCAGGCGGCGGCCGAGGATGGACTTGCCGGCCTTCTGGCCGGGCGTGAAGATGGGATTGGCCGGATCTTCCGTCGAACCGGCCTTCATGCCGTCGCAGGTCGATAAATCGAGGCCACGATAGCTGACCTTGGGGTCCTTGGAAGAGTGACAGATGATGCAGGCGGGACCTTGGCCGAAGGCATTGGGCGTGCGCATCAGGGTGGCGACGTAGTCGTAGGGGATCGGAATGTTGCGGCCAAGGATCAGGGCATCGACGGCGGAGTGGTCGCCCTTGAGTGCCACGCCTTCCCTGTGCATCTGTTCGAGCCATTCGATGTTGATCGTGCGGTCCATTTTATCGGCGCTGGCCTGTCCGGCCATGAAACAGGAAGCGACGCCCGCCAGCAGAAAAGCGGCGAGGCGATGGGTGGTGGAATGCCACGATATACCCTGATATGTATTCATTTAAACCTCCTCTTGAATTTCAGAAATTTTAAAATTCCCAGGCGAAGCCGATCTGGCCGAAGCTGCGGTCGTTGCCACGCCCGACCGCGCCGGACAGCTTGAAGCCCTCGAAGACTTCGTAGCGCAAGCCGATGGCCTTGTCCGGGCCGGCGTTCTCTTCACCATAGGTCTCGACCGTCAGTTGCAGATTGTCGAGCAGGGGGAATTCGTAGCCGATGCCCCAGATGCCGACGGTATCGCTGTTGCCCTGCGCCTTGACGCGCGTGGCACCCAGGTTCAGGTGCAGCACCTGGCCATTTTCCAGGCGATAGGTGGCCAGGCCGGCCAGGGCGTATTCCTTCTCGGTGAACTTGTCGGCGTTTTCGCGATCATTGATCCGGGTGTGCCCGTAACCGAAGCTGGCGCCCAGCGACCAGCCGGTGTCATTCTGGTAAGGCACCCACTTGACACTGAAACCGGTGCCGCGCAGATTGGTATCCGGATCGGCTGAGCGGTCCTCGGCGCGGGCAACGGCAAGGCCGACCTCGACGTTCTCGATCGGTGCGAAACCGAACACCAGCTCCTTGCCGTGTTCCCTGTCGTCGCGGCTCAATACGCCTTCCACCTTCATGCCACCCCGGTCCAGCGTCCCGGCATCGTCGGTGGCCATCGGGCCTTCAGCATGGGCGGGGGCTGCGGCGAGAAAAAACAGCAAGGGCAAGCACAAGGACAGGCGATTCATCGTGACAGAAATCATGGAGTTCCTTTCGGCGAATTCGGGATCGGAAGGGGTATCACTCGGATACCAAGGATAGGCCAAGGGCTATTTTTACTCTGAACGCAACGCAACAAACTAGCGGCGATGGTCTGGATATATATAAGACTTTAGTCTGATGCCAACCCGTTACTGAAGGACTATGCTGCCCTTGGCTGCAGAGGGGAAATGATGTACGGTGGCAGTTGGCCGCAACTTCCCGTTAGCGGGAGCACCCGCATACCAGATATGGGCTTGCTTGCGGTCCACTAGTACCAGGTATGTTCCCCACCCCGAATGTCAGCCCTCTATAACGGAGATCAATAATGAAAAAGACCATCCTGTTCGCCAGTCTGGCCGCGCTCGGCCTCAATGCCGCCAACGCTGCCGATCCGGTCAAGATCAACTGGAACGCCATCCCCGGCAAATCCTTGACTCTGTTCTATCCCGGCCAGTCTTCCTACGAGTGGCTGACCAGCGAGGCGCACAAGGGCGCCGCCAGGGAAACCGCCCGCGGCGACTCCTGCGTGTCCTGCCACAATGAGCCCGATGCTGAAAAGGATCTGGGCTACAAGATCGTCAAGGGTACCCTGCTCGAACCCACGCCCGT
This sequence comes from Rhodocyclaceae bacterium, assembly GCA_013426785.1. Lineage (GTDB taxonomy): Bacteria > Pseudomonadota > Gammaproteobacteria > Burkholderiales > Rhodocyclaceae > Sulfuricystis. Next base: position 124,579 of record JACDZI010000001.1, on the reverse strand, counting down.
CAAGCTCAAGAACGCGTCGATCGATCTCAACGTCAAGGTCGCCTACGACGACCAGAACGCCTATTTCCATTTTCAGTGGAAAACTGAGAATTCCTTTCCCGGCACCGAGCATCAATATCTGCGCTTCGATGGCAAGGAATGGAAGGTCTGGGGCTATCCGCATCTCGACAAGCCGGTACAACTCGGTCAAGAAATGGACCTCTACGAAGACCGCATGTCGATGATGATCGACGACGGCAAGGTACCGGGTTTCGCCAGCCAGGGCTGCTGGCAGACCTGCCACGATGGGCAGCGCGACATGGCGAAGCAATTCACCAAGGAAGAAGTGGCCGGCAACGCCCTGCTCAAGGCGATCAAGAAATCCGACGTGCGCAAGTATCTACCAGCCTCGCGCACCAATCCGGCCGACTGGAAAACCGGCAAGAGCGTCGAAGAACTGGCCAAGATCAAGCAGGAAGGCGGCTTTGTCGATCTGATCCAGTGGCGCGCCCATCGCAGTCACCCGGTCGGCATGGCCGACGACGGTTACGTCCTAGAATTCCGCTACAGCGATGCCGGCAAAGAGATGTTCAGCAGCAATGCCGACCGGACCACGCGCCAACCCAAGTTCATGTGGGATGAGAAGAAGGTCGGCTACAAGTCGATTACCGTCGACCAGCTGCACAAGGCCGACCACTTCCTGATTCGCGAGAAGAATGCTGTACCCTTCGATGCCAATGCCGGCTGGAAGGAAGGCGACATGATTCCCGACTATCTGACCAGCCGTGAGGATGCAAAGGGTTCCGCCGCCGACAACAATGCGACTGGCAACTGGAAGGACGGTATATGGACGGTGGTCATTACCCGCCCCCTCGGCCTGACCAATAGCGACGATAAAACGCTAAAGGATGGCGGCGTCTATAACGTCGGCTTCGCCGTGCATGATGAAAACATCACCACGCGCGGCCACCATGTGTCCTGGGTCAAGTCCTTGGGTTTCGGCAAGAAGGCCGACATTACCGCCGTCAAGCTGAAGTAAGCGTTTTCCTTGGACTAGCTCCGGGGTGGCAATAATCCGGAGCTTGTCTTGATCTGTCCGCGAGTGCCGCAAGGGCATTGCGCAGAAGAAGCCAAGGGTGGAGCGCGACGACTGACGGCTTCAATCGTCCCTGCCATCCCGCTCCGCATAGGTTGGCAAGGTGATGCGGAAGGCCATCGCCAGCAGGCGGGCGGCAAGCACAACGGCCATACCGATCCACGCGGCGAGTACCGCAGACAGCCCCAGCGCCTGTAGCCCGACGAGCGTCAGTGCACCGGCCCCGGCGGCCGAGGCGTAGAGTTCGCCGCGCACGAAGATCAGTGGCACCTCGTTGCACAGCACGTCGCGCAGCACTCCGCCGACCACCCCGGTGATGACGCCAAGCAGGCTGGCGACCAACCAGGGTGCCTGCCATTCCAGCGCGATTTGTGTTCCGATGATGGTGAACAGGGCCAGGCCGACCGCATCCGGGATCAGGAACAGCCGTGGCGGCAGGCGCAGGCCGCGCACGACGAAGAACACCACTACCGTGGTCGCCAGCGCGACGATCAGATAAGTCTGGTCGCTGATCCAGAACACCGGCCGGTCGAGCAGAATGTCGCGCACCGTGCCGCCGCCCAGTGCGGTGGCGCAGCCGACCATGACCACGCCGACCAGATCCATCTGCTTGCGGCCAGCGTCCAGCACGCCGGTCAGGGCACTGACCGCTACTGCCGCCAGGCCAACCCAGTAGAGCAGGTTTTCCATGCCATGGGCTCACTGTGTCGATTCGAAAGGCATTCAGTGTAGCTGATAGGGGCGCTGATAAAATCTGCACCCGTCTTCTTCCCTGCGTGCCCACCATGTCCCAGAAAGTCTTCATCCGCACCTTTGGCTGCCAGATGAACGAGTACGACTCGGACAAGATGCTCGACCTGCTCGGCAAGCAGGACATGACGCGCACCGATAACGTGGAGGAGGCCGACCTGATCCTCTTCAACACCTGCTCGGTACGCGAGAAGCCGCAGGAAAAGGTGTTCCACGACCTCGGCCGGGTGCGCAAGCTCAAGGAAACGAGGCCCGGCCTGCTGATCGGCGTCGGCGGCTGCGTGGCCAGCCAGGAAGGCGATGCCATCGTCAGACGCACGCCCTATGTTGACCTGGTGTTCGGCCCGCAGACCCTGCATCGCCTGCCGGAACTGATTGCCGCGCGCCGCGCCACCGGCCGGCCGCAGGTGGATGTGTCCTTCCCGGAAATCGAGAAATTCGACCGCCTGCCCGCCGCGCGCGTGGAGGGGGCGGCCGGATCGAGCGCCTTCGTCTCGGTGATGGAAGGCTGTTCGAAATTTTGTACCTACTGCATCGTGCCCTACACGCGCGGCGACGAGGTGTCGCGGCCGTGCGAGGACGTGATGAACGAGGTGGCTGCGTTGGTTGGCCAGGGCGTGCGGGAAATCACCCTGCTCGGCCAGAACGTCAATGCCTATCGCGGCACGACGGCCGATGGCGACACGGTCGACCTGGCTTTCCTGATTGAGGCCCTCGCCTTCATTCCCGAGATCGAGCGCTTGCGCTACACCACCTCGCATCCCTGCGAGATGACGCAGCGGCTGATCGACATCCATGCGAGCACGCCCAAGCTGGTGCCGCACCTGCACCTTCCCGTCCAGTCGGGTTCCGATCGCATCCTCGCCGCCATGAAGCGCGGCTATACGGTGCTCGAATACAAGTCGCTGGTGCGCAAGCTGCGCGCGGCGCGGCCGGAACTCTCGCTGTCCACCGACTTCATCGTCGGCTTTCCCGGCGAGACGGCCGACGATTTCGAGAAGACCATGATGCTGATCGACGAGATCGGCTTCGACGCGAGCTTTTCCTTCATTTTTAGCCCGCGCCCCGGTACCCCTGCGGCGGAGATGGCCGACGACACGTCGCAGGCACTCAAGACCGAGCGGTTGATGCGCCTGCAGAAGCGCATCGAGGAACTGGCCTTCGCAGTGTCGCAAAGCATGGTGGGCACGGTGCAGAAGGTGCTGGTCGAGGGCCATGCCCGGAAGGATGCTCGCGAACTGGCTGGCCGTACCGCTAATAACCGGGTGGTGAATTTCAAGGGTTCGGAACGCTTGATCGGCCGGTTCATCGACGTGACGATTACGGTGGCGCTGCCGCACAGCCTGCGCGGCGATGTGGTGATCCGCGAGGATTGATCCGAATAAGTCGGCGCTGGCAGGACGGCGCGGTCAGGCCTGGCCGATCAGCCCCCCGAGGCGCTGCACCGCGCTGTCGATCGCATCACTCCACGGATTGCCGCAGTTGAGGCGCAGGCAGTTGCGGTAGAGGCCGCTCGGCGAGAACAAATCGCCCGGTACGAAGGCGATGCCTGCGGCGATCGCCCGCTGCCATAGCCGGGCCGTGTCGACCTCTTCGAGCAGTTCCACCCACAGCACGAAGCCGCCCTGCGGCGTTGCCATGCGCGTGCCGGCCGGGAAGTGGCGCGCGACGGCCCCCATCATCTGCTCCACCTGGCCCTGGAAATGCCGGCGCAAGCCGCGCACCTGCCGCTCGTAGCTGCCGGCTTCCAGCGTTTCGGCCAGCACGCGCTGGGTAATCGGGTTGGTGCCGCCGCTCGCCAGCATTTTCTGCAGGGCGACGGCGCGCTGGTACTTTCCCGCTGCGACGAAGCCGATGCGCAGCGATGGCGACAGCGACTTGGAATACGAAGCGCACAGCATCACGTTGCCGGTAGTGTCGAAGGCCTTCAGCGGCCAGGGGCGCTGCGTGGCGAAACACAGATCGCCGTAGATATCGTCCTCGATCACCGGCACCCGGCGCGCCGCCATCAGTTCCACCAGGCGGCGCTTCGCCGAGTCCGGCATCACGCTGCCGAGTGGGTTGCTGGCATTCGGTACCAGCAACACCACCGCTACCTGGTCGTCGCGGGTGGCGAGGTCGAGCGCCGGCACCGACAGGCCGGTCTGCGGGTCGCAGGGAATTTCCAGCGCCCGGAGGCCGAGGCTCTCCAGCAGTTGCAGCATCACGTAGTAGGCCGGCGATTCCACCGCCACCGTGTCGCCAGGCCGGGTGACGGCGCGCAGGCACAGGCTCAGCGATTCGGTGCAGGAATTGGTGACGACGATTTCCGTGCCTTCGAGCGGCCCGCCCCAGGCCAGCGAGCGCTTGACCAGCTGGCGCACCAGCAGCGGGTCGTTGATGTCGGTGTGGCTGCAACCTTCCAGCAGCTGCGGATGGCGGCGGGCGACGCTGGCGTAGCGGCGGTGCAGGGCGCCGACCGGTAGCAGGCCCGCCGCGGGCAGGGCGGCGCCGAGGGGCACGATGCCCGGCCGCTGGTTGGTGTGCAGCACTTCGATCAGGCGCTGGTTCAAGTCGACCACGACCGGGGCATCGGCTGTCGTGCGCGGACTGGCGGGCGGCGCAGCGGGGGGCCGGGACCGCACGAAAAACCCGGATTGCGGCCGCGCCTCGACCAGCCCGCGCAGCTCCAGCTGGCGCAGCGCCTGCACGGCGGTGGACACCGACACGCGCTTTTCCTCCGCCAGCCTGCGCACTGAGGGCAGGCGCTCGCCGCGGCGCAATACGCCGTCGGCAATCAGGCCGGCGAATTCGTCGGCCAGGCGTTCGTAGCGCAATTCACTCATTGCCAATCCTTTCTGCCCGTACAGTTGTCCGGAGTGACGACCAGTACAGTTAGCCAAAAAACAATCTGTATTGGTCACAATATACTATTTCTACAACTGTATCATTTATTGGCGGCTGCCTACACTGTCTCCACTGTCATCGGAGGCCCTCATGGAAAATCAAGCGATCGCCCTGCAACACAACCGCCCACTCCGCATTGCCGGGCCGACGCGGATCGAGTGCCGCGCCGGGCGCGTCTGGCTGACACAGGCACACGGCGCAGGCGATGTATTCCTGCGCGTCGGGGACAGCTATCGCCTTGACTGGGGAGGGATGGTGCTGGTGGAAGCCCTCGGCAGCGCGCACATCGTCCTGCAGGCGCCGCCATCGCGGCTGCGGCATCTACGTCGCGCGGGAAGATTTTTGCTATCTTCCCTGCATGAACTCATGCGAGCTTTGCGCTGGGCCCGGCGGCGCGGTTCTCTGGCAGGGTAGTCACTGCCGGGTGATTCGCGTCGGCGGCGAAGAGGCCGCCGCCTTTCCCGGTTTCTGCCGGGTGGTCTGGCAGGACCATGTGGCCGAGATGTCCGACCTGACGGTGGCAGAGCGTAAGCACTTCCTGGAGGTCGTCAATGACGTCGAACTGGCTATGCGCGCCGTCGTGCGACCGGACAAGATCAACCTTGCTAGCCTCGGCAATGTCGTCCCCCATCTGCATTGGCATGTGATTCCGCGCTGGAGCGACGACAGCCATTTCCCCGCGCCGATCTGGGCGAGCGCCCGGCGGCCCGTGCCACCGCGCCCGCTGCCCACCGACGACCAACTGCGGGTAGCCCTTGCCGCCCAAAGGAAGGAGCCCGATGAAGCTTGACCTGCCCCCGACCGGAACCGAGCCGCCGCCGCTGTTTGTCGACCTTGAGCAATTCGAGACATGGAAAAAACGCTGCTGCTCTCGAACCCGTTGCAGACACAGGCATAACTGCTGCGCCAGCTGCATCTGCTGAATCGTTACACCCTGGCGACAGACCCCCCGCCTCGCGATGCTGGAAGGGTTGCGCGAGCCCCTCCACTTCGTGCAGACGAAGAGTGCAAAGTAGTTTTCTGGCAAACCTCTTCCTCTTGCGGCATCGGCCAGTTGGTGGCGGTGCAGCCATCCGACGGCCACCCGGCGCATCAAATTGAAGGAAATCATCGAACGCGGGGCCGATTTCGAGCGCGCGAGTTGCGAGGATCTGCCCGAAAAATAAAAAGTCGGCGCTGGCAGGACGGCGCTGATCAGGCAGTCAGCAGCGCGGTAAAGGCTTCGGCCGTCACCGGGCGGCTGAAAAAATAGCCCTGTGCCAGTTCGCAGCCACGCGCCTGCAGGAGCTTGGCCTGGTCGTCGGTTTCGACCCCCTCGGCCACGACCGACAGCCCGAGGCTGTGCGACATGGCAAGGATGGCTTCGACCAGTGCCCGGTCGGCCAGGTCGGTCGCCATGTCGCGCACGAAACTCTTGTCGATCTTGACGTGATGGACCGGAAAGCGTTTCAGGTAGGCCAGCGAGGAATAGCCGGTACCGAAGTCGTCGATCGCCAGTTGCAGGCCGGCCGTCGCGGCGGCGATGAACCATTCCTGGATCGGCGCTGAATCGGCGAGCAGGACGCCCTCGGTGATTTCAAGCACGATCTGGCTCGGCGACAGGTTGAGCTGGGCCAGCACCGTCAACAGATGGCCAATCGATAGTGCGTCAGGCAATTGCCGAACCGAGACATTGACCGCCAGCGTGAGTGAGTGGCCGGCAGCCTGCCACATGGCGAGCTGGCGGCAGCCTTCGGCGAACACCCAGCTGCCGATCTCGCGAATCAGGCCGGTTTCCTCGGCGAGCGGGATGAACTGTTCCGGACTGACGATACCGCGTAGTGGCTGTTGCCAGCGCAGCAAAGCCTCGGCGCCGATGATGCGTCCGCTGGCGAGTTCGATCACCGGCTGGAAATGCAGCGCGAACTCGTGCCGCGCCAGTGCCACCCGCAAATCGGTTTCGAGCGCCCGCCGTTCGTTGGCCACCGTGGTGAGGGTCATCTCGAAGAATTGGGCATTGTTGCGGCCGGCATTCTTGGCACGGTACATCGCCAGGTCGGCATTGCGGAACAGGGTTTCGACATCCTGGCCGTCGTCGGGGAACAGCGTGATGCCGATCGACGCACCGATATGGATTTCGTTACCGTCGAACACGAAGGGTTCGACCAGCTGGGTAATGATTTTTTCTGCTACGACGCCGGCCGCGTCGGAGTCCTCGATGTCGGCCAGCAGGACGACGAATTCGTCGCCGCCGAGCCGCGCAATGGTGTCGGTTTCGCGCACGCACAGGCGCATCCTTTCCGATACCGCTTGCAGCAGCCGATCGCCGATCGCATGGCCGAGCGTGTCGTTCACCTGCTTGAAGAAGTCGAGATCGAGGAACATGACGGCAACGTGGCTGCCTTCCCGGCGCGCCTGCTTGACCGCCTGGCCGAGTCGTTCGGTCAGCAGGTTGCGGTTGGGCAGGCCGGTCAGTGCATCGTAATTGGCACGATAGACGATCTCGGCCTCGCTGCGCTTCTTCTGGGTGATGTCCATGAACAGGGAGATGAATTCGGTGATGCGGCCTTTGCCGTCGCGCACGGCGGAGATGATCTGCCAGACCGGAAACAGTTCGCCGTTCTTGCGACGATTCCAGACCTCGCCTTCCCAGCGGCCGACCTTCTGGAGTTGCGCCATCATATCGTCATAGTAGGCGTCATCGTGACGGCCCGACTTGATCAGGCGTGGCGTCTGGCCAATGGCTTCCTCGGCACTGTAGCCGGTGGTGGCAACGAAGGCGGGGTTGACGCGCTTGATCGTGCTCTGCGGGTCGGTGATCATGACCGACTCGGTGGTCGCCGCGAACAGCGTCGCCGCCTCGCGCAGCGCGCGTTCGGCCTCGACCCGTTCGGTGATGTCGTGCACGATCGAGTAGAGGATGATCCGGTCCTGATAATGGTAAGGGCCGCTATAAACCTCGACGGTGCGGACCCGTCCATCCTTCAGGAGGTGCGGAAAGACGAAGTGATCGCGTTTTTCTCCAAGCGCCTGCATCATCTCTTCCGCCACCTCATCGTGCGACATCTGGTTGATGTCGCCGATCCTGAGGGCCAGCAATTCCTCGTGCGCGTAGCCGTAGTAATCGCTGGCGGCCGGATTGGCGTCGATGATGCGGCCGTCGGTCGGATCGACCAGCAGCATCACGGCACGAGATTCGGTGAAGAAGCCGCGATAGCGGGCTTCGCTCTCCTGCAACGCTACCATCAACTGTTCGAGTTTCTCCTGGTTGATCCGCTGTTCCGTGACGTCGGTATGGGTGCCGATCGTGCGGAGCGGATTGCCCTTCGCATCCCGGCTGACGATGCGGCCCTGGGCGAGCACCCAGCGGTAGTCGCCCGATTTGGTGCGGATGCGGTAAGTGGCGCGATAGCCTGCGCTTTCTTCCTTGTTGTGGCGCTCCATCTCCTCATGCACCTGCGGCAGGTCATCCGGATGGACACGCTCCAGCCATTCTTCGCGACCGGTGCCGATCTCGTCATCGGCGTACCCGAGCATTTCCTTCCAGCGCCGGGAATAATAGGTCTGGCCGGTATGCGCGTTCGCGTCCCACACGCCGTGGCCGGCGCCCTCCAGCGCAAACTGCCAGCGCTCCTCGGCTTCCTTGATGGCGATTTCACGAACCTGCATCTGGATGGCGAGGACATTGAAAGCTTCCGCCAATTCGGCGAATTCGTCGCCGCTGTAGAGTTGGATACGGGTATCGATCTTGCCCCGGATATAGGCCTGCACCCCGTCCAACAGCATTTGCAGCTTGTCGCGGTCGGTCAGGGGCATCGGGAAATCGGCGGATGATTCACGGTACGGAAATATAACCTATTCAGAGGACTGGCTCGTCCGTGTCCAACGGTTCAAGCCATGCCAATTGCCGAGCCAGGACCGTCGGCGTGGCTTCCGAGGCATCGCCCTGGCGGGCGGCGATGCGCCGAGCCAGTTCGTCGGGCGGGGCGTTCGGCGCCAGAATGGCGAACGGCACGCCCAAGCGCCCTGCCAGTGAGCGGAATTGATCGCGCTCGGCGCGCTTGAGGAAGGCAGCATCGACGATCACCGACCAGCCGGCGGTGAGTGCCGCTTCCGCCAGTTCGGCGAGCCGGGCATAGGTGCGGGTGGTGGCCTCCGGTGTGTAAATCGAACCGTCGCTGGTGGCATCCGGAGCAAGGCCGAACAGGCGCTTGCGCTCGACATCCGAGCGTATCCGTACCGTATGCAAAAAGTCGGCGCTGGCGAGACGGCGACTGCTGGCGTGGGTCTTGCCGCAACCCGACGGACCGAAGGTGATTGTCAGTGTTGGCGTGGTAGGTGTCGTCAGGCGGGCGGCCAGCGCGAGGTAACCGGCGGCCTCCTGCCAGTCGGCTGTTTCCCCGCGCAGACCGGCAACCTTCGCGCGCACCATGGCGCGATAGACGAGGTAGAAGCGCAGTACGCTCAGCGCATCGTGGTCGCCGCTCCAGGTCAGCCAGGCGTCAAGCAGCCAGTGGGCGAGGCCGGGCCGGCCATGGTCGAGCAGGTCGAGCAGGGTGAAGGCGATCTCGCTGGCTACGTCGATGTGGCGCAGGTCCGCGTTGAACTCGATGCCATCGAAGGGCACCACCTTGCCGTCAAGCAGCACCAGGTTGCCGAGATGCAGGTCGCCATGGCCCTCGCGGATTTTTCCTGCTGTCCTGCGGCGCGCGAAATTCGGTTCGCAACGTTGCCACTCCGCCTCGGTCCACCTACGCAGGCGCGTCAGCGCTGCGGCTTCGTGCGGTAGCAGGCATGCCAGTTCGTCGAAATTTTCCAGCGCATCGGCACGAATTCTCTCCGGCGTGCCATAAGAAGTCGGCGCTGGCGGGACGGCGTGCTGGAAGGCGTCCAGGTCGCGTGCCAGTTGGGTCAGGTGCGCGCCGCTCAGATTGCCCTGGCTGCTGACATGATCAAGCCGCTGAGCCTCGTCGAAGCGACGCATCCGGACGGCAGGTTCGCCAGCGAGATCAACCACATCGAGATACAAATTCGGTGCAAAGCGTCGATTGAGGCGCAGCTCCTCATGGCAGAAGTGGCGGCGCTGGTCTGCCGTGCCATAGTCGAGAAAGGGCAGGACCAGCGGTTTCTTGAGCTTGTAGGCAAAGTCGCCGGCCAGCAGCACCCAGGAAATGTGCGTCTCGATGCAGCGCTCCAGCGGGGCGGGCAGGGCGGCGACGATTTCGGCAGGGGCTTGCGGCATAATCCCCGCATTATGACCCTGACCGAACTGCGTTACATCGTTGCCCTCGCTCGCGAAAAACACTTCGGCCGCGCCGCCGACAAGTGCCACGTCGCCCAACCGACGCTGTCCGTGGCGGTCAAGAAACTCGAGGACGAACTCGGCCTGATCCTGTTCGAACGCGGCCAGAGCGAGGTGACGATGACGCCGGCCGGCGAACCGATCGTGCGCCAGGCCGAGAAAGTGCTGGCGGAAGCGGCGCGTGTCAAGGAGCTCGCCTCGACGGCGGGCGATCCGCTGGCCGGCCCGCTGCGCCTCGGCGCGATCCACACCATCGGCCCCTACCTGCTGCCGGCGCTGGTGCCGCTGTTGCGCGCGCGCGCGCCGAAGATGCCGCTGATGATCGAGGAGAGTTTCACCACCAAGCTGCTCGAAGCGCTGAAAAACGGCGAACTCGATGTCGCCGTGCTGGCCCTGCCGGTGCAGGAACCCGGCCTGGTGGCCCAGCCCGTTTATGAAGAAGCCTTCCGCGTGCTGGTGCAGGCCGGCCACCCCTGGGCGACGCAGGCCAGTATCGCCGCCGAGCGTCTGCTCGACGAACCGCTGCTGATGCTCGGGCGCGGCAACTGCTTCCGCGATCAGGTGCTCGACCTGTGCAGTCAGGCCGGGGCCGGCGGGCCGCAGGTGCTCGAAGGCTCGTCGCTGGAAACCATTCGCCTGATGGTCGCCTCGGGTGTGGGTATCACGGTGATGCCGGCTTCCGCGGTCGACCGCCTGCCGCCCGACGACCCGCTGCTGCGCGCCGTGCCCTTCGCCGAACCGACGCCGACGCGGCGCGTCGGGCTGGTCTGGCGGGCCAGCTTCCCGCGCCATCAGGCCATCGACCTGGTGCGGCGGGCCTTGCTGGATTGCAAGCTGCCGGGTACCTGGCCGTCAAAATAGCCAGTTGCTATCGCTCTGATTGAAATAATCCGCTGGAATAATGGTTGGCCGCGGCGCACAATCCATCCATCGTCATTGATCCCAAGGAGAACACCATGAAAACCAAAAAATCCGCCCGCATCGACATCGGCATCAGCGACACCGACCGTGCCGCCATCGCCAAGGGCTTGTCGAAGCTGCTGGCCGACAGCTACACGCTCTACCTGATGACGCACAATTTCCATTGGAACGTCACCGGCCCGCAATTCAATAGCCTGCACCTGATGTTCATGGGGCAATACACCGAGCAGTGGAACGCCCTCGACATCATCGCCGAACGCATCCGCGCCCTCGGCCATCCCGCGCCCGGCACCTACAAGGAATTCGTCAAGCTGGCGTCGATCAAAGAGCCGGAAGGCGTGCCGAAGGCCACCGAGATGATCCGCCTGCTGGTCGATGCGCAGGAAGCCACTGCCCGTACCGCGCGCGAACTGTTCGAACTGGTCGATAAGGCCAACGACCAGCCGACCGCCGACGTGCTGACCCAGCGCCTCGACGTGCATGAGAAGACCGCCTGGATGCTGCGCAGCCTGCTGGAAGAGTGACCGCCCACGTTACCTACCAGTTGTTGATCGAAGTGACCCGCCCGCTGCGGGTCCAGGTTGGCCGGTTCGGGAAGTGCGAGTTCCCGGCCGGCCGTTACATTTATACGGGTTCGGCGCGGCGCAATTTCGCGGCGCGTGTCGCCCGCCACCTGCGCCGGGAGAAAACCCTGCGCTGGCACATCGACTACCTGCTGGCTGCGCCGGGCGTGCGTATCGCCGGGGTGCGGCGCTATGTCGAGGATGAATGCGCCATCAACCAGGCGACGCCCGGCAGCACACCGGTTCCCGGCTTTGGCGCTTCCGATTGCCGCGCCGGTTGCGGCAGCCACCTGCACTATCTCGGCCCCTGAATTTCCTCCCGCCTCCGCTTTGTCGCGTTCACGACATTGACGAAATAATTGTTTTATGGAAGTATGCGCATGAAACTATTGTTTCATGCGTTGCCTTGGTTGGGCCGAGGGGAAAAAACTTCCAGTGGAACCGACAATCCAGGAATCGATCATGGCCGTTTACGACTGCCTGCCGCCGGGCGAGCAGAAGCTGGCCGACACGATCCTGGCCCGGTTGAACAATCTTGCCAGTTATTCGGCCACCGAACTGGCGGCTGAAGCCACGGTATCCAAGGCAACGGCAGCCCGGTTTTTCCGCCGCATTGGCTACGCCAGCTTTGGCGATGCGCGGCGCCAGGCCCGCGCCGAAGCACATTTGGCCTCGCCCCTGTATGCCCTCGCCGGCATCAAGGCGAAGGAGCGGGTTTCCGACGGCCTGTCGCGGCATGTGGCCACCGATCTCAAGAATCTCTCCGAAACCTTCAAGCAGTCGAACGTCGCCTCGCTCGCCGAGGCGGTCAGCCTGCTGGCGAAGGCGCCGTGTGTGCGGGTGGTTGGCCTGCGCAATGGCCATTTCGTGGCGGCGCATGCGGCCTATCTGCTCTCGCAACTCAGGGCTGAGGTCGCCAGTCTGCCCGGTGCGGCGCTGACCCCGGCGGAGGATCTTGTGTCACTGGGCCGGGGCGATGCGTTGCTGGTCGTCGATTTCAGGCGGCGTTCCGCCCTGCTGCAGTCGATCGTGGATGCCGGCCGCCACGCCGGTGCGAAGCTGGTCTTCATCGCCAGTCCCGGCACGCCGCCGCTGTCGCGCTCGGGCGACGTCGTGCTGCACTGCCTGACCGAGGGCGGCTCAATCTTCGATTCCTACGTGGCGGCGGTGAGCCTCGTCAATTACCTGTGTGCCGCCGTCGCCCAAAAACTGGGCAAGAAAAGCCGCAAGCGTCTTGAAGCCATTGAAACCCTGCATGCAGCGCTCGGCGATCTCCGGCACTGACCTGCAAACCCCCCACGACACCGTATGAATGCAAAGATGCAAAACCTGGGTGACAAGAGTGCGGTCCTGAGCGCCAGGCTCAACCGCTGGGTCGAACTGCTATGTGCCGCCATTATCGGTGTCCTGGTCATTGATATCTGGATCGGGGTGTTCGGCCGCTATGTTTTCGAATTGCCCGTGACCTGGGCCGAGGAACTGGCGCGTTACCTGATGATCTGGGGTGCGCTGCTGGCTGTTTCCTGCGGGGTCGCGCGCCGCGAGCATGTGGCGGTGACGGCCCTGCTCCATCGCTTTCCGATTCGCATCCGGCGCTGGTTCGACGTGGCCATCGATGCGCTCGCCTTCGCGTTTTTTGCCTTCCTGTGCTACTTCGGTATCGGCATGACCCAGCAGGGTGCCACGCAATTTGCCTCGATCTTCGACATGACGATGGCGATACCCTTTGCCGCCGTGCCGGTTTCCTCGGCGCTGGTGTGCGTCCAACTGGTGCTGATGGGCCTGCGCGATTTCACCGTTGCCGGCCTGCCTGCCCCTTTTGCGGAGGATGAGTGATGATCTGGGTATTGGCAGCGTTCTTCATCCTCCTCGCAGTTGGCGTGCCGATCGGCTATGTGCTGGGCATTGCCGGCGTGCTGGGCATCCTCCAGATCGGCGGCGCCGAAATGCTGGCGATGGCCCCGCAGCGCTACTTCGCCGGCCTGGACCTGTTCACTTTCCTCGCCATGCCGCTATTCATCTTTGCCGGCGAGTTGATGAACAAGGCGGGCATCACCGACCGGCTGGCGAAATTCGCCGATGCACTGGTCGGCCATCTGCGTGGCGGCATGGCACAGTCGTGCATGGTTTCGTCCGTCCTGTTCGCCGGGATCACCGGCGCGGCAGTTGCCGAGGCGGCAGCCTTCGGCAGCACCATGGTGCCGGCGATGGAGAAACAAGGATACAAGCGACCCTTTGCCTGCGCTGTGGTGGTGGCCGGCTCGATCATCGGTCCGACCATACCACCATCGAATCTGATGGTGATCTACGGCTCGATGATGGGTGTCTCGATCGCCAGCCTGTTCGCGGCCGGTATCCTGCCCGGCTTGGTAATGGGCCTGTTCTGCATGGTGGTCATTGCCGGCCTCGGTCGCCGCCTGGGTCTGCCCAAGGGCGGACAGCGCCCGAGCCTGCGCGGCATCCTGGTCGCCTTCAAGGATGCGCTGGCCGCGCTGGTGATGCCGATCATCATCCTCGGCGGCATCATCGGCGGCTTCGTCACCCCGACCGAAGGTGCGGCGATTGCGGTGTTCTATGCGATGCTGCTCGGCATCTTCGTGTTCCGTACCGTCAGGTTCCATGACATCGTCGAGATGCTGGTCAGGACCGCGCGCATCACCGGCGTGGTGTTCCTCATCATCGCTGCGGCCTCGATCCTCAGCTGGTGGATGACCTACATGAAGCTGCCCCAGCTGATCACCGGCCTGTTCCTCGGGCTGACCTCCGACCCGTCGATGATCATCCTGATGATCCTGATCCTGCTGCTGATTCTCGGCATGTTCATGGACATCAACGCCATCCTGATCGTCCTTGGCCCGATCCTCGGTGCGCTGGCCATCTCGATCGGCATGGACCCGGTGCAGACAGGCATCATGATCGTGCTGGCGCTCAACATCGGCCTGATGACGCCGCCGGTCGGTGCCAGCCTGTTCGTCCTGAGTTCGATTACCGGCGCGAAGATCGAAGACATCACCAAGGCCATGTGGCCGTTCGTGATCGCCGAGGTCGCCGTGTTGTTCATCGTTGCCTACTGGCCCAGCCTGACGCTCACCATGCCGCGTCTGATGGGCTTGTGATTTTTCCGTTTCACCCACCCTAGCCCCAATGGAGGTCTTTACCATGCACATGTTCAAGTCAGTTGCAATTGCTGCAGCACTCGCCGTTTCGGTCGGCATGATGCCGGCTACGGCCTTCGCCGAAAAAACCATCAAGCTGGCCCATCTGAACAAGAACGATCCCTTCGACAATGGCACCGGCGCCATGGCCGTGGTGTTCAAGTCGCTGGTCGAGTCCGGTACCAACGGCGAGGTCAAGGTCGAGATTTTCCCTGACGGCCAGCTCGGCAAGGACAACGAGGTGATCCAGCAGGTCAAGTCCGGTGTCGTGCAGTCGTCGATTTCCTCGGTGGGTGGCATTGCCTCGGTCTACCCGATGATTGGCGTGCTCGACGTCCCCTTTGCCTACCCGAACATCGCGGCGACTTATCAGGTATTCGATGGCCCCTTCGGTAAGAAACTGGCGGCCGACATCACCAAGAAGACCGGCCTCGAAGTATTGGGTTTTGGCGATTCCGGCGGTTTCTTCGCTTTCAGCAACTCCAAGCGTCCGATCAAGTCACCCGACGACATGAAGGGCCTGAAGATCCGCACCATGGGTCTGGAATCGCACAAGTCGGTGGTCAGCAGCATGGGTGGCCAGCCGGTGGCGATCAACTGGGCCGAGGTCTATACCTCGCTGCAAACCGGCGTGGCGGACGGCCAGATGAACCCGATCCCGATCGTCAAGTTCGCCAAGTTTGACGAAGTGCAGAAGTACCTGACCCTGACCAACCACTTGTTCACACCTTATGTCTGGATCATGAACAAGGGCGCTTTCGATAGCCTGTCGGCTCAGGAGAAGGAAGTCGTCAAGGCAGCAGCCGAATCGGCCATCGTTGCCTGCCGCGGCATCAACCGCATCATCGAGGCCTCCGAGCGCGGTTTGCCGGCACTCGCCCAAAAGATGCAGGTCTACACCCCGACCAAGGCCGAGATTGCCAAGTTCCGCGAACTGGCCCAGCCGGCGGTCAAGGCGCAGATCGCCAAGAGCTATGGCAAGGAAGGCGAAGCCCTGATGGTTGAGTTCCTGGCGGCGATCGACAAGGCTGCCAAGGACTGATGGGCAACATGACCAACGCCAGCCTGACGGCGTTGCGCATCGATGCGGGTCGCCTGGCGGCCCGTATCGATGCTCTTGCTGCAGTCGGCGCGATTGAGGGCGGCGGAGTCTGTCGCCTGGCGCTGAGTGACGCGGATCGTGCCGGGCGCGACCTCGTGGTCGGCTGGATGAAGGAATTGGGTCTGTCGGTCAGCATCGACATGATCGGCAACGTTGTCGGCGTGCGTGCCGGTAACGAGTCCGGACCGCCGGTGATGGCCGGGTCGCACATCGATACCGTCAAGACGGGCGGCCGCTACGACGGCAACCTGGGGGTACTCGCCGGTTTGCAAGTGATCCAGACCCTCAATGACGCGAACATCGTTACCCACCGCCCGCTGGCGGTGGCTTTCTTCACCAACGAAGAAGGCGCGCGCTTCAATCCGGACATGATGGGCAGCCTCGTCTATGTCGGTGGCCTGCCGCTGGCAACGGCGCTGGCGACGGTCGGCATCGACGGCCAGGCGGTCGGCGACTGCCTGGAAAAAGTCGGCTATGGCGGGACGGCACCGGTCGGCCAGCCGCAGGTGCATGCCTATGTGGAACTGCATGTCGAGCAGGGGCCGGTGCTCGACAGCGAGGGCATCACCATCGGGGCGGTCGAGGGGGTGCAGGGCATTTCCTGGACTGAATTCACGGTGACGGGCGTGTCCAACCACGCCGGCACCACGCCGCTGCGCCTGCGCCACGATGCGGCTTATGTTGCCTGCGCCGTCGCCAGCGAGGTGCGCGAGATCGCCCACGCGCTGGGCGGCGACCAGGTCGCGACGGTCGGTTCCATCCAGCTGTCGCCCAATTTGGTGAATGTCATCGCCAACCAGGCGATCTTCACCGTCGACCTGCGCAACACCGACGAGACCCGGCTACAAGAAGCAGAACGCCTGCTGCATGAATTCGTGGCGGCGATTGCCGCGGCGGAAGGCGTCACGGTCAGTCACCGCATGCTGGCGCGTTTTGAACCGGTGGCCTTTGACCCGACAGTGGTCGGGCTGGTCGAAGACACCGCACGGCAACTCGGCCATACGGTGCGGCGGCTACCCAGCGGTGCCGGCCACGATGCGCAGATGCTGGCGCGGATCTGCCCGGCCGGCATGATCTTCGTGCCCAGCGTTGCTGGCATCAGCCACAACGTCAAGGAATTCACCGCGCTGCCCGACCTGGAGGCGGGTGCCAACGTGCTGCTGCACACGCTACTGAAGCTGTCGAACTGAAAAAATCAAAACGAGAAGAGAGAAGAGGCATGACAAGAATCATCAAGCTCGGGGCGGCGCAGCTTGGCCCGGTCCAGCGCAGCGACAGCCGGGAAAGCGTCGTCAGGCGCCTGCTCGAACTGCTGCGCGAAGCGGCCGTGATGTCCTGCGATGTGGTGGTGTTTCCCGAACTGGCGCTGACCACGTTCTTTCCGCGCTGGTACATGGAAGACCAGGCCGAGGTGGATAGTTTCTTCGAGCACGCGATGCCTGGGCCGCTCACCCGCCCGCTATTCGAGGAAGCCAGGAAACTGGGCATCGGCTTCTATCTCGGCTATGCCGAGCTGACCGAGGAGGAGGGGCGGGCACGCCGCTTCAACACCTCCATTCTGGTCGACAAGACCGGCACGATCGTCGGCAAATACCGCAAGATCCACCTGCCCGGCCATGCCGAGCACGAGCCCTGGCGGCGTTTCCAGCACCTCGAAAAACGCTATTTCGAAGTCGGCAACCTCAACTTCAACGTGACGCGCGCCTACGGCGGCATCATTGGCATGGCGATCTGCAACGACCGCCGCTGGCCGGAAACGTATCGTGTCATGGGCCTGCAAGGGGTCGAGATGATCCTGCTCGGTTACAACACGCCGGTGCACAACCCGCCCGCGCCGGTGCATGACAATCTCTCGCACTTCCATAACCAACTGGTGATGCAGGCGGGTGCCTACCAGAACGGCACCTGGGTGATCGGCGTGGCCAAGGCCGGCTGTGAGGAAGGCTGCGACATGATCGGCAACAGTTCGATCATCGCGCCCTCGGGCGAGATCGTCGGCAGTTGCACTACGCTGGGCGATGAACTGGTCGTAGCGCGCTGCGACCTCGACCTGTGCAATTCCTACAAGAACAGCGTGTTCAATTTCGCCGTGCATCGACAGCCGGAACACTACCGCATGATCGTCGAGCGCAAGGGTGCGATCCTCCCGCCGGAATGAAAATCAAGTGGTTCTATCGCTGCGCCGGCTGCGGCGCGACCTACGAGATTGCTCCGGGCCGCTACCTGTGCGACGTCTGCGCGACCACGCAGCAGCCGGAACGGCCGCTGGCCGGCATCCTCGAAGTGGAGTGGGAGGGCACGCCCGAACCCGGTGCCACTCCCCTGCCCGTGGCGGGAGCGTGGTTGCCGTCGGTCCCGGTCGGCAACACGCCGCTGTGGGCGCCGGAACGGCTACGGCGTGAATTGGCCGCGCCCGGCCTGTGGCTCAAGGACGACACCTGCAACCCGTCGGGATCGTTCAAGGATCGCGCCTCCTGGCTGGTCGCCGGCTTTGCCCGGCAGCATGGCGTGCAGGAAATCGTGCTGGCCTCGACCGGCAATGCGGCATCGAGCATGGCGGCGGTGGGCGCGGCGGCCGGCTTGCGCGTCAAGGTGTTCCTGCCGGCCAGCGCGCCGGTGGCCAAGCGCATCCAGGTGCTGCAATACGGGGCCGCGCTGATTCCGGTCGACGGCACTTACGACCAGTCTTTCGATCTTTCCCTCGAATACTCGCAGCGGACCGGTTCGCTGTCGCGCAATACCGCCTACAACCCGCTGACCATCGAGGGCAAGAAAACCGTTGCCTACGAGATCGTCGCCGACCTCGAACAAGCGGGTGCCGTTACCCCCGACCATGTGTTCGTGCCGGTAGGGGACGGGGTCATTCTCGCTGGCGTTTATCGCGGCTTCGAAAACCTGCTCCGGCTGGGTCGCATCGCCCGGATGCCGACCGTCTGGGCCTGCCAGGCAGCCGGGTCGAGCGCCATCGCGCGGGCGCTGGCCTCGGGCCGCAGCGGTGCGGAGGCCTTTGACGATCCCCGATCATCGAATACGGTGGCGGATTCGATTGCCGTCGATGTGCCGCGCAACGGCCTGCACGCCCTGGCCAAGTTGCAGCGCTACGGTGGCCAGGCCGTCACGGTGTCGGACAGTGAAATTCTCGCCGCACAAAAAACACTTGCGGCCGGTTCGGGTCTGTTCGCCGAACCGTCATCGAGTGCGGCCTTCGCCGCCTGGCTGAAGGTACGCGAGCGCATTGCCCCGGAACAGCAATGCGTGGTGCTGATCACCGGTTCCGGTTTGAAGGACATCAAGTCCGCGGCACAAGGCCTCGGACTTGACACTTGAGGACATCCCATGATCGACCTGCACATCAATGCCGCCCAGCGGAAAAAGAACATCCAGCGCTGCCGCGAGAACGGCATCCTCCTGCCCACCTACGCGCAGATGCGCGACCCGGCGCTGATTCCCGATTCCATCAAGCAGGAACTGGCCAACGTCGGCCTATGGGATGTGCATGTGCGCAACCTATTCCGCATCAACTGGCACAACGCGCCGCAGGAGCGGGGCGGTGGTTTTGGCGGGGTGAATTTCGTCGAGCTGCCGTCCATTATCACCGGCACCCAGGCACGTATTGTGGGCATCGTCGGCAAGTGGTTCCCGACCGGGGCGCACAAGGTCGGCCCGGCGATTTCCTGTTTGCTGCCGGAACTGGTCACCGGGCGTTTCGACCCGACCACCCAGAAGGCGGTATGGCCCAGCACCGGCAACTACTGTCGCGGCGGCGCCTACATCTCGCGCCTCTTGTCCTGCCCGTCCGTCGCCATCCTGCCGGAAGGCATGTCGCAGGAACGCTTTGCCTGGCTGCGTACCATGGCCGAGGAAGTGATCGCCACGCCGGGCTGCGAATCCAACGTCAAGGAAATCTTCGACAAGTGCATCGAGCTGGAGCGCACGCGGCCCGAAGCGGTGATCTTCAACCAGTTCGACCAGTTGCCGAATGCGCTGTGGCACTACAACGTCACCGGCCCGGCGATGGCCGAGGTGTTCCGGCAGATCGCCCGCCCCGGTGACTGCGTTGCCGGCGCGGTGCTGTCCTCCGGCTCCGCCGGCACGATGTCGGCCGGCTCCTACCTGCGCGATCACTTCCCCGGCAGCAAGGTGGCCGTCGGGGAAGCGCTGCAATGCCCGACCATCCTGGAAAACGGCTTTGGCGACCACCGCATCGAGGGCATCGGCGACAAGCACATTCCCTGGATTCACAATATGCGCGAAACCGACATGGCGATCGGCGTCGATGACGAACTGCCGATCCGCTTCATGCGGCTGTTCAACGATCCGGCTGGTCAGCGCCGGCTGGCGGAAAACGGCGTCAGCCAAGCGATCCTTGACCAGTTGGAGTGGATGGGGATTTCGAGCATCGGCAACCTGATCAGCGCGATCAAGTTCGCCAAGTACTACGAGTTGGGCGAGCAGGATGTAGTGTTTACGGTGTTCACCGATTCGATGGCGATGTACCAGAGCCGCCTCACGGAACTCGATGCCGAGCGCGGCCGTTACGACCAGCGCCAGGCCGACCGCGATTATGATCGCCTGTCCGGCCTGTCGATCGACCATGTCCTCGAACTTTCGCATATCGACCAGCGCCGCGTGCACCAGCTCAAGTATTTCTCCTGGGTCGAGCAACTCGGCAAGTCGGTCGACGAGTTGCGCGCCCAGTGGAGCGACCACCGCAACTACTGGGGCTGCCTGCGTACCCAGTCGGCCGAACTCGACCGGTTGATTGAGGACTTCAACGCCGAAGTGCTGGCCGGGTGAAATCGCTTAAGGCGCTCTATCGCATCGGGCTCGGTCCCTCCAGCAGCCACACCATGGGGCCGCGCATCGCGGCGGAGGCATTTGCGGCATCGTTGCCGGTGGTGGTAGCCATTCGGGTCACGCTTTACGGCAGCCTGGCGGCCACCGGTCGCGGCCACCTGACGGATCGCGCCGTCAGCATGCCGTTCGCGCCACTGCCGGTCGAGATCGTCTGGTTACCGGAACAGCGCCTGCCATACCACCCGAATGGTCTGCGCTTCGAGGCCCTCGATGCTGCCGGTCAGGTTGTCGCCGAACGTAGCGTCTATTCCGCCGGGGGCGGCGCCCTGCTAGATGAGCAGGGCCGACCCGAGAGCTGGGCCGACGTTTATCCCTACGCCGGCATGAACGAGGTGCTGGCCGCCTGCGAAGCGGAAGGCCTGCTGATCTGGGAACTGGTTGGCCGGCATGAGAGCGAGGCGATCGGGCCATATCTGCAAACGATCTGGGCCACCATGCAGCGCGCCATCGAAACGGGCCTCAACGCCGAGGGTCGGCTGCCGGGCAGCCTGAATGTGCCGCGCAAGGCCGCTGCCTACCATGTGCGGGCGCAAAGCCTGGCCGGCTATTTCGGCCAGACGGCGACGCTGTTCGCCTATGCGCTGGCGGTCTCCGAAGAAAATGCCGCAGGTGGCGAAGTGGTGACGGCGCCCACCTGCGGCGCCAGCGGGGTGTTGCCGGCGGTGCTCTTGTTCCTGCAACGGCAGTCGAAGCTGTCGAAGGAAAAGATACTCCACGCCCTTGCCACGGCGGGCCTGATCGGCAACATCGTCAAGCGCAACGCGTCGATCTCCGGGGCCGAAGTCGGCTGCCAGGGCGAGGTGGGCACGGCCTGCGCGATGGCTGCCGCCGCTGCCGCACAACTGCTGGGCGGTTCGGTACGCCAGATCGAATACGCCGCCGAGATGGGGCTGGAACATCACCTAGGTCTGACCTGCGACCCGATCGGCGGCTATGTGCAGATTCCCTGCATCGAACGCAATGCCATCGCTGCCGTGCGCGCGGTCGATTGCGCCGCCTATGCGCTGCTGTCGGATGGCCGGCACATCGTCTCATTCGACGAAGTGGTGCGAACCATGTGGGAGACCGGTTGCGACATGAAGGCGATCTACCGGGAAACCGCGGCGGGCGGGCTGGCCAAGGCCCATGACCTGCGCAAGGGGGGCAGCCGGGTTTCCCATCCATGGGTAGCTGAGCACTCCCCGGACACCGTCCCGCCAGCGCCGACTTTTATGGGAAGCGCTGCCGCAGCCAGTCCAACATGGCCTGCGCCGGAATGCGCCAGTCGGCTTCCAGCATCAGGCCGTGGCCCATGTCAGGGAAGATCGTAGCCCGCGCCCCGTAGCTGCGCGCGGTCATCTCGACCAGTGATGCGGGGATGATAATGTCCTGTTCGGCGCCGAGGATCAACAGGTCTTCGCGTCCGTCTGGCAGATGGGCCAGCACCCGGTTCGGACGCGGCAGGTTGAACAGCATCATGTCCCAGATGGCGCGGTGCGACTCGGGCTGGGCCAGATGGTAGTAGCGCGTCAGTTCCTTCAGCGCGACCGGCTGGGCGAACAGCGCATTGCGCAACCCGTCGATGGACACTTCGCCCCCGCTCATCAACTGGTTGAGATCGGCAAAGACGCTGGGGTGGCCGAACAGCATGCCAATGGCCGATGCGGCCAAGCCCTGGGGGGGAACCGAGCACATCAGGATGGCAGCGGGGGCGGCGTGCTCTTCCAGATACTTCTGCAAGACGAAGCCACCCATCGAGTGGCCGATCAATACCGGCGGTGCGGGCAGCCCGGCAATCGTCTCGACGACATCCTCGACGTAATTACTGATCGAATAATGGTCGAGGTGCTCGCGCCGCCGGCTGGCACCATGACCGGAAAAACTCAGCGCATGACTGTGAAAACCGGCGGCGGCAAAGAACGGCAGGCTGTATTCCTGCCAGCACCAGGCGGCGGTATAGGCGCCATGGAGAAACAGCAGTGGCGGGGCGCCGGGGCGCGGTTTTTTCGGGGTGGCGGAGAGAAGTTCGAGCTTGTCGGCATGGCGTGAGTTCATCGGTGGATTCTAGTTTACCGTCATGCGAAAATTCCGCGCTGGCGCGGAATAAGGACATTCAGGGCCGTTAAGGCACCTTCTCCCTGTCCGGGCGGGCGGGGTGGTTGCGACAGGCCTGATGCAGGAAATCGATGTGTTCGCGGTAATTCGCACAGCCATGGCACATCAGCAGGTGCAGCTTCAGGTCGAGGCGCTGCCTGAAACCCAGCGGGCGGTCCTGGGATTCTGAAATCAGGTGGGTGATTTCCTTGCAGCTCAGCATCATGCTTCTCCTCTCCCAAACCAGCTTTTTTCGAGGCAGGACCGCAGTTGGTGGCGCGCCCGATGGAGGATCACATAGCAATTACCCTGGCTGATCTGCAACTCGCGGCAAATTTCCGCCAGATCCAGTTCGAGAAATTCGCGCATCATGAAGACGCGGCTGGTATGCGCCGGCAGGTGATTCAGGCAGACATCGAAAACGCGCCAGAACTGCGATTGCCGTAGCATTTCCTCCGGGTCGCCCCAGTCGGCGGGCCGGTTTGCCGGCGTCCAGTGACCGTTCTCCTTGAACAGCCGGTCGAAGGCCTGGTCGAATTCCTCCTCCTCGCCCGCGAGTGCGGAGATGTTGGTGCTGCGTTCGCGACCGCGCAGAGCGTCGACGATCTTGTTCTTCAGGATCGAGAACAACCAGGTTTTCAGCGCGGCACGGCCGGCAAATTGCTCTTGCCCGACAAAGGCACCGATCAAGGTTTCCTGCACGACATCCTCCGCGAGTTGGTCGTCGCGCAATTGCAGGCGCGCAAAGCGCAACAGGTCGGGACGAAAGGCAGCCAGTTCATCGTTGATCGAGATCATCGCGCCATGCTACGCCGGAACAGCGCATCGACGGAGAGCTTGCCCGGGCCGGCGAGGATCAGCGGCAGCAGCATGGCCAGGAAGATCAGCGGCAGCTTGTAGTTGCCGTGGCCTTTGTCGGTCAATGCGTAGCCTTGCGCCAATTCGGCCAGTGTCGCCCACTCGGCCGGCCAGTGCACGCTGGCGATGGCGACGAGGGTGAGGATGAACAGCGAGGCGCCGAAGAAGCGCGTGCCGAGGCCGATCACCAGCGCGATGCCGCCCAGCAGTTCCGACCAGGTGGCCAGTTGCCAGCTGATGTCCGTCGGCACCAGGTTGAAGGGGAAGAGGAAGCTGGCGTGAATCTCGGCGAACCAGTTCTCGCCGCGAAACTTCTCCAGCCCGGACTCGAAATATTCCCAGCCGAGGATCAGGCGCAGGCCGAGCAGGCCGACCCACAGTCCGCCGGCATCGATGCCGGCGAGTGCCTTGCGCGCGAGGGCCTTCATGTGTGGATTCCAAGGATGGCGCCGGCGGCGCGCAAAGCTTCGAGCTGCACCGCCCCATGCGCGACGACGGCAGCGGGATCGGGATGGCTGATTTCCCGTGCCACCTGCCGGCAGGCTTCGCCTCCTGTTTGGCTGCCCTGCAACAGCAGGTCGACGAGCCGCGCGCTGACGCGGTTCAGCTCGACGAAGCGCACGACATCATCGCGGTCGCGCAACACCAGCAGCCGGACCGATTGCGGCTTGCGCGGCCGGTAATCGGGGCCGATGCGCTGCACCGGCCAGGCATAGGCGAGATTCATCAATGCCGGCGCTAGCACGGGCACGCCGGCCAGCAGGTCGCCCTTCGGGTCGTGGGCGGGCGTGGCGACCTCCATCACGTCGAGCGCCAGATCCACCCACTCATAGTGGGCCAGATCCCCGAGCCAGGCCGGACCGGCAGTGCCCTTGTCTGCGGCGAGCAGCCAGTCGAGGAACGCGCGCGGGATCTCGCGGAACCACGGCGTCCGGCAGCGCGCTTCCCGGAAGAAAGCGCGCTGGAGCCGGCGCCAGCGCCGCGCGCCGAGCACGGCGCGCGTCACCGGGTAGCAGGCGTCGAGGAAGCCGGTGAGGTTGTTGAGCAGCAGCTCGCCGTAGAGGGCGGCGGGCCGTGCCGGCACGCCGGCGGGACGGGGGGCGCGGTGCGGGTCGCGCAGGTGGCGGCCGAATTCGTGCTGGAACTGCTGGAAGGCGTACATCAGGTGGCCTTTCTCGCCGGCTGGCAGCGGCCCTGCGCGGCGGCGATCTGCGCCACTTCGCCCGCCAGATCGTCCAATGCGGGGAGGTTGAAATCGCGTTCGAGGCAGGTCGGCTGCGGGCCGACGCGCGCATACACGGCGTCGAGCAGCGCCCATACCGGGTCGATCACCGGTGCGCCGTGCGTATCGACCAGCAGGCCATCCGGTTCGACGTAATGGCCGGCCATGTGCAGGTAGCAGGTCCGCTCCAGCGGCAGTGCGTCGATGAAGGCGAGCGGGTCGAAGCCGAAGTTGCGGCTGTTCACATAGACGTTATTCACATCCAGGTGCAGCAGGCAGTCGGCTTCCCCGATCACCGCGCGGATGAATTCGGCCTCGCCCATCTCGGCGCCCGGCGGGGCGACGTAGTAGGAGGCGTTTTCGATGCCCAGGCGCAGGCCGAGGATGTCCTGCGCCTGGCGGATGCGGCCGGCGACCCAGCGCACGGCATCGCCGGTGCAGGGGATCGGCAGCAGGTCGTAGAGGTGGCCATCGTCGCCGCACCAGGAAAGGTGTTCGGTATAGAGGGACATACCGTGCGCGCGCATGAAAGTGCCGATGCGTTCGAGCAGGTCGACATCCAGCGGCCGCAGGCCGCCGAGGTCGAGCGAAAGGCCGTGGCAGACAAAGGGGAAGCGCTCGGTAAATTCTCGCAGATGCTTCGCCGAACGGCCGCCCATGCCGGCCCAGTTCTCCGGGGCCAGTTCGAAGAAATCGATCGGGGGTGGCACGCCGGCCTTCAGGGCGGGGATCATCTCCCGCCTGAAGCCGAGGCCAGCACCGGAAATCCGGGCTGTTGTCATCGTGGCAGCCTTACTTCTTGGCGCCGCAGGAAGCATCCTTTTTCTTGTCGGCGCCGCAGGAAGCATCCTTTTTCTTGTCGGCGCCGCAGTTGGCATCTTTCTTTTTGTCGCCGCCGCAACTGGCGTCCTTCTTCTTCTCGCTGGTCTTGGCGGCACCGCATTTGGCCTCACCGCATTTGCCGTCGGTTTTCTTGTCGGCTTGGGCAAGTTGGTAGCCGCTCCCAAGCTTGGTCATCCCGAAGGGATTGTCCGCCGCCTGCGCAGGGGAGAGGGCGGCGTTGGTCACTAAGGCAACGCCGGTGGCGAGCATCAGCCGGGTTTTACGGTTTTTCATGTGGGTCTCCTGTAGGGGTTGAGGGTGTTGCAACGATTAGACGAAGCGACAGCTCATTTCTTACAGGATTACTCGGAAATATTTTTTCCGGGTTCGCCCGGTTTCCCTGCCACCCCTGGCAGGGTCTTATTCCAGATTCTGCACCTGCTCCCGCATCTGCTCGATCAGCAGTTTGAGTTCCAGCGCGATGGCGGTCACCGCCGCCGACACGGATTTCGAGGCCAGCGTGTTGGCCTCGCGGTTGAGTTCCTGCATCAGGAAGTCGAGACGCTTGCCGACGGCACCACCCTTGTCGAGCACGCGCTCGACCTCGCCGAGGTGGGTGATCAGGCGGGCGAGCTCTTCGGCGACATCGATCTTGGCGGCAAACACGCCGATTTCCTGGCGGATGCGGTCTTCATCCAGATTGGCGACGGCCTCGCGCAACTTGGTCGCCAGCCGTCCGGTGTAGTCGGCGATGGCGGTGGGCACCATCGGTTCGACCTTGGCAATCTCGGCACGCATGCGGGCCGTGCGCTCGCGCAACACGTCGCCCAGGCCCGCGCCCTCGCGTGCCCGGCTGGCGAGGAATTCCGCCAGCACGGCGTCGATCAGGGCGGAACATTCCACCTGCAGCCGTTCCGGCGTGGCCGCCTCGCTGGTCAGCACACCCGGCCAGCGCAAGACTTCGGCGACGGTCAGCGGCGCGGCGGTGGGCAGCGCGGCGCGCACATCGGTTTCGAGGGCGGCGAGTTGTTTCATCAGGGCGAGATTCGGTGCCAGTTGCGGCGTGGCGGCATCGTTGGGTTGCAGGTAGAGCCGGCAATCGAGCTTGCCGCGGCCGATGGCGGCGGTCAGGCGCTCTCGAATGGGCATTTCGAGGAAACGCAGTTCCTCGCCGCAGCGGAAATTGAGGTCGAGAAAACGGCCATTGACGCTTTTCAGTTCGAGGTGCAGGTTGGCGTGGCCGAGGTCGCGGTCGAGGGCGGCATAGCCGGTCATGCTGTGAATGCTCATGGGCGGTATTCCTTGCAGTGAAGCGGGCGAGCTTACCTTAAACAGGCTGCCGGAACCGCTCCGGCGAGAACTACAATGTGCCTTGATGCCACCCCCGCAAACCAACCAACCCCTGCCGCCTGGTCACGTCATCGACGGCTACCGCTTCGAGCGCCATCTCTCGGTGGGTGGGTTTCCCATCGTCTATCTGGCTAACGATCCGGACCTGCGCCCCACCTACACGCCGGGTTATGCCGCGCCCGAGCAATATGGCAACCTCGGCCACATGGGTGACCAGGGACCGTGGACCGCCGACGATTTCACGCGCATCCTCAATACTACCCACACCCGTTTGCACAGCAAGGATTCGCCATGACCCAAAGAACCGACCAACGCGTCGCCGACATGCTGCGCCCGCTGACCATTACCCGCCACTACACGCGCCACGCCGAGGGCAGCGTCCTCGTCGAATTCGGCCACACCAAGGTGCTGTGCACCGCCAGCGTCGAGGAGCGCGTGCCAGGTTTCCTCAAGGGCAGGGGCTCCGGGTGGGTCACGGCCGAATACGGCATGCTGCCGCGCTCCACGCATACGCGCACCGACCGCGAAGCCGCCAAGGGCAAGCAGTCCGGCCGCACCCAGGAAATCCAGCGCCTGATCGGTCGCAGCCTGCGCGCCGTCACCGATCTGACCGCACTGGGCGAACGCCAGATCACCCTCGACTGCGATGTGCTGCAGGCCGACGGCGGCACCCGCTGCGCCGCCATCAGCGGCGCCTGCGTGGCCCTGCACGACGCCCTCTCCGGCCTCGTCGCCGCCGGCAAGCTGGCCGCGCATCCGATGAAGGACTTCGTGGCTGCCGTGTCGGTCGGCATCGTTGCTGGCACGCCCGTGCTCGACCTCAACTACGACGAGGATTCAAGCTGCGATACCGACATGAACGTGGTGATGACCGGCGCCGGCGGCATGTGCGAAATCCAGGGTACGGCTGAAGGTGCCCCCTTTACCCGCGCCGAACTCGACGCCCTGCTCGCGCTGGCGGAAAAAGGCATCGGCGAGATCATCAATGCCCAAAAGTCGGCGCTGGCGGGACGGCAGTAGGCGATGTTCGAGCAGGCCTTCCGCAACATCGACGACGTTCTCTGGAAAGAGGCCGGCTGCACCACCGAGCTCGACTACACCGAGCAGACCTCCTGGCTGCTGTTCCTAAAATACCTTGATGGGCTGGAACAGGACAAGGCGGCCGAGGCCGCGCTGGAAGGCAGGAAATACAGCTACATCCTCGACGCCCCCTACCGCTGGGAAAGCTGGGCCGCACCGAAGAACGAAAACGGCAAGCTCGACCACAACCGGGCGCAAACCGGTGACGACCTGCGCGATTTTGTCGACCGTAAGCTGTTTCCCTACCTGAATGGCTTCAAGCAGCGCGCCAGCGGGCCGAACACCATCGAATACAAGATCGGCGAAATCTTCGGCGAGATCAAGAACAAGATCCACAGCGGCTACAACTTGCGCGAGATCATCGATCACATCGACGAGCTGCGCTTCCGCTCGCAGGCCGAGAAGCACGAACTCTCGCACCTCTACGAAGCCAAGATCAAGAACATGGGCAACGCCGGGCGCAACGGCGGCGAGTACTACACGCCGCGCCCGCTGATCCGCGCCATCGTGCAGGTGGTCAGGCCGCAGATCGGCGAGCGCATCTACGACGGCGCCTGCGGCAGCGCCGGCTTTTTGTGCGAAGCCTTCGACCATCTCAAGGCCGGCAAGCTCACCACCAGCGACCTGAAGACGCTACAGGACCGCAGTTTTTACGGCATCGAAAAGAAGTCGCTGGCCTACGTCATCGCGATCATGAACATGATCCTGCATGGCATCGAGGCGCCCAACATCGCGCACACCAACACGCTGGCCATGAACCTCGCCGACGTGCAGGAAAAAGACCGTTTCGACGTCATCCTCGCCAATCCGCCCTTCGGCGGCAAGGAGCGCAAGGAGGTGCAGCAGAACTTCCCGATCCGCACCGGCGAGACGGCTTTCCTGTTCCTCCAGCACTTCATCAAGCTGCTCAAGGCCGGCGGCCGCGCCGGCGTGGTGATCAAGAACACGTTTCTGAGCAACACCGACAACGCCTCGGTCAGCCTGCGCAAGTTGTTATTGGAAAGCTGCAACCTGCACACCATCCTCGATTGTCCCGGCGGCACCTTCCAGGGCGCGGGCGTCAAGACCGTCGTGCTGTTCTTCGAGAAAGGCGCGCCGACGCGGCAGGTCTGGTACTACCAGCTCGACCCCGGCCGCAACCTCGGCAAGACCAACCCGCTCAACGACGCCGACCTCGCCGAGTTTGTCGAACTGCAAAAGACCTTTGCCGACTCGCCGAAAAGCTGGACGGTAAAAGTCGGCGCTGGCGGGACGGCAAGCTACGACCTCTCGGTGAAGAACCCCAACGGCGGCGAGGCCGTCGCCCACCGCAGCCCGCAGGACATCATGGACGAAATCGCCGCGCTGGATGCCGAGAGCGCGGAAGTGCTGGCGAAGATCAGGGCGATGCTGTGAAGGCTGGGTGGCAACGCAAGACCATCGACGCGGTTTGCGAAGTGGTCAACGGCGGAACACCAAAAACATGTGTGCCCGAGTATTGGGATGGGCCACATCAGTGGATCACTCCCGCCGAGATGGGAAAGCGGGCTACGCCTTACGTCGACCAAACCGAGCGCACCATCACCGATGCCGGCTTGCAGAACAGTTCTGCAAGGCTGCTGCCTGCTCAGTCAGTCATCCTTTCATCGCGCGCACCGATAGGCCACTTGGTCATCAACACGGTGCCGATGGCCACCAACCAAGGTTGCAAAGGGTTGGTGCCGAAAGCCGAGCTTGACTGCAAATACCTCTACTACTACTTGGCAAGCATCGTTCCGCTGCTCAACGACTTGGGAACGGGTGCCACATTCAAGGAACTTTCAGGCGGGAAGCTGAAGGAAGTGCCGATTCCGCTTCCCCCGCTCCCCGAACAACACCGCATCGTCGCCATCCTCGACGAAGCCTTCGACGGCATCGCCACCGCCAAGGCCAACGCCGAACAGAACCTCCAGAATGCCCGCGCGTTGTTTGAAAGCCATCTGCAAGCGGTTTTCGCAGACGCTTGGGAGATGTGCGAACTGGTAGCGCTTGCAGACTTGGCGACTGACATTACAGACGGCGACCACATGCCACCACCAAAGGCGGCAAGCGGTGTGCCATTCATTACCATCGGCAATGTCGCCAAGGACTCCCGCACTATCGATTTCTCCGATACGTTCAAGGTATCGCGTGAGTATTTCGACTCCCTGAAGCCAAACAAGAAACCCAGAGTTGGCGATGTCCTTTACACGGTGACCGGTTCATTTGGTATTCCAGTCTTTCTCAAAGAGCAGCAAGACTTTTGCTTTCAGCGCCACATTGGCCTCGTGCGTCCAAAATCTGATGTCCGCAGTGAATGGCTCTACTATTTGCTCATGTCGCCGCAGATCGTTCGGCAGGCAAACGATGGCGCGACCGGAACGGCTCAGAAAACAGTTTCCCTCAAGGTACTGCGCGGTTTTGAAGTTCCTCGACTACCGATGGCCGTCCAAGAGGCAATGACAGCAAAACTCAGTACCCTCGCTGCCGAAACCCAACGCCTCGAATCCCTCTACCGGCAAAAGCTCGCGGCGCTGGATGAGTTGAAGAAATCGCTGCTGCATCAGGCGTTTTCCGGGGGGCTGTAGGCCCGCTGCGCCGTCCCGCCAGCGCCGACTTTTCAGGCCGGCAGGCGGGATGCGTCAGGCAATGGCGGACTCGGCATCCTCGCCGGCCCGTGCCTGCCAGCCTTTCGGCGATTGTTCCAAGACAATGCGCTGGTTGATGAGTCGGTCGACGTCGTTGATCCGGTTCACTACACGACGAATCGCCGCATTACCGTCGGCGTGTGCTTCGAATACCAGCCGGATCATGCGGTTTGCCCACTTGGGCACCTTGCCGGTTTTCTCCCAGCGGGCAATCGATTGGGCATCGATGCCCATCAACTTGCCCAGGCCAGCTTGTGACAGGGCCATACCGGCGCTGCGCAGGTAGCGGAACTCGATACCCGAGAGCTTGCCGGGCTTGCGAGCCAGCGCCGTGCAAACCGTCCGCGTCAGACCTGCCACATCGTCAAAGCGCAGGCCGCTGCCATAGGGCGTTTGCACGCGCTCATAGCCATTGGCCAGCCATACGTTTTTCAGCCCCATATCGTCCCAGCGAATCATGCTTAACTCCTATCCAGATCAATCGCCGTAACCACCACCACGGTCGGATTGGCGGCATCCCGTGAAATCTGCCGCTGACGCATGCGCAGCAAGGCGTGTTCAGTGAAAATCACGTTGCGGGCCTCGCCCGCCGCTTGCCGGATGAATCGCTGCCACTGACTTTTCGACCATCCGGCCATGCGCCGTGTACCTATCAAAATGATAGATGCGCATCATCCGCCCTAAACTTCGCCGCGTCAACGCTCCCGCCAGCGTCGACTTTTGCCAATCGGCGCAGAGCGATCGATTGAATCGTTCGATTTGACCGAATCGCCTGATTTTTCTATAGTGAGTCCATCGTTTCACCCCACCGAGGAGTTTTCCATGCTCACCATGACCGCCAACGAAGCCAAGACCCATTTTGGCCAACTGCTCGACAAGGCACAGCGCCAGCCCGTGCAGGTAACGCGCCACGACCGCGTGGTCGGCGTCATGATCGGCGCTGACGATTACGAGGCGATGCGCCAGTTTTACGCCGACCGGCTGCGGCAAACCCTGCGCGAAAGCGCGGAGGGTGCCGCTGCCGCCGGTCTGACAGAGGAGAAGCTGGCCGAACTGCTTGCCGATGAAAGCTGATCCCTTGGCAAGCTATGCGCTGGTGGTGGTCGACACCAATGTGCTGCTGAGCGCGGCCTTGTCGCCCGGCGGTGTTCCGGCAATGCTGGTGGATCGACTGCTGGCGGTGGGCAAGCTGGCGTTTTCGGAAACGACGTTCGCCGAACTGGATGCGCGCATCTGGCAACCCAAATTCGACCGCTATTTGCCCATTGAGCGCCGCCGTCGCATCGTGCTGCAGGCGCACGCTGCCGCAGTCTGGATCGACATTCCCGCCGAGCTTGCGCAGCGCGCGTTCTCTCGCGACCCCGACGACGACAAATTCATCGCCCTGGCCCTTGCCGTCCAGGCAACGCGCCTCATCACGGGAGACGATGATCTGCTCTGCCTCGATCCGCTGGGTGAATTGCGCATCCTGACGCCGCGCACCGCGCTGGATGAACTGGAATCCGGTGCCTGATCGCCGTCCCGCCAGCGCCGACTTTTCAAACCGGCTTGACACATAACTTGACTGATACTTGACTTTCACTTAGGCTACCGTCATGGCCTACGTCCCGGCATTCACGATCACTCCCGCCCTGCTGGCCGAAGTCGAGCAGGTGGCAGCCCTGCGCGAGCGCATCCAGAACGCTGTGGTCGATCTGGCTTGGATTCCCGCTCTGCAAAAGGACACCCGCAGCCGTAACGTCCATGCCTCGACAGCCATCGAGGGTAACCCGCTGACGCTCGAACAAGTGCGCGCGCTGGAAGAGGGACGCGAACTTTCCGCGCCCGGCACACGCCCCAAGCGCGAAGTTATCAACTACTTCGCCGGGCTGCGATTCGTGGAAAAGAGCGCGGCAAAGAAAAACATCCGCCACCCCGACATCCTCGAACTGCACCGGATACTCGCCGGCGAAGTGATGGATCAGGGCGAGGCCGGAAAGTACCGGATGATCGCCGTTCACGTCGGCAACTATCTGCCACCGCCACCAGATGCTGTTTCCGGTTTGATGTTCGAACTGCTGGAGTGGTGGAACGGGGCGGCGGCAAAGCTGTCGCCCGTACTGAGTTCAGCGATCCTGCATTACCGCTTCGAGGCCATCCATCCCTTCGCGGACGGCAACGGCCGTACCGGACGGGCGCTGGCGCTCTGGGAACTCTACCGGCGCGGCTTCGACACGCATCACATCTTTGCCGTGGATGAGTACTACCGGGAGGATCGACCGGCCTACTATGCCGCGCTGCAAGGCGTGCGCGAAGCCGGGGATGATTTGAGCGCATGGCTGGAATATTGCGCGACGGGATTGCGCCAGACGTTGGAACGCGTGTGGATAAGGATTCAAACCCTACAGGTCGGTTCGGCCGATAAGCTAGTTTTGCGTCCGCGCCAGGAACAGCTGCTGCATCTGTTGCGCGATCACGGGGGTATGACGCCGGCCGAGATATGGGCGGCGCTGGGCGTATCGCGGCAGGGCGCGATGGATTTGCTGCGCCCGCTGTTGGATGCAGGCGTGGTTGAGAAAGTCGGTGGCAACAAGACCGGCCGCTATGTCTTGAAAAACGCATGAATGAAGCCGAAACCCGCGCCGAGCACATCGACCCGGCCCTCGCCGCCGCCGGCTGGGGCAGGGTGGCGGGCAGCCGCATCCGGCGCGAATACCCGATCACGCTCGGGCGGCTGGAGGGCGCGGGCAAGCGCGGCAAGCCGCTGACGGCGGATTACGTGCTGGAGTATCGGAACACCAAACTGGCGGTGGTGGAGGCCAAGGCCTGGGACAAGGAACTGACCGAGGGCGTCGGCCAGGCCAAGGATTACGCCGGCAAGCTGGCCGTGCGCTTCGCCTATGCCAGCAACGGCCGGGGTATCTACGGCATCGACATGCAGAGCGGGGCAGAAGGCGAGATTGCGACATACCCCTCGCCCGATGAACTCTGGAACCTGACTTTCGCCACGCCGAACGCCTGGCGCGACCGTTTCGCCGCCGTGCCTTTCGAGGATCGCGGCGGCTATTTCCAAGGCCGCTACTATCAGGACACCGCCGTCGAGCGCGTGCTGGCGGCCATCGCTGCGGGCAAGCAACGCATCCTGCTGACGCTGGCCACCGGCACGGGCAAGACCTTCATCGCCTTCCAGATCGCCTGGAAACTGTTCTACAGCCGCTGGAATCTTTCAGGCGAACCCGCGCGCCGACCGCGCATCCTGTTCCTCGCCGACCGCAACATCCTCGCCGACCAGGCGTTCAACGCCTTCTCGGCTTTTGCCGACGACGCGCTGGTGCGTATCGCGCCGGACGACATCCGCAAGAAGGGCAAGGTGCCGAAGAACGGCAGCGTCTTCTTCACCATCTTCCAGACCTTCATGAGCGGGCCCGGCGAAACGCCGTACTTCGGCGACTATCCGCCGGATTTCTTCGACTGCATCGTCATCGACGAATGCCATCGCGGCGGCGCCAACGACGAGGGCAACTGGCGCGGCATCCTCGACTATTTTGCGCCGGCGGTGCAACTGGGCCTGACGGCGACGCCCAAACGCAAGGACAACGTCGACACCTATGCCTATTTCGGCGAGCCGGTGTTCGTCTATTCGCTCAAGGACGGCATCAACGACGGCTATTTGACGCCCTTCCGCGTGCGGCAGATCGCCACCACGCTGGACGACTACGTGTTCACCCCCGACGACACGGTGGTCGAAGGCGAGATCGAAGCGGGCAAGCGCTACGAGGAAAAGGATTTCAACCGCATCATCGAGATAAGCGAACGCGAGAAGAAGCGCGTCGAGATTTTCATGGGCCAGATCGAACCGCGCGAGAAGACGCTGGTGTTCTGCGCCAACCAGACCCATGCGCTGGCGATCCGCGACCTGATCAACCAAATCAAGGGTAGCAGCGACCCCAACTACTGCCAGCGCGTCACTGCCGACGACGGCGAACGCGGCGAGCAGTGGCTGCGCGATTTCCAGGACAACGACAAGACCATCCCGACCATCCTGACCACCTCGCAGAAGCTGTCGACCGGCGTCGATGCGCGCAACGTGCGCAACATCGTACTGCTGCGGCCGATCAATTCGATGATCGAGTTCAAGCAGATCATCGGCCGCGGCACGCGGCTTTTCGACGGCAAGGACTACTTCACCATCCATGATTTCGTGCGGGCGCACCACCATTTCAGCGATCCAGAATGGGATGGCGAACCCGAGGCTCTGGATGCACCCTATGCCCCACCGCCACCCCGTGTACCGCCGGAAGTGCGCGAAGCCGACCCGCGCCAGCCGCCACCGCGCAAGGTGAAGGTGAAACTTGCCGACGGCAAGGCGCGAACGATCCAGCACATGACGGCAACCAGCTTCTGGCACCCGGACGGCACGCCGATGTCGGCGGCACAGTTCATGGAGGCGCTGTTCGGCCGGCTGCCGGAATTCTTCCGGGACGAGGACGAACTGCGCGCGCTGTGGAGTGCGCCCGATACACGCCGCATGCTGCTGGGAGGCCTGGCGGAAAAGGGTTTTGGCCACGACCAGTTGGCCGAGATGCAGCGCATCATCGACGCGGAGAACAGCGACCTGTTCGACGTGCTGGGCCATGTCGCCTATGCGCTGGAACCGGTGACCCGCCAGCAACGCGCCGACCGCGCGCAGGCGGCAATCGGCACGCGCTTCGGCGACAGGCAAGGAGCGTTTCTCGACTTCGTGCTGTCGCACTATGTCAGCAGCGGCGTGGAGGAACTCGACCAGGCGAAGCTGACCCCGCTGCTGAAACTCAGATATCACGACTCGATTGCCGATGCCGTGGCCGACCTTGGTAAACCCGAAGAAATCGGCCGCGTGTTTTCCGGCTTCCAGAAATTCCTCTACCAGCCCGTCCCCACGCCATGAAGCAAATTGTTTTGGCCTCCAACAATGCCGGCAAGCTGCGCGAGTTCGACCAGATGCTCGCCACGGTGGATATCGAAGTTCTCCCTCAGGCCCACTTCAATATCCCGGAAGCGGAAGAACCGCACATCACCTTTGTCGAGAACGCGCTGGCCAAGGCGCGCCACGCGGCGAAGCTCACCGGCCTGCCGGCGCTGGCCGACGATTCCGGCCTCTGCGTCGCGGCGCTCGGCGGTGCGCCCGGTGTGTTTTCCGCTCGATTTGCCGGGGAACCGAAATCCGACGAACGCAACAACGCCAAACTGATCGCCGACCTGCAAGGGAAGACTGACCGCCGCGCTCACTACGTCGCGGTGCTGGTGTTCGTCCATCACGCCGACGATCCGCAGCCCATCGTCGTCGAGGGCGAGTGGCACGGCGAAATCGTCGACACGCCGCGCGGTGAAAACGGTTTCGGCTACGACCCCTATTTCCTGGTGCCCGACCTCGACCAGACCGCCGCCGAGATCGGCCACGAGGAAAAGAACCGGCGCTCGCACCGCGGCAAGGCGCTGGCGCAACTGATCGAACGGCTGAAGCTGGACGTTTGAACCGCACGATCCCTATCGCAGCCGTCCCGCCAGCGCCGACTTTTCTGTCTGTGCCGTTGGCGCTTTACATCCACTGGCCGTGGTGCGTGAAGAAGTGCCCCTACTGCGACTTCAATTCGCACGAAAGCACGCCGCAAGAAGAGGCCTACCTTCAAGCGCTGATCGCCGACCTCGAAGCCGCGCTGCCGGCGATCTGGGGCCGGCCGGTGGTGTCGGTGTTCATCGGTGGCGGCACGCCCAGCCTGATGGCAGGCGCAACCGTCGATGCGCTGCTGGCGGCGCTGCGGGCGCGGCTGCCGCTGCTGCCGGACGCCGAAATCACCCTCGAAGCCAATCCCGGCACGGTGGAGGCGGAACGCTTCAAGGCCTACCGCGACGCCGGGGTGAACCGGCTGTCGCTGGGCATCCAGAGCTTCGACGACCGCAAGCTCGCCGCGCTTGGCCGTATCCATACAGCGCTTGAGGCGCGGCGCGCCATCGACATCGCCCGTGGCCATTTCGAGCGCGTCAATCTCGATCTGATGGTGGCGCTGCCGGAACAGATAATGGCCGAAGCCGTGCTGGACATCGAAACGGCTATCGCCACCGGCGTTACGCACCTTAGCGCCTACCATCTGACGCTGGAGCCGAACACGCCCTTTCACCACGCCCCGCCGCTGCTGCCGGACGACGACATCGCCGCCGACATGCTGGAAGCCGTGGAGGAACGGCTGCTCGCCGCCGGCTTCGATCACTACGAAACCTCGGCCTACGCCAAGCCGGGCCAGCAGTGTCGGCACAACCGTAATTACTGGCAGTTCGGCGACTATCTCGGCATCGGCGCGGGTGCGCATTCGAAGCTGTCCGATCACACTGGCATCCGGCGCGAAGCGCGGCCGCGCCACCCCAAGGACTACCTGGCCGATCCGCTGACGCGCGACTGGCAGCCGGTGGCGACAGAGGATTTGCCCGGCGAATTCATGATGAACGCGCTGCGCCTGACCGACGGCGTGCCGCTGGCGTGGTTTGCCGAGCGGACTGGGTTGCCCATTTCCGCCATCGAAAAGTCGGCGCTGGCCTTATTGGCTAATGAGCGGCGTGATGGACTACTGGAAGTGGCCAACGACCGGATCAGGCCGACCGCGCTCGGCCGGCGCTTCCTCAACCGGCTGATTGCGCGCTTCCTCGCCGAGTAAAGAGCACGTCCCAGACGCCGTGGCCGAGCCTGAGGCCGCGCGTCTCGAACTTGGTCTGCGGCCGCCAGGCCGGGCGCGGCGCGAAGTCGGCGGCAGTATTGGCCAGCAGCGGCTCGGCGGACAGCACTTCCAGCATCTGCCGGGCGTATTCCTCCCAGTCGGTGGCGCAATGCAGGTAACCGCCCGGCGCGAGGCGCAACGCTAGCAGCCCAACGAACGGCGACTGGAGCAGCCGCCGCTTGTGATGGCGCTTTTTCGGCCACGGGTCAGGGAAGTAGACGTGGATGCCGGCCAGCGCGTCGGGCGGAATCATGTCGCGCACCACCTCGACGGCATCGTGCTGGATCACGCGCAGGTTGGTCAGTTCGCGCGTGGCGATTTCCTTGAGCAGGCTGCCGACGCCGGGCGTGTGCACCTCGATGCCGAGGTAGTCGTGCTCGGGATGCGCGGTGGCGATGGTCGCCGTCGTCTCGCCCATGCCGCAGCCGATTTCGAGGAAGCGTGGCGCCTCGCGGCCGAACACTGCGATCAGGTCGAGCGGGGCGGCGGCGTAGGGAATGCCCCAGCGCGGCATGCCTTCTTCGTGATGGCGCTGCTGGGCGTTGGAGACGCGGCCCTGGCGCAGCACGAAGCTGCGGATCGGGCGCTGGGAGATCGGGGACTCGGTCATTTCTTCAGCAACTCCTCGCGCCGCAGCTTCAGATCGTAACGGGGCTGGGCGAGCGCTTCGGCCAGCGTGGTACAGGCAGTGACCAGCGCTTCCGGCGCCAAATCGAGCGACTGTTTCAGGCCGAGCATGGCACTGATGCTCCCCGGCAGGACATCCTCCTGCTGGAAATAATGCCGGGCCAGCACGCCGCGCAGGCGGGCGAGTTCGCCGATCTCGCGCTCCTGCCAGTCGACCCAGGCTTCAGCGGCCTCACCCTGTCCCGTTCGTGCGCAGGCCAGTGCCAGCAGGCGCACACCGTGGGCGATGCCCCACAGGCGCTGGTCGGCCAGGATTTCGGGCTGGTTGAAGGCATATTCGCCCGGAGTCGCCGACTCCTCGGCGTGCAACGGCAGGGCCAACAGCCCCAGGCAACCGAGGAAAAACCGCCACTTCACCAATCAGGAGCCGATCAGACCCGCAGTCGGCGAACTGGGGCTGGCGGTGTAGAACTTTTTCGGCATGCGCCCGGCGCGGAAGGCCTCGCGGCCCGCTTCGACCGCCTTCTTCATGGCGCCGGCCATCAGGATCGGATCGCGCGCGCCGGCAATCGCCGTGTTCATCAGCACGCCGGCGCAGCCCAGTTCCATGGCGATGGCGGCATCCGAGGCGGTACCGACGCCGGCATCGACGATCACCGGCACCTTGGCGGCTTCGATGATCAGCTTGAGGTTCCACGGGTTGAGGATGCCCATGCCCGAACCGATCAGCGAGGCGAGCGGCATCACCGCCACGCAGCCGATCTCTTCGAGCATCTTCGTCTGGATCGGGTCGTCCGAGCAGTAGACCATCACCTGGAAGCCGTCCCTGACCAGCGTTTCGGCGGCCTTGAGCGTTTCCGGCATGTTGGGGAACAGCGTGGTCTTGTCGCCCAGCACTTCGAGCTTGACCAGCGCATGGCCGTCCAATAGTTCCCGCGCCAGGCGCAGGGTGCGCACGGCATCGTCGGCCGAATAACAGCCGGCGGTATTGGGCAGGTAGGTGTACTGCGACATCGGCATCGCATCGAGCAGCGAAGGTTGGCCCGGCTCCTGGCCGATGTTGGTACGGCGGATGGCAACAGTCACGATCTCGGCGCCGCTGGCCTCGACGGCGCGGCGGGTTTCGTCGAAATCATTGTATTTGCCGGTACCGACCAGCAGGCGTGAGGCGTAGGGCTTTCCGGCGATGGTCAAAACATCAGTCATGGTTTTCCTTCAGCCGCCACCGACGGCGACAACGATTTCAAATTGGTCGCCGGCAATGACCGGGGTCATGGCGTGCTGGCTCCTGGGAACGATCTCACCGTTGCGCTCGACCGCGACCCGTTTACCGGTCAGGCCTTCGCTTTCCAGCAGGCCGGCGACCGTGAGCGGCGCGGCGAACTGCTTCGGGACGCCGTTGAGGACGATAGCTACATTTGCGATCATGGGCCGATTTTACCTTTACAATTCGCCCCCACGCGGGCGTCGTATAACGGCATTACCTGAGCTTCCCAAGCTCATGAAGAGGGTTCGACTCCCTTCGCCCGCTCCACCCTCCCATAAAGTTGAATAGGTATTACGGCATGGAAGACAAGGTCGTTAGCAGTCCGGGGAAATGGATCCACAAGGCCTATGGCGCGGTGATGCTGGTCGTGCTGGCCATCGTTTTTCTGCCTGCCGGCATGGCCGGCAAGGAACTCCGGCAATACTGTAGCGGTCTCGCGACGGGTACTCCGGTGGCGGAGATACGGTCGCAGGCCGAGGAGCGTGGTTTCAACTTCAATGCGCGTGACGCGGGCCAGGCGATCATCGATGACGATCATTCAATGCTGCGCCCCCAATGCCAGCTAAGCTTCGATGACCAAAAGCTGACGTCGGCTATCTTTGTCGACTAGCCGGTTCGCGCAACGCCTGATCGACTGGCAGCGCTGGCACGGGCGTCACGACCTGCCCTGGCAGCGGACCCGCGAGCCTTACCCCGTCTGGTTGGCGGAAATCATGCTGCAGCAGACGCAGGTGGTGACGGTCATTCCCTATTACGAGCGCTTCCTTGGCCGCTTCCCGACGCTCGCCAGCCTCGCGGCCGCGCCCGTCGAGGACGTCATGGCGCTATGGAGCGGGCTCGGCTATTACGCGCGGGCACGCAATCTGCACCGCTGCGCGCAGCGGGTGATGGCCGAACACGGCGGCGAGTTTCCGCGCAACCCGGTAGCGATCGCCGCACTACCGGGCATCGGCCGCTCGACCGCGAACGCCATCGCCGTGTTCTGCTTCGGTGCGCGCGAGCCGATCCTCGACGGCAACGTCAAGCGCCTATTGTGCCGCTGCCTCGGCATCAAGGGCTATCCCGGCACGCCGGCCGTGGAAAGTCGGCTCTGGCAGGACGGCGCTGCTTTGCTTCCAGATACTGAAGTGGATGCTTATATCCAAGCGCAGATGGACCTGGGGGCAACGATCTGCACGCGCAGCAAGCCACACTGTACGGACTGTCCGGTGGCCGACCTGTGCGTCGCCTATCGGGACAAGCGGGTGACGGAATTGCCGACGCCACGACCGAAGCGGGCCGTGCCGGAAAAGGCGATGACGCTGCTGGTGTTGTGCATGGATTCACGGGTATTGCTGGAAACCCGCCCGCCGGCGGGCATCTGGGGCGGGCTGCTGTCGCTGCCGGAACTGCCGGAGGGCGAAGATGCCGCCCACTATTGCGAACAGCAGCTCGGCCTGCGTACCGGTGCCGTTGTGCCAGCGCCGACTTTTACGCACAGCCTCACCCATTTCCGCCTGGAGATTTCACCACTGGTCTGTGAGGTCTACATCCGACCTCAGGCCATGGAAGCCGGGCTGCGCTGGCTGGAGCGTGCTGAACTGGCGCAGGTTGCCCTGCCTGCGCCGATCCGCAAGCTGTTGGCGCGGGTTTAGCGCGATTCCTTGATCAGGCGGTCATTCGCCGGCTGCACCGGCCGCGCGTTGTTGGGGTAGAGGCGGGCAAAGATGCCGATTTGTTGCGGCGACACCGGAATCGGGTTCTTCATCACCATCCACAGCACGTATTCGGTACAGGGCGGCGTGGTCAGCGACCCCATGTAGGTGTAGTACTCGCGGTTTTCCGGCAGCAGTTTGGCGAGGTCGATATAGACGTTTGGCGGCGCGGCCTCCATGCCCACTTCCAGCGGCATATAGTTCCACAGCGTCTGGATGATCGGGTGCTCGGAGCTACGCTCCATCAGCACCGCAATGACGGCATAGCTGTTGTCGAAGTCCTTGTGGACCAGGTGGGCCACCATGTCATAGGCCTTGCCATTGACGCGCTCCTCGGACGGACGGTGGAAGTGGAACTGCATCAACGGATAGTTGCGGCCCTCCAAGGTGATGCTGTTGCCCTCGGCGACATCCACCTGCACGGTATGGCCGTTGTCGATAATGCGGAACTGGCTCGGCCGATAGTCGAAGCGGATCGGCTCCAGGTCGACCTTGATGCCGTCGCGAATGTCGATGGGCGACTGGCGCTTGCCGATGCCACAAGTGGCATTTTTTGGATCCAGTTTGGCCCAATTTTCCGGTTGGCCCAGGCCGGCGTAGCCCCAATGCACATGGGAATAGTCCGGGACCTGCTCGACCGGTGCATTCTTGACGGCCGATTTGCGCGGGCCGGAAGTGGCCAGCATCAGTTCGCGCTGCTGGCGGCTGGGTTCCTCTACGGGTGCGAAGGGGGCGGGCTTCGTCGGGGCAGCGCCATGGGTGGGCGTTGCCGGCGTTGCAGCGGACTTGACGGGTGCGGCAGGGGTGGTCGCGCCCTTGTAGGGATCCTCGGCCTTCGACTTGTCGATCCGCGGCATGTCGAACAGGCGCGGTTTTTCGGCTGGCACCACCGTCGGCGCTGGCGCAGCCGGAGAGTGGGCATCGGCCACTTTCACGCTGGGCGGCTGAGCGAGGTCGCCCGCGCTGACCATCTCGGCATGCATCGCGCGCGGACGCGCATCGTTCGCGGCAATGGCCGCGGCGGCGGCGGCGCGTACCGACGTTTGTCCCATCTCGGCAACTGTTCGCGGCTTGCAGACTTCGTCGAGGACGCGGGCATCCAGGCTTTCGGGCCGGATCGCGATCTGCCGGGCAGCATCCACCTTCTCGGTCTTCATCGCGCGGCCATCGGTGAAGAAAACCCGTTTCTGGGTCGCGTAGGTCCGGTTTGCACAGTCGTAATAGTTCAGCGCCTGCACCGTGGTGTAGCGCACTTGGGTTTCGAAATCGAGTACCGGGTGATCGAGCGTCAAGCGCGTCCAGGCCGCTGTCTTATCGCCTTTCAGCCGGTTGATGCGCCCCTTGTCGACCGCCACTATGGTGCCGGCATTGGTCGCCACGGTTTGCCACTGGGCGGCAGCCGGCATCGCCACCAAGAGCAGCAGAAATGGCAGCACCGGAATGGGCAAGCGTGTTATTGCAAACATTGGAACCCCTTTCTTCTTTACGTTTGCGAAGTTACGGCAGATATATCGCGTACTTTATAGCGCATTTACGGCGAAAGCCCCGCCTCACGCCGTGGTTGCTTTCCTGAGCCGATTCCAGTAGTTTCGCGCGTTGCCCTACGGAGCACACACTCATGAATGCCAACGACAATTTCATCGCCGCCCAGGCGCGGGTGGATGGCGCGGCCATCCAGCCCCTGCCCAGTTCCCGAAAAGTCCATGTCACCGGCTCGCGGCCCGATATCCGCGTGCCGATGCGCGAGATCACGCAGGCCGACACGCCCACCAGCATGGGTGGCGAGCAGAACCCGCCCATCTTTGTGTACGACTGCTCCGGCCCTTACACTGATCCGGCCGCGAAGATCGACTTACGTCAGGGCTTGCCTGCCTTGCGCGAGCGCTGGATCGATGAGCGCGGCGACACCGAGCGGTTGTCGGCCCAATCATCTTCCTACGGCCGGGCCCGTCTGGTCGACCCGGCGCTGGCCGAGTTGCGTCTTGCCCATGTTCAGCAGCCAAGGCGCGCCAGGGCGGGCATGAACGTGACCCAGATGCACTACGCCCGCAAGGGTATCGTCACGCCGGAGATGGAGTTCGTCGCCATCCGCGAGAACCAGAAACTGGAAGGACTCTCGGAGTTGATGAAAATGCAGCATCCGGGGCACAGTTTCGGTGCGGCCATTCCGAAAGTCATCACGCCGGAATTCGTGCGCGCCGAAGTGGCCCGTGGCCGCGCCATCATTCCGGCGAACATCAACCACCCGGAAGCCGAGCCGATGATCATCGGCCGCAACTTCCTCACCAAGATCAACTGCAACATCGGCAACTCGCCGCTGGTTTCCTCGATTCAGGAAGAGGTGGACAAGATGACCTGGGCGATCCGCTGGGGCGGCGACACGGTGATGGATCTGTCTACCGGCAAGAACATTCACGAGACGCGCGAGTGGATCGTGCGCAACTCGCCGGTGCCGATCGGTACCGTGCCCATCTATCAGGCACTGGAAAAGGTGGACGGCAAGGCAGAAGAACTGACCTGGGAACTGTTCCGCGACACGCTGATTGAGCAGGCCGAGCAGGGCGTCGACTACTTCACCATCCACGCCGGCGTGCTGTTGCGCTACATCC
This sequence comes from Rhodocyclaceae bacterium, assembly GCA_013426785.1. Classification (GTDB taxonomy): domain Bacteria; phylum Pseudomonadota; class Gammaproteobacteria; order Burkholderiales; family Rhodocyclaceae; genus Sulfuricystis. Next base: position 81,014 of record JACDZI010000001.1, on the reverse strand, counting down.
CGCTGACTGCCAAGCGCATGACCGGCATCGTCTCCCGCGGCGGTGCCATCCTCGCCAAGTGGTGCCTCGCGCATCACCAGGAAAGTTTCCTCTACACGCATTTCGAGGATATCTGCGAGATCATGAAGGCCTACGACGTCGGCTTCTCGCTGGGCGACGGCTTGCGGCCGGGTTCGATCCACGACGCCAACGACGAGGCGCAGATGGGCGAACTGGCCACTCTCGGCGAACTGACGCAGATCGCCTGGCGGCATGATGCGCAGGTGATGATCGAAGGCCCCGGCCATGTGCCGATGCACATGATCAAGTACAACATGGACGAGCAGTTGCGCCTGTGCGGCGAAGCCCCCTTCTACACGCTGGGCCCGTTGACCACCGACATCGCGCCCGGTTACGACCACATCACCAGCGCCATCGGCGCCGCGCTGATCGGCTGGTACGGCACGGCCATGCTCTGCTATGTGACGCCGAAGGAGCATCTCGGCTTGCCGGACAAGAACGACGTCAAGGACGGCATCATGGCCTACAAGATCGCCGCCCATGCCGCCGACCTCGCCAAGGGGCATCCGGGCGCGCAGGCCCGCGACAACGCGATCTCGAAGGCCCGTTTCGAGTTCCGCTGGGACGACCAGTTCAACCTCGGCCTCGATCCTGACAAGGCGCGCGAATTCCACGACGAAACGCTGCCGGCGCAAGGCGCCAAGCTGGCTCACTTCTGCTCGATGTGCGGGCCACACTTCTGCTCGATGAAGATTACGCAAGACGTGCGCGAATACGCCGAAAAGGGCATGGCGGAAAAGTCGGTCGAATTCGTCAAGCAGGGGGGCGAGGTCTATCGCCCTACCTGATCCCGCCGATTCGCCGGCGCCGCCCCGTCGCCGCCGTGATGCCCGCCTGCTGTTCTGGCAGGGGAGGCTGTTGCTGTGGGGCGGTGCGGCCTGCGTCGGTCTGCTGGCGGTACTGTTCGCCGAACTTTCCGAGTGGGCGGTTCAGCATTTTCACAATCTCGCGGATGCAGTCTGGTGGTCGCCGTTGCTGGTCTGTCCGTTGGGTGGCGCCCTCGTCGTCTGGGCCACGCGGCGCTGGTTTCCGGGTGCGGAGGGCGGCGGTATCCAGCAGACCATCGCAGCAATCCACTGCGCCAAGCGCCACCTGCCGGTCCCGCAGCCGCTGCTTTCGCTGAAGATCGTCTTCGGCAAGATTACCCTCGCTACAGCCGCCCTGTTCAGCGGTTTCTCCATGGGGCGCGAAGCGCCGACCGTGCAGATCGGTGCCGCCATGATGAACGCCCTGCACCCCTACCTGCCGGGCCGTCTGCATATCGGCCGTCATCACCTGATCGCCGCCGGCGGCGCGGCGGGCATCGCCGCGGCGTTCAATACCCCACTCGCCGGCATCATGTTCGCCATCGAGGAACTGAACCGCGGACTGGAGCAACGCATGAGCGGCATGCTGATCATTGCCGTCGTGCTGGCCGGTATCGTCGCCAGGGCCTTCCTCGGCGACACCAACTATTTTGGCTGGGTCAGCTATACCGGCCTGAAAGACCTGTCCCAGTACTTGTGGATACTCCTGATCGCCATCTTCTGCGGCCTGACAGGAGGTGCATTTGCGCGGTTGATGATCCTGATTACCGCGCGCGACACCCCCATTCTCGGCCGGCTACGCGCGACGCGCCCGGTGCTGTTCGCAGCCGGTTGCGGCCTGTTGCTCGCCCTGGTTGGCATCTTCAGCGAAAACAGCGCCTTCGGTACCGGCTTTGCCGAAGCCCGCAACCTGTTCGAGAACGATGCTGAACTACCTTGGCATTTCGGGATCGACAAGTTTGTCGCCACGCTGCTTTCCTACGCCAGCGGGGTGCCGGGCGGCATCCTCGCCCCCTCGATCTCTATCGGCGCCGGTCTCGGTAGCAACCTGGCCCTGCTGCTGGGCGACCAGATCAGCTCCGGCACCATCCTGGTCCTGTGCGCCGCCGGTTTTCTGGCCGCCGTGACGCAGACGCCGATCACCGCCTTCGTCATCGTCATGGAAATGGTCAGCGGCTATGGCGTGATCATCGACCTGATGATCGTCTCGCTGCTCGCTTCCGCCGTTTCCCGCGCTTTTTGCCCGCCGTTGTATCGCACGCTGGCACAGCGCATCACCGGGCAGACCAGTCGATAGCCTGTATCACTGGCGACTTTCGCCGTCCTACCAGCGTCGACTTTTCAGTAATATCTTTCAATGACTTGCATGGATTGTAAGCGCCACTTACAATCCATGTATGCCCATCCAGCGCAATCTTGAACCGGTCTTGCAAGACGCCGCACGCCATTACCCGGCGGTACTGCTGACCGGCCCGCGCCAGTCGGGCAAGACTACGCTCTGCCAAAGCATTTTTCCCCAGCACACCTATGTATCGCTGGAACCGCTCGACCGGCGCGAGTCGGCAATCGCTGATCCACGCGGCTTCATCGAAGAATTTCGCCAGGGCGCGATCATCGACGAAGTGCAGCACGCCCCTGCACTGGCCAGCTATTTGCAGGAGGAAGTGGATCGCGATGCCACGCCCGGGCGCTTCATCCTCACCGGTTCGCAACAGTTTTCCCTGACGCATCAGGTTGCCCAATCGCTGGCGGGTCGTTGCGCGGTTCTCACCCTCCTGCCGCCCAGCTTCGACGAATTGCAGCGTTTCACCAGCCCCCCTGCCGATTTGCTGGCGACACTCTGGATGGGTGCCTACCCGCGCATCCACGACCGCAACATCCCGCCTGGCCGCTGGCTCGCCGATTACTTCGCCACCTATGTGCAGCGCGATGTGCGTGATGTGCTCAACATTGGCGACCTGATGAGCTTCACCGACTTCGTGCGCCTGTGCGCCGGGCGCACCGCCCAGGAAATCAACTTGAGCAAGCTCGGCGGCGATGCCGGCGTTTCGCACAATACGGCACGCCAATGGCTGTCGGTACTCGAAGCCGGCTATCTCGTCCAGCGCCTGCCCGCCTGGCACACCAACCAGCGCAAGCAGATCGTCAAGGCACCCAAACTGCATTTCATCGACAGCGGCCTGGCGTGTTACCTGCTCGACATCCGCGCACCGGAACAGTTACGCCATCACCCGCTGCGCGGCGCGATATTTGAAAGCTGGGTCGTCGCCGAACTGCTGAAATGGCAAGTCCACGCCGGCCAGGCGGCGCGCCTCTTTCATTACCGCGAAACTCGCGGGCTGGAGGTCGATCTGCTGATTGAAACCGGCGGCCGGCGCATTGCCATCGAAGCCAAATCAGGAGCAACCCTCGCCGCCGACTTTTTCACACCGCTGGAAAAACTACGCGAACTGCTGCCAGACATTTTCACCGGCATTGTCTATGGTGGCGATGCCGCGCAACGCCGCCACAGCGTGCTTGCCGTGCCTTGGCGGGAAATCCAGTGCTTGCCGGATAAAATGCTTTCATAGCACCGTCCCGCCAGCGTCGACTTTTCTCCCTTCATATCGTCCGAACATGACAAATCCTGACAACGCCGTGCCGCCAAAGTACCAATTCGCCGAAAAGTACGACCCCGAGCACGCGAAGAAGTATTTTGAAAAGCACAACACCGGCTTCTGGCGTCGCCTATCGACTTGGCGGGAGATCGGCATGGCGCGCCAGGCGCTCGTCCTGGCAGGACGCCCCAAGTCGGTCCTCGATTTGCCCTGCGGCACGGGCCGCTTCTGGCAAATGCTGGCAGAAGAGCCCGGCCGCAAAATATTCGCGGCGGACAACAGTCGGGACATGGTGGATACCGGCATGACTTTGCGTCCGCCTGAAGTAACGGCACGCATCGAAAAAGCCTTCCAGTGTTCCGCCTTTGCGACCGGACTGCCCGACAACTATACGGAATGTGTTTTCTGCATTCGCTTGTTGCACCACATCCAGAAAAGCGAGGATCGCATCCTCATCCTGAAGGAGTTCGCCCGCATCAGCTCCGGTACGGTCATCGTTTCCCTCTGGGTGGATGGTAATTTCCGTGCCTGGCGTCATCAACTCAAGCAGGAACGTAAGGCGCGCGAACGGGGTGTGGCGGGCGACCGCGATCGCTTTCTTTTGAAGCAGAGTGAGATCGAGAACGAAGTTTTCGCCGCCGGGCTGGAAATTGTGGGCCATGTCGACTTCCTCAAGCACTGGGACAAATGGCGCGCCTACGTCCTGCGCGTGAAAAAAACCTGAATGACTCGACCAGACGCCACGATGGAAGACTATCTGAATGAGCGCTGGCGGTCGATTCTGGCGCATAACGGCCTGACCGATTTTGTCGCGCTCTGGCAACTGAAGGCTGACTGGTTCGAGGAACCCAATCGCCGGCGTGGTGGCTGGAGCGGCGTGGCGCGTTGTGAACTACTACTCCCGGGCGGCGGCACCTGCGCAGTGTTTTTGAAACGTCAGGAAAACCACAACGCACTGACCTTGTCCTGTCCTATGCGCGGCCTCCCCACCTTTTATCGTGAGTTCCGCCAGATCATGCGCTATCGCGAGGCTGGCCTCCCCGCACTGGAACCCGTCTATTTCGCGATGCACCGGGAAGGAAAAGATGACCGGGCGATTTTGATTACGGAAGAACTGGCGGGTTTTGTCTCCATGGAAAATCGCGTTCAGTCCTGGCTGATCAATGGTGCTCCGCCACGAAAAACTCGCCTGCGCTATCTGGCAGCAATCGCGACATTGATGCGGGACATGCACGCCAAAGGAATCCAGCACAACTGCTTCTTCCCGAAGCATTTATTCACCCGTGTCGATGTCAATGGCGACGTGGAAGTGCGGATCATCGACCTGGAAAAATCTCGTTGGCGGCCGGCGCGCACCATCAGCGCCCTGCGCGACCTATATACCCTCAATCATGACTCCCTGTGCTGGAGTCGTAGCGACCGCCTGTGGTTTTTCCTGAGTTATTTGCAGATTGAACATTTGACGCCTTACGCCAAGTGGTTATGGCGGCGCATCGAAAAACGCTCGGCCAGGAAGAAACGCTACAAGGCGCCTCCTGTGCACCTCTCGGCAATGTCTGGGCAGTCAGCAACGTCGGTTTGAACCTGCGTGCAACTGGCATTTGCTCTCTTCAAGTATTTTCCCTTCGGTGGCCTACAGCGCGACTTCCTGCGCATTGCTCAGGCCTGCCAGGCGCGTGGTCATGCGATTCGTGTCTATACCCTCTCCTGGCAGGGCGAGACTCCGTCTGGATTCGACGTTGTCACCGTACCGGTGCGCGCCCTCACCAACCCGCAGCGCTATGAGAAGTTCGCCACCTGGGTTAGAAATGATCTGGCGCAACACCCGGTCGATCAGGTCGTCGGTTTCAACAAGATGCCGGGGCTGGATGTCTATTATTCCGCCGATCCCTGCTACGAGGACAAGGCGCGCACCCTGCGTAACCCACTCTATCGACTCTCCGGCCGTTACCGGCATTTCGCCGCCTACGAACGTGCCGTATTTGCTCCTGAGAGCCGTACTGAAATCCTGTTGATCTCGGCCCTGCAGCAGCCGCAGTTCATCAAACATTACGGCACGCCGGCCACTCGCTTCCATCATCTACCGCCGGGCATCTCGCCCGACCGGCGCGCGCCGCCCAATGCGGCGCAGATTCGTGCCGGCTTCCGGCAGGAATTCAAACTGGCCGACGATCAACTGCTATTGGTGCAGATCGGCTCCGGTTTCAAGACCAAGGGACTCGATCGCAGCCTGAAGGCGCTTGCTGCACTTCCACTCGAACTCAAAACACGGACGCGCCTGATCGCCATCGGCCAGGACGAGCCACGCCCCTTCCTGAAGCAGATCCAGCAACTGGGGTTGAGCGATCATGTAGAAATTCTCAAAGGCCGCGACGATATCCCGTGCTTCCTGCTCGGCGCCGACCTGTTGATTCACCCGGCCTACAGTGAAACTGCCGGCATGGTTCTTCTGGAGGCTGTCGTTGCCGGCCTGCCGGTCCTGACCACAGCGGCCTGCGGCTACGCCCACTACATTGAGGAAGCGGATGCCGGTCGCGTCATCCCGTTACCGTTCGAGCAGGCCCCGCTTGATGCAGCGCTGGCGACAATGCTTGGCGATACTGACGCACGCCGGCAATGGAGTGCCAACGGACTGGCCTTCGCCGACTACGCCGATCTCTACAGCATGCCGGAACGCGCGGCCGACCTGATCTTGCGAGAGGCAGCATGATTTATCTTGAGGAACCACTGCGTTCTCTCTGGGCCGGCAAGGATGCCTTTGCAGCAGCCGACGTCCTGCAGGGCAAAGTATTGCGCGAACTCGAAGGTCGGCGCACCTTGCGCACTGAGATTGCCGGTCGCGGGTATTTCGTGAAGATCCACCACGGTATCGGCTGGGGTGAGATCGTCAAGAATCTGCTCTCCGGCCGCCTGCCAGTTCTCGGTGCAGGCAATGAGTGGCGAGCTTTATTAAGGCTGAAAGAACTGGACGTTGACACGATGCACCCGGTCGCCTTCGGTCAGCGGGGCAGCAATCCGGCAACACAACATTCCTTTATCGTCACCGAGGAGCTGGCACCAACGATCAGCCTTGAAGACTTTTGTCGAGATTGGCGTGCCGTCCCGCCAGCGCCGACTTTCAAGCGCGCTCTGATCGGCAAGGTGGCCCAGATGGCCCGCCGGATGCACGAGGGTGGCGTCAATCACCGCGACTTTTATATCTGTCATTTCCTGCTGCACCTGCCGGTCGATCCACTAGCGCCCAAACTGTCGCTGATCGACCTGCATCGCGCCCAGGTCCGCTCGCAGGTACCGCGCCGCTGGCGCGACAAGGATCTGGCAGCGCTCTATTTTTCGGCCCTCGACATCGGGCTGACGCGCCGCGACTTCCTGCGTTTCCTGCGCAGCTACTTCGCCAAGCCGCTGCGCGCCATCCTGCGCGATGAAACAACCCTGCTGGATTTTCTGGCGCAAGAATCCCTGCGCCTCCAAGCACGCTACCGTCGCAAGTTCGCATGAGCATTGCCCGCGAAACCGCCCAGACCTTGCGCCACGCCGGCCGTACGCCGCCAGCAGCTTTTGACGTTGAGCTCGCTGACGGTCGGCTGCTCTCGCTGCAACAGGTGTTGCGCATCCTCCCGGGCAAGCGACTCACGGGGCGCGGCCTACTTGAGGGGCTCCCCGTCCTGGCAAAACTTTTCATTGCCGAGCGTGGCGACGAGCGCCATTGGCAGCGCGAACGCCAGGGTGTTGAGGCTTTGATCGCGCAGCAGATTCCGACACCGCGCTTACTGGCGGCTGGCGAGTTGCGGGACGGCGGTCACTACCTGCTGACCGAATTCATCGATATCACGCATCAGTATGCCGTCCCGCCAGCGCCGACTTTTAGAGCACTTGGCCTCATGCACGCCTGTGGCCTCGTGCATGAGGACCCACATCCCGGCAATTTTCTCGCGGCCGAGTATGAATTAATGGTGATCGATGGTGATGCAGTGCGACCAGCTACATCAGCACAGGAGCTCCTGCAAAATCTGGCCTTGCTCTGCGCACAATGGCCGTCGGGTGAGACGGCGCTGCAAGAAGAACTGCTGGCGGCTTACCGCGCCGGCAACCCGGCAGCGGATGTCGACATGGCGCGTCTTGATGCGGAGATCGTGCGTGCCAGACGACAGCGTCTGGCGGACTACCTGAAAAAATGTCTGCGCGATTGCACTCTGTTCAAGGTTGCGAAACGCCATGATCGTTTTGTTGCCATGATACGTGCTGAATCCGACGCTCTCGCACCCGTCGTCACCGATCCGGATCGCTGGCTGGAGGCGGGCATTCCGCTCAAGCAGGGACGTACCGCCACGCTGGCCCTGATTGAGCATGACGGCAGAAAATTCGTCATCAAGCGCTACAACATCAAAAGTGTAAGCCACGCGCTGTCGCGCTGCTGGCGACCCAGTAGGGCCTGGCATTCCTGGATCGAAGGCCATCGCCTCGGCTGCCTTGGCATCGCCACCCCGGCCCCGCTCGCGCTGGTCGAGCAGCGCTTGGGACCACTACGCGGGCGGGCCTGGTTGATTACCGAGTATTGCCCGGGGGAACCCCTCGCGGATTATCTGGAGTCATGCAGCGAACCTGAACTGGGTGCCATCGGTCGGCTTTTCGCACAACTGGCCGCTGCACGCATCAGTCACGGTGACCTGAAGGCCAGCAACCTCCTTTGGCATAAGGACGGAATCAGCCTCGTCGATCTCGACGCGATGCGTCAGCACGAGAATAGGGCTTCTTATACGCGGGCTTGGCACAAGGATCGTGAGCGCTTCCTACGAAACTGGCCGGAGGGCAGCCCACTGAGAGACGTCATCGCCAGCGTTCTACCCCCTGCCTAAAGCCCTTCTGTTGGTTCGCGGAACTGGATGGCATGCAGCCGCGCATAGTGACCATTGAGCGCAATCAGTTCTGTGTGCGTCCCGCGCTCGACGATTTTTCCCTGATCCATCACCATGATCACATCGGCTTTTTCGATGGTGGACAGTCGGTGTGCAATCACCAGCGTCGTGCGGCCCTGAATGACATGATCCAGCGCTGCCTGGATATGCTGCTCGGATTCGGTATCCAGTGCCGAGGTGGCTTCATCGAGGATCAATATCGGGGCATTCTTCAGCAAGGCCCGGGCAATGGCCAAGCGCTGGCGCTGACCGCCAGAAAGCAGAACACCGTTTTCACCAACCAGTGTATCGAACCCCAGGGGCAGGCACTCGATGAATTCTCGCGCAAACGCCGCTGCCGCTACCCGCTCAATTTCCGTACGAGCTGCCCCGGCCAGATCCCCATAGGCAATGTTGTTAGCGACCGTATCGTTGAAAAGGGTAATCTGCTGATTGACCACTGCAACGTGACGACGCAGGTTGCGCAGCGTGTATTGCTCGACATCCATGCCGTCGATGAGAATTTTTCCTTGGGTGTGATGATAAAAACGGGGAATCAGATTGGCTAACGTCGACTTGCCACTGCCGGAGCGGCCGACCAGCGCAACCATCTGCCCAGGCTCGATCGTGAAATTCAGGCCGTCGAGTACAAGCTTGTCCGTGCCTGGGTAGCTGAATGTCAAATCTCGAACAACGACACGCCCTGTAACCCTCTCGCGCTCCTGAGTACCCTGATCGATCTCCGGTGGTTCATCAAGTTGCGAAAAAATGCTTTCTGCGGCTGCCACGCCGCTCTGTATCGTCGCACTCACTTCTGAGAGTTGTTTTGTCGGCTTCGGCAATAACCCGGCTGCCGTGATGTAGGCGATCAAATCGCCCGGCGATGCTTCGCCGCGCAACCACAACACCAGGAAAAACAGCCCCCCCATTGCGCTGTAAACAAGCAATTGCAGCAAGGCAGTTGCCGTGGTCGCGGTCTTGACCATTTTCACCAGCTTTGCCATGTTGTTTTCACTGGCGGCAACGAATCGTTGCTCTTCATAAACACCGCCGCCAAAGCTGCGCACAACGCGATGTCCCTGGATGGCCTCGGAAGCAACATGGGTCACATCACCCATCGCCACCTGAATTCTTTTTGCCTGCTTGCGGAACTTGCGGCTCGCATTGCCGGCAATGATGATGATGAACGGCAATACGGCAATCATCGTTAGCGTCAGGCGCCAGTTAGTCCAAAGCAGATAAACGAGCAGGGCGATCACGGTCAACCCTTCGCGGATAACAATCTTGATCGCTTCCGTTGCCGCGCGGGTCACCATCGTGACGTTGAAGGTAATACGCGAAATCAGATGCCCGGAATTATTCCGATCGTAATAGGCATCAGGCAATGTCAGTAGATTGCGGAACAGGGATACACGGAGATCGTGCACCACACCACAAGACACCTTGGCCAGATAGTAGTTGCCAAGATAAGAGCCGATCCCCTGCCACGCAGCAATGAGAATCACCATCAAGGGCACCGCATGCATCATCTGCATTCCATTGAGCAATGGCAGACCAGAGATAGTTGCTTTCTGCGGATCGCTCAGTCCGTCGACAAAATATTTCAGCACTGCAGCCAGCATGGGTTGGCCAGATGCGTAAATGCCGAAACCCAGGATGCTGATCGAAAATGGGCTTACGTAGGGTTTTACGTAACCCAGGAGGCGCAAATAAATAGAAAGGCTGGACTTAATATTGTTGGTTTTCATTGGAGAAAACCCGGAGTAATGGTTTTTGGCTAAGGTCGGCTGTCGGCCAGCGGAATATTTCTTGTAAGGGCGAAGCGGCGGCACCGAAAAGGGCTGGATAACCTTCAGGCGAGGATACTGCCAAGAAAACAGGTTCAGTACCAGCGAAGAGCCTCAATGCTTCTTCTTCTTTGATCCACGGACGATAAACGCCAAGATGCATCTGCACCGCCACGGGTGTATCGAGATGCCAGACCCGTTGCGGATCGATATCACTGGAGGCGAGTTCGCGACCGGCACGGTCGGCCTCGACGCAATAGCGAATCTCCTTGCTTTTCATTGCCTTGGGGTGATAGCCCCAATAAACCAGCCCCAGCAGTGCGATAGCTACAACTGCCATTACTGCAACGAAGGTGCGCCTGCCTCGCCAATTGGCCAGGCGTGCCATCTCCCGGCCCGCCAGCAGGGCTGCCGCCGGCCACAGAGGGACGAGAAGATCGGCCCGGAAGTGGGCGCCGAGCGAAAACAGCAATAGCCCGACAGCGATCCAGACGAACAGAAAACGTTCGAAGCGTCGCTCGGCGGCATCGCCAGCCGGATGTCTGACAGTTCGCCACAGGCCATACAGCGCAAAGAGGCTGAATGGCAGGAAACGCAGCGCAAAAAAGAAGAATGGTTTGTAGAGATTCTCGCCCGGCGTAATGTCCTTGCGCATGCCGGTGACCTGGCCGAACAGTTCATCGAAAAATAGCTTGTCGATCAGGGGGTAGCCAAAGGCTTGGACGGCCAGCGCCAGCCAGCCGAGCGTCAGCGCGAGGAACAGCAATATGCCTGGCCATTGCTTGCCTTGGGGTGGCGGAGTGGCGGATGCGGTGCGGCGTTCCCAGAAGAACGCCAGCAAGCCGGCGGCGGCGAGGATCGGGCCGATGGGCCCCTTGATCAAGGTGGCGGCTGCGCCAGCCAGCCAGAAGGGTAGCCAACCACCACCGCGCTCCCAGGCTCGGTAGGCCGCCAGCGCTGCGAAGGTAATGGCAAAGGCAAACAACGCATCGGTACGTACCAGAGCGATGTGTCGCGCCATCATTGGGGCCAGAATACACGCGAGTCCGGCGCAGAAACCAGCCAGATCACCGAACTGGCGACGCCCTGTGTGATAAACCAGCAGCGCCATGCCCAACACCGCCAAGGCCGAAGGCAGCGTGAGTGTCAGGCGGTTGATGCCACCCACCGCGCCGAATGCGGCAGCCACCCAGGTGTGTAGCGGCGGCTTCGACATCAGCCACCCGCGTACTTCGGTTTGTGCCAGCCAGTTGCCGCGCCACAGGGCATCCATGACATAGGCGACGACGCGCTGCTGCGCATCCGCCTCAAGATCGGTCGGACCGGTCAGGCGGATGGCGTAGAGTGCGACGGCTAGTGCCGTCAGCAGCAGGACGCTCAGCCTTACTTGCCGCTCGACAGGAATCTTGAGCAATTTCTGATGGCCTCGAGAATCAGGGGGTTGTTCGCTTCGAGTATCTTGGATGCTGTCCCGGGCGGGAAGGGGACGTCGTCGGGATCGGTCGGTGACCACTGATCCGCGCCGCGGTTGGTATAGGGAATCCGGTATTTCATGTCTTTGGTGATCACGCTGATGCTGTGCCAGTCGCTGCTGACGATGTAACGCCGATTTTGCAAATCAAGCAGGTTGCGGCCCAGGGAATAGGCCGCTGTGTCTGCGGGTGCACCAAGCGACTGGAGTAGGGTGGTACTGATATCCAGATGGCTGGTGGTCTCTTCGATCTTTCGGTGGCCACTGCCCGGCATCCACATGACCATGGGGGTACGGATTTGCTCTTCGACAAAGCTCGAATTGTGCCCCCACGCGCCCTTTTCCATGAACTCCTCGCCGTGGTCACCGGCGACGATGACGATCGTGTTCCGGAACAGATCGTGCTGCTCCAGTGCTGCGAAAATCCTGCCCAGTTGCTTGTCTATCCAGTGGGCCGAGTTGGTGTAACGGTTGAGCAACTGGTCGATTTTGGGCGTTAGCGATTCGCGGCTCATCGAGGCGTAATTCACATCCTCGAGATAAGGTTTGGCGATGGCGGCGGATTCCGGAAAGGTGTAGCGGGCGTGCGTCGATTCGAGGAAAAAGAAACTCATGAAAGGACGTGCGGGATCGCGCTTTTTCAGGAAAGCGATCAGCGCATCGGTATTCTCCTGATCCATTTCCCATGGCGTCTTGTCACCCTTGCTCTCATGCAACTGGTCGGCGGGAATCTTCGCAAACAGCGTCCGGTCGAATTCCGGATAGGTAAATTTGGCGCTGGTGCGCAAGTCGAACTGATAACCGAGTTCCTGCAGCCGATCCATCAGCAGGGGGCTTTTCTGCGCATAGAGGAAACTCGACCAGTACGAGCCGTACAGTCCATAAAAAAGCCCGAACAGCGCCTCCCGGGTGCCGTTGCCGCTGGAGTAATGGCGGGTGAAGTGCAGCCCCTGTTGCGCCAGTTGCCAGGTATTCGGCATCGTCTGCTCGGAAAGTCGATCCCAGCGCAGCGACTCGGCGACCAGAATGATGATGTTGGGGGGCGCTTGCATGGGTGAAAAAGTCACTTGGCCAGCCGGGTAGTTCAGGCGCCCTTTCGACGAATCCACGGCCAACTGTTGTTGGCGCTTGGCTGGCTGGATACCGAACTTGGCAGCCAGGCTGCGGATCTTGGTCCTGCCATAGAAGGGGTAGATCCTGATAGCTTCGAGGATGCGTCCCTCATTGCGCAAGTCGGCAATGCCGTACATCAGCCGCTCCCCGAGCATCAGGCAGGCCACCAGCGCCAGCACCCAGCCCCAGCGCAGCTTCACGTTGGCCGTAGTAACCAGCCAGCGACTGACAAACCAGCCAGCGGCCTGAACCAGCGTATGTCCCAAGCCGATCAGGGCCATCGAGAAATAGGTGTCGCTTCCACCACCGAGCGATTCCACCCCGCCCGGCGTCAGCAGCAGATTCAGAACGAAGCCGTTGAAATGGAAGTTGTATAGATCGTAGATGACGCTATCGGCGCGAATGAGCAGAATGCACAGGCTGGTGCTGATGACGGCGACAGACGCCAGAAAAACCGGCGCTTTCCGGAAACCCCAAGCCGCTACGACCGTAAGCAAGATGCCCGGCAGCAAATAAACCAGGCTGTAAGTCCCCCATGCGGCCAGATGGAACGCCGAAATGAGGTCAAAGCCAAATTCAGGGTTTCCCGAGCGATAGAACGGCCAGGTCACCGTCAGCATGTGCAGCCAGCTGAAAGTGAAGAACGCCCCGATATTTGTCGGGAGATGGCAAGAAAACATGGATTCCGCGTATCTTTTCAGCTTCCCGTTACTCATGGCGGTTATCCGGAAAATGGCTGGCATATCGACACGCATTAGGCAACTCTTCGGCCGCAAGAAAATCACGCTCCAGGAGCGCTATCCCCAGTACGCAATCGGGCCGCATACCTATGGCGGCCTCAGAGTAATCGAGTGGGGGGAGGGCAAAAAACTCACCGTTGGTGCATTTTGTTCCTTCGCCAGTGGTGTAAAAGTTTTCCTTGGTGGTGAACACAGGGTCGACTGGGTCACAACCTTTCCGTTTTCTGTTCTGTGGAAAGAGGCAGCCGGGAGTATTACGGGCCACCCACATTCGAAAGGTGACGTGGTCATTGGCAATGATGTACGGATCGGCGCTGAGGCCCTGATCATGTCTGGCGTTCGCATAGGTGACGGCGCAGTTGTTGGCGCGCGTGCCGTCGTTACGCGTGACGTTCCACCCTATGCCATTGTTGCGGGGAATCCGGCCAGTGTTGTGCGTATGCGTTTTGAACCTCATCAGATTGATCGCCTGCTTTCTGTCGCTTGGTGGAGCATGCCTGACGAGCAGATCAAAACGCTTATGCCGCTGCTGTTGAGTAACGACATTGAGAGGTTCCTGGTCCAGGCCGAATCCATGATTAGCAGATAGCCCCGACTACTGAAGGATACTCGGACGAGTAATAACGAATACCTTGCTGCCACCCTGGCCAATAAATTTCTCGCGGATCATGTAATGATTCACCTCGATCCACGCCGATACGGTGGAATCTTTGTTTGATTCGTGCAACACGGCAATATCGACAGTGCCGTCTCGTAATGCCTGTTCAACAGCCTTGTGATCGAACGCCGATGAAACTCCATGCTGGTAAATCCAACCTGCGTAATAAGCGACACGATAGTCGCCGATATAAACGCGCTCGGGCCCTTTTGTATTTCTCGCCAGCCAAAGTCCGGCATCCTTGATATAAGTTTTTCCCGGAGAGAAGGACGCGACATTTGCCACCATCGTCACAAGCGCGATCACCACGAAAAGTCTTGTAAATTTTGGAAAGCGTGACATCAGGAGAACAAACCCGGCGACCGTCAGTGGTACCGCAAGAAGGTTCAGGGTACTGACATAGCGCGCAGAGACAAACAGATTGACGCTGATGAATGCAGTCAGCACAAGCACATAAAGGCAAAATCCCCAGTTCAACAACGGCCAGCGCTTCAGGACGGCAGACTTGGGGGACGCCACGAAACCATAACCCAGCGGCAGCGCGAAAATGCCGAGCATGTTGATGAACTTGACCGGGATGAGCGCAAGCAGACCCGTCATCAGAATCAGTCCGGCACTGTTTTGCGAAAACACAGGGAGATAACCGCTCAACCCCTCCGCGGCCTTGCGAAATCCCGCCTTCATTTCAAGCAGGTCCGCTGCATTCGCATATGCCAGCACTCGACCAGGAATGGGCAGTTTGCCAACTACCAGCAAGGCAAGAGCTCCTACCCCAGCCAAAAACGGCAGACAGATGATCTTGAAGCAGCGCCGCAACTTTTCTCCATGCGGAGCCGCAAAAAGCTGCCATAACAAGAGGGCCAGGAAGAAAACAGCCGCCTCTAGTCGGAACAATATCGCTGCGCATAGTGCTACCTGACAAAGCAGTGCTTCCCGCCAACGATAGGCCAGTTCTTCCCAGCGCATGGCCAGCCAGAATGATAGGGTACAGAAGAACCAGTAGCCGAATTCCCGGATGATGAAATCACGGTAGCCGTTGTAGGCCGGCATTGCCAGCACGACGAGGCAGGCGATCCAAGCGGCCTCGGGCATGCGACGGCGCGTCAAGTCGATCATGAGCGCACAGGTGCCGGCCAGGAGCAACGCGTTCAGGGCGTACGCCACGAACTCCGGATCAAGACGAGAGATATATCCGACGCCAGCCAGCAACAGCGGATAGAACGACCAGTCGAATGCAGCATTGGCTGCCAGGCCGTCTGCGATGAAGTTCCGGGCTTCCTGGACATACAACATCCCGTCGCGATTAGGCACAGGATTGGCCGCAACCGCAATTACTGAGAGCACAAGGCTGACAATAAATGTCGTACTGGCTGGCCTACTGCGAACCACCTCAATGAATTTATTGTTGTTAGCCATTATTACCAACAATGACTTTGCGCAATGCCATGAGATACCCCCTGCCCCACTTTGCGCAGGGTTCAAGGTAATTTCCCTCAGCCCATTCATTCCAGGATTTGATGAACAATAGCCTATGTTCCTGTGGGCGGCCTTTAAGTTGCTTCAGCGCATTATTAACATGTGCTTCAAATAATTCTGGCGTGGAATGGGCGAGCACTAACCCTCCTCGTCCCTTTCTGGGTGTGTTATCCCAGTTGGGAAATGCACATGGATACGTTTTGTAATCATGTCGATCAAGCTGGGGGACGAGATGCCGAATGGCTTCTGCATATTCGACAATGCGAGGCCCCCCGGAAAACAAGCGTTTCCTAAGTCTCCAGACGAGCTTGGAAAAATTACGTACAAGAGGGTTGTCTTCGTTCGATGCGGTGAGCATTGACAAGATCACGGCATCGAGGCCTAGCGCATGGGGATCGGCTATGTCGAGTGCACTGATGCCGATAATGTAAAGCCCACTTAGCCCCGCCTCAACTGCCCACTGACGCCAAAGATCGAAACGATTTTTTGCTTCCGGAATGTCGGCAGGCCGAAAAATGACGAATAGCGGTTTTCCATCGACCGTTATGTAGCGGCGATCTTTGAACGCTTTCAACAAGTAGTCGAAATGCGCTCGATCATCCTCCACGCCTGGGTAAGTCTGGCCAATCAGGACGCGCTTGGAGTCTCGGTGCCGCAAACCGGTCCAGGAGTTTTCTTTCCAGGAGTGATTTGCCCAACCCAAACAGAAGGGGAAATCAGGTTCGCCAGTATCCAGAACTTCATTAAATGGGCGTTCAAGAATACGCCTACCCGCAAACCAGTAATGCCAGTAACAAAACCCCTCGATGCCATGGGATGAGGCCAGTTCGGCCTGTGCGAGGCGGGTTTCGGGCAAACGCAAATCGTAGAATCCCAATTCCCCCGGAATAACGGGTTGCTCATGTCCTTTGAAAAGGGGCTTTGCCCGAACAACATTTGTCCACTCGGTAAACCCCGGTCCCCACCATGCATCGTTTTCTGGGATGGGATGGAATTGTGGCAAGTAAAAAGCAATGGCGCGGGCTTTTATAGCTTCGCTCTGGGAGGTATTCATGAGCTTGGTCGCAAAGTAGGCCGGGGTTGCCAGAATCGACGTTACCGCTTCTCAGCGATCAAGAGATACTGCTTGGTCACGAAAGGCTCAATCCAGCGGGTGGGCATGAACGCCTTGCGGTAATGTTCCTTCATTTTGCTTTCGATTGCTTGGATATGCCATCCGCACTCCTGCAAAATCTCCACCAAGCTTTGCCGTGTGAAAAAATGAAGGTGGGTTCTGTCCATTATTCCTTGGTCGGTATAGCGAAACTCGCCCTTGAAAAGCAATGGAAATGAAACTTTGTAGTGGCGTATGTTTGGAACGCTCAATGCCAACCTGCAATTTGATGAAGTGGATTCTCGAAGAAATCGCAAGGTTTGCCATGGGTCGACGAGATGCTCCAATACATCGGCCATGATGACCAAGTCGTAGCTGGTCCACGGCACCTCGCTGGAAGTCGATTCCAGCGTACCTTCCCAGACATGGCGTAATTGAGCTTTGGCTAGCCGGGCAGCATCCGGGTGGGGCTCGATCCCATCACAAACCTTGACCACTCCTGTTGCGACTAGTCTTTCTCCGAGGCGGCCTCCAGCACAGCCAATATCCAGCGAAGAATCTACATCGATGAAACGACCGATGAACTCGACGAATTCCTCGCGGTCAGTCAGATAGTAGCCGCGAATTTTCTTGTCCATCAGAGCGCCTGACTGGAGCATTGGGGTAATTTTCTTACCAGCACATCTTCCATGATCAGATATTCCAAATCTGATCCGAAGAACATGTTGAGCGCATCTGTCGGCGAGCAGATCATCGGCTCCCCGCGCCGGTTGAGCGAGGTGTTGAGTACCACGCCGTTGCCGGTGAGTTTTTCCAGCTCAACCATCAGGTCGTAGTAGCGTGGGTTGTAGTCGCGCTTCAGCACCTGCGCACGGGAGGTGCCGTCCTCATGCACGACTTCCGGCACGCGCGCCTTCCATTCGTCGGCCACCTCGAAAGTGAAGGTCATGAAGGGCGCCGGATGATCCGATTGCAGCATCTGCGGTCCGACGGTATCGAGCATCGACGGACAGAACGGCCGCCAGCGCTCGCGGAACTTGATCTGGGCATTGATGCGGTCGGCCACGCCGGCGACGCTTGGGCAGCCGAGGATGGAGCGGCCACCGAGCGCGCGCGGGCCGAACTCCATGCGGCCTTGAAACCATGCCACCGGATTGCCGTCGGCGAGGATTTTCGCGATCAGTTCGGGCACCGACGCCGTCCCGCCAGCGCCGACTTTTTGCCATTGCGGCTTGTTGGGGTGCGCTTCACAGGCGGCGATCACCTGCTCGTTCGTGTAGCGCGGGCCGAGATAGACGTGCTCCATCTTCTCCACCGGCACGCAACGCTGTACCGAAA
This sequence comes from Rhodocyclaceae bacterium, assembly GCA_013426785.1. Taxonomy (GTDB): domain Bacteria; phylum Pseudomonadota; class Gammaproteobacteria; order Burkholderiales; family Rhodocyclaceae; genus Sulfuricystis. The sequence goes on along the minus strand of JACDZI010000001.1, from coordinate 62,980 downwards.
CATACGACGCTGCACCAATCGCGGTGCCGGCATCGCCCGAGGCGGGCTGGACGAAGAGTTCCTTGACCTCCGGCCGGGCGATGATCTTCTGGTTAAGCTTGACGTTGAGCGCGCCGCCGCCAGCGAAAGCCAGCTTGCCAGTCTCGCGCAGGATGTCGCCGAGGTAGTAATCCATCATCTGCAGAGACAGATCCTCGAACAGCTTCTGCATGCTCGCGGCGTAGTGAACGTAGGGATCGTCGGCGCTGTCGCCTTCGCGCTTCGGGCCGAGCCATTCAATCAGCTTGGGCGAGAAGTAGTAGCCCTTATTTCTCCCTTTTACCTTTTCCTTGTAGCGGCGCAGGCCGATCACGTTGGCGTAGTCGGTGTTGACGATCAATTCGCCGTTCTCGAATTTGGCCAGGCGCGAGAAGTCGTAACGGGTCGGGTCGCCGTAAGGCGCCATGCCCATGACCTTGTATTCGCCGTCGAGCATCTCGAAGCCGAGGTATTCGGTGATCGCGCCATAGAGGCCGCCAAGCGAATCCGGGTCGTAGAACTCCTTGATCTTGGTGATCTTGCCGTTCTCGCCAACACCGAAAAAAGTGGTGGCGTACTCGCCCTTGCCGTCGATGCCGAGGATCGCGGTCTTTTCCTGGAAGCCGGAGCAATGGTAGGCGCTGGAAGCGTGGGTCAGGTGATGCTCGACCGGGACGATCTCGGTCTTGGCGAGATCGAAGCCGAGCCCCTTCAGGCACTCTTCGATGCGCCTGCGATAACGGTGGTAACGGCGGTTGCCGGCGAAGATGGCGTCGATGCCACGATCCGGCGCATACCAGTAGCGCTTCGCATAGTGCCAGCGGGCCTTCTCGAACAGGCTGATCGGCGCAAAGGGAATCGCCACCGCATCGACATCGGAGGGCTTGATCCCGGCAAAATCCAGGCAGAACCTCGCCGACTCGAACGGCATGCGGCCCTTGGCGTGTTTGTCGCGGATGAAGCGTTCTTCCTCGGCGGCCGCCACCAGCTTGCCGTCGATGTAGAGCGCCGCGGAGGGGTCGTGCGATACCGCGCCCGACAACCCGAGAATGGTTAATGCCACTGAACTGATTTCCTTGAAAAAACGAAGTATACAGGCCGACCACTATAATGCGCCGGCCATGCGCATCCTGCTCGTCAAAACCTCTTCGCTCGGCGATGTGATCCACAACCTGCCGGTCGCCAGCGACATCCGGCACAGGTTCCCGGACGCACAGATCGATTGGGTGGTGGAGGAAAACTTCGCCGAGGTTCCGCGCCTGCACCCTGCAGTGCGTAATGTCTTCCCGGTGGCCGTGCGGCGCTGGCGCAAGGCCCTGCTGTCGGGTGCGACCTGGCGGGAAATCGGTGCTTTTCGCCGCTCAGTTCGCCGTCCTGCCAGCGCCGACTTTTACGATGCGGTCCTTGATACTCAGGGATTACTCAAAAGCGCCCTGCTCACCGCTCAGGCGCATGGACCGAAGCTGGGCCACTCGGCGGAGACGGCACGCGAGCCGCTGGCGGCGCGCTTCTACGATCGGACCTTTGCCATCCCGCGCGGGCAGAATGCCGTGTTGCGCAACCGGCAACTGGCCGCGGCAGCACTCGGCTACGCTTTGGATGCTCTGCCGCTCGATTACGGTATCACCGCTGCGCCGCTGACAGCCGACTGGTTGCCGGTGCCCGATTATGCCGTGCTGCTCACCGCCACCAGTCGTGCCGACAAGGAGTGGCCCGAGGAATACTGGCGCGTGCTGGGGGCAGCGCTCAACGCGCTCGGACTGAATTGCGTACTGCCCGGCGGCAGTCCTGCCGAACGTGAGCGCGCTGCGCGGCTGGCAAAATCGATGGAACATGCCGTGGCCGCCCCGGCGATGAACCTGACCGATCTCGCTGGCCTGATGGCGGGGGCGCGGCTCGTGGTCGGCGTCGATACTGGGCTGGTGCATCTGGCCGCCGCGCTGCAACGGCCAACGGTCGCGATCTATTGCGGCTCCGATCCGGCGCTCACCGGCGTGTTGGGGACGGCTACCTTCGTGAATCTCGGTGGGATCGGCACGCCCCCCCTTGCGGAAGAAGTCATCCGCATTGCCGGCGACCTGCTCGACTGATGGCCCGCCTGCTCTACACCTTCGCCATTCTTGCCCTGATGCCGTGGGCAGTCATCCATCTCATCTGGCGTTCGCGCAAGCAACCGGAGTATCTGCAACATTGGAGTGAGCGTTTTGGCCGCTATGCTGCCGTCCCGCCAGCGCCGACTTTTTGGATCCATGCCGTTTCGGTGGGAGAGACTCGCGCCGCGCAGCCGCTCGTTGTCGCCTTGCGCGAGCGTTACCCCAAGCATCGCATCCTGCTCACCCACATGACGCCGACCGGCCGCGCCACATCGCAGGAATTGTTGGGCGACAGCGTGGAGCGTGTCTATCTGCCCTACGATACGCCGTGGGCGATGCGGCGCTTCCTGCGCCATTTCCGCCCGACCCTCGGCCTGATCATGGAAACCGAGCTATGGCCGAACCTGATCGCTGCCTGCAAGGCGGCAGACATTCCCCTGCTGCTGGTCAACGCCCGCCTGTCGGAAAAATCGGCGCGTCGCTATGCCCGCTATCCGCGGCTCACGCGCACCGCGCTGGTGCAACTGACGGCCATCTCCACGATCAGCGCCGACGATGCCGAACGTTTGCAGAACCTCGGCGCCCCGGTGGCCAGCGTCAATGGCAACATGAAATTCGACATCACGCCACCGGCCGGGCAACGGGTGATCGGGCAGGCATTCCGCACCCGTATCGGCGAACGGCCGATGTTCCTCTGCGCCAGCACCCGCGAAGGGGAGGAAGCCCTGATTCTCGATCAGTGGAAAAAAGTCGGTGCTGGCGGGACGGCATTGCTCGCCATCGTCCCACGCCATCCACAGCGCTTCGACGAGGTGGCGCGGCTGGTCGAAGCCCGCGGCCTCAAACTGCAACGCCGCTCGGACGACCGGCCGGTCGCGGCAGACACCCAGGTGTGGCTGGGCGACAGCATGGGCGAACTGTTCGCCTATTACGCGGCGGCGGATCTGGCCTTCGTCGGCGGCAGCCTGCTCGATTTCGGCAGCCAGAACCTGATCGAACCGTGCTCGGTCGGTGTGCCGGTATTGATCGGCCCCTCCACCTTCAATTTTGCCGAGGCCGCACAAGCGGCCATCACCACCGGAGCGGCCCGACCAGTGAACTCGGCAGGCGATCTGGTGACTCAGGCCCTCGCCCTGCTGGCCGATCCAGCCAGCCGCGACGTGATGGGGCAGCAGGGGCGCGTCTTCGCCAAACGGCATCAGGGCGCGACGGCGCGCACCCTGGCGCTGATCGAGCGACTTGATTTATTCCAGCAGCGCGTTGATGGTCGCGAGATCGTCCTCGGACAGCGTGCCGGCGGACGATTTGAGGCGTAACTGCGAAATCAGGGTATCGAGGCGCGCCTTCGCCAGTTTCTGCTGGGTGTCGTAGAGCTGGCTCTGGGCATTCAGCACGTCGATGTTGATGCGTACGCCAACCTCGTAACCGAGCTTGTTCGATTCGACGGAAAGCTTCGACGAAGCCACGCCGGCTTCCAGCGCCTTGACCTGCGCCAGCCCGGCATTTACACCCAGATAGGCCTGGCGGGCGGTCAAGGTGGCGGTACGGCGGGCATTGTCCAGATCAGAGCGCGCCTTTTCCTTCAACGCCACGGCCTCGCGGTCCTTCGACATTACACTGCCTCCGGAAAAGAGCGGTAGGGATAGTTGCAGCCCGACATAGCTGGTTTTTGTATCACTGCCGACGCCGGTAGTGGTGCTGTCAGTCGCGCCGTCTTTGCGGCGCATTGCTACCAAATCCAGAGTAGGTAAATGACCAGCGCGCTGTTTGTCAATTTCCTGATCGGCGACCTCGAAGCTGGTCTGTGCCAGTTGCACGCCCAGGTTGCCGCTCTCCGCCGAGGTTACCCATTGGCCGATATCGTCCGGCTGCGGTCGTCCAATCTGGAACGAGGGCTTCAGTCCCTTCAGCGCCTCGGGCTCCTTGCCGGTCAAGGTACGCAGTGTCTGGCGCTTCACCGCCAGATCGTTCTCGGCAACGATTTCCTCGGCAAAAGCCAGGTCGAAGGCGGCCTGGGCCTCGTGCGTGTCGGTGATAGTGGCAGTGCCGACTTCGAAGTTGCGCTTGGCGGATTCGAGCTGCTCAGCGATGGCAATTTTCTTTGCCTGTGCCGTCACTAATGTTTCCTGCGCCAGCAGTACGTCGAAATAAGCCTGAGTCGCCCGTAGCATCAGATCCTGGCTGGCTTGCACGAACTGCATTTCGGCCATGATGGCAGACAGTTCGCCCTGCTTGTAGCCAGCCCAGTTCTGCCAGCGAAAAAGTGGTTGAGACAAGCTTACATACCAGTAATGGCTATTGAATTCTGCCTTGTTAGTGGTAGCGCTGGCAGTGCGCGATTTGACCGCATTGTCATTCCATTGGGTTTGGGAGGACAAACTTAATGTAGGCAACAGGCCGGCACGGCCTTGCGGCAGTTTTTCCAGCCCGGCATCGCGCGATGCCCGGGCGGCAGCGTATTGGGCGTCGAATCCCACCGCGTCGCGGTAGACCTGCAACAGGTCGGCAGCCTGCACATTCAGCGCGTTGCCGACAAAGGCCAGGGCGATCAGAGTGGTGAGGGAAGGCTTCATGCGTACTCCAGTAAAGGTTCAATAAGTCGGGGCGGCGGGGTCGACATCGCGCGACCAGGCTGCCATACCGCCATACAGGTTGATGACATTGCCGAAGCCCTGTTGTTCGAGGAACAGCGCCACCTGATAGCTGCGTGCGCCGTGATGACAGATGACCACAGTTTCGGCATCGCGGGCCAATTCTTGATGGCGGGCGGGAATTGCGCGCATGGGCACCAGCTTGGCGTCCGGGATGCGGACCACATCGAACTCCCAAGGCTCGCGCACATCCAGCAGCAGGGGTGGCTCGCGACTGGGGTCGTCAAGCCATGCCTTGAGCTGGGTAGCGGTCAGTTGCTTCATGTTCAGAAGGCGAAGCACCGGGCCGGTGCGCCGCCCTGCAGATAGGGAACCACTGTTTCAAGCAGGTCCTTGACGACAGTCGTGCCATCCGTCTGTCGCACGACCTTGCGCAGGACCATTACCGGCGGACGACCAACGAAAGCCAGCAGTCTGCCTCCCTCCTTCAGTTGTGCCAGCAGTGCTGGCGGAATCTCCACCACGCCGCCCGAAACGACGATGACGTCGAAGGGGGCCTGGGCGGGGAAGCCCGCCAGGCCGTCGCCAAGTTCCACATGCACATTGAGTGCCGCCTCGTTGGCGAGCACGTGCCGGGCCCGTTCGGCAAGGGTGGGTTCGATTTCCATGGTCCATACTTCGCGGGCCTGTTCGGCCAGTAGCGCCGCCATGTGTCCGGAACCGGTGCCGATCTCCAATACCCGGTCGCCCGGCTGTAATGCGGCTTCCTGCAACAGGCGCACTTCGAGCTTGGGTGTCAGCATCGCTGCGCCATGGCCGAGCGGCATGGCCATGTCGACGAATGCCAGCGCGCGGCAGGTGGCCGGCACGTAGTGCTCGCGGCGGTCGGCATAGAGGATATCAACAACGGCAGGCTGCAACACTTCAGTGGTGCGCAACTGCTGTTCGATCATCTTCTGGCGGGCAATCTCGGGGTTCATGGGCAGAGCCTGACGGTTTGAAGCCGCCATTTTACGCTGGCTCCCTGACCCGATACCAGGCGGCGTACAGGGCAGGCAGAAACAGCAGGGTCAGGGCGGTCGCCACGATCAGTCCCCCCATGATGGCCACGGCCATCGGCCCCCAGAAAATCTGGCGAGATAGCGGGATCATTGCCAGCACCGCCGCCGCAGCGGTCAACATGATGGGGCGGAAGCGGCGCACCGCCGAACCGACAATCGCTTCCCACTGGTTTTTGCCGGCTTTTTCATCCTGTTCGATCTGGTCGAGCAGGATCACCGCGTTGCGCAGGATCATCCCCATCAGTGCAATGACGCCCAGATTGGCGACGAAACCGAAGGGTTTCTGCAATAGCGCCAGCGCCAGCGCCACGCCGATCAGACCGAGCGGCGCGGTCAGGAGGGCCATGACCGTGCGGCGCATGCTCTGCAACTGCATCATCAGCAGGGTGATGACGCCAATGATCGTCAGCGGAAAGACGGCCTTGAGGGCCTCCTCGTTTTTCGCCGACTCTTCGATGGTGCCACCAATTTCGATGCGATAGCCGGGTGGCAGGGTTTGACGCAACGCATTGAGCTGCGGATCGATCTGCGCGGAAGCAGTCGGCCCGGTGACCTGGGGATTCGCTAGGTCGGCACGCACCTGGATTGCCGGCAGACGGTTGCGCCGCCGGATGATGCCCTCTTCCAATACCGGTTCAAGTTTTGCCACCTGCGCCAGCGGCAGCCACTTGCCGTCGGCAGGAACGGGCAGGTCGGCCAGCCGGTCGAGGCGACCACGATCCTCATCCGCGCCGGCTGGCGCGCGCCAGACGATGTCGATCAACTGGTCGCCCTCGCGGTACTGCGTCAGCGTCGTTCCGATCTGGTGCGCCTGCAGCGCCTGCGCCACCTCCTGACTGGAAACGCCGAGCAAACGGGCGCGGTCCTGGTCGATACTTACCCGAACCGCCTTGGACTTTTCGTTCCAGTCGAGGTGCACGTCCTGCACATTCGGGTTGGTACGCATCACCGCCGCCACCTCACCGGCAATCTTGCGCAAGGTTTCGACGTTTTCGCCGATGACGCGGAACACCACCGGATAACCGACCGGCGGGCCGTTCTCCAGCCGCTGAACGCGCGCGCGCAGATGGCTCCACGAGCCATCGGGCGCATTGAAGGCCGCAATCAATCGTGTCCGCACCGCCTCGCGCTCTTCAAAGCCCTTGGTGATGACCACCAGTTGGCCGAAGTTGTCGTTGAACAGTTGTTGATCGAGTGGCAGGTAGAAGCGCGGTGCGCCGTTGCCAATGTAGGACGCATGGTTGACCAGTTTTTCCTTGATATCGTCGGCTGCCAGCAAACCCTCGACACGTTTGATCGCCGTCTCGGTGGCTTTCAGCGAACTACCCTGCGGTAGCCACAAATCGACCAACAATTCGGGGCGATTCGAGGGGGGGAAAAACTGTTTCTGGACGCCGACGTTGAAGGCGAGGAGACCGAGGGCGAAGGCGATGACAGAGATGGTGATCGTCTTCCAGCGATGGCGCAGGCACCACTCGACCAGGGCACGGAAGCGCCGGTAGAACGGCGTGTCATACACGTCGCCGTGATGCTCCTCGCCATACTTTCGCAAGGCCTTTTCGTCGAGCAGCTTGAAACCGAGATAGGGCGTAAACACCACGGCGACCAGCCACGACACCAGCAGGGCGATGGTGGTCACGGAAAAGATGGCCCCGGCGTATTCGCCCGCCCCCGATTTGGCAAAACCCACCGGGGTGAAGGCCATCGCCGTGATCAGGGTGCCGGTCAGCATTGGAAAGGCGGCTGAGGTGTAGGCGAAGGTGCCAGCGCGGAACTTGTCCCAGCCCTGCTCGATTTTCACCACCATCATCTCGACGGCAATGATGGCATCGTCGACCAGCAGGCCCATCGCGATGATGAGCGCCCCCAGGGAAATGCGATGCAGATCGATGCCAAACATCTTCATCAGCAGGAAGGTCATGGCAAACACCAGCGGGATGGACAGGGCCACTACCAGGCCGGTGCGAAAGCCGAGCGAGAGGAAACTCACGCCCAGCACGATGATGACTGCCTCGGTCAGACTTTGCAGGAACAGTTGCAGCGATTCCTTGACGATATTGGGCTGGTTCGCCACCGTGCCCACTTCCATTCCAAGCGGCAAGTCGCGGGCCAGTCGGTCGGTGTTTTCCTGCAGGTGCCGTCCGAGCGCGATGACGTCGCCGCCTTTTGCCATCGTCACGGCAATGCCGATCGCGTCCTGGCCCATGAAGCGCATGCGCGGACTGGGCGGATCCGCCTGGCCGCGCTTCACTTCGGCGATGTCACCGAGGCGCAGATGGTGGCCACCGATGGCCAGGTCGGCATTGCGGATTTTTTCCGTCGAATCGAAGGCGCCGCTAACGCGCAGGCGTACGCGATCCGTGGCCGTTTCGACGAAGCCGGCAGGGGCGACAGCATTCTGCTTCGTGAGCGCCTCGGCCACCTGGCCGGGCGTGATGCCCAGGCTGGCGAGCTTCGCCGGCGCGACCTCGACGTAAATCCGGTCTTCCTGCACGCCGAGCAGATCCACCTTCTTGATGTCCGGCAGAGTACGCAGCTCCCGTGCAATCCGCGTCGCTTCCTGCCTCAGTTGGCCCATGTCATAGCCATTGCCGGTCAGCGCATAGATATTCACATAGACGTCGCCGAACTCGTCGTTGGGGAACGGGCCCTGCACGCCAGCCGGTAGCTGGTCCTGGATGTCGTCAAGCTTTTTCCTGACCTGACGCCACGATTCGATCACCTCGCTCTTCGGTGTGTAGTCATTAAGCTGGATAAAGACCAGCGACTCGCCGGTGCGCGAGACCGAGTTCAGCACATCGACGTAAGGGGTTTCCTGCAGCTTCTTTTCGATACGCTCGGTCAACTCGGTTTCCACCTCGTGGGCGGTTGCTCCCGGCCACTGGGTACGCACGACCATCACCTTGAAGGTAAAGTCCGGGTCTTCGGCACGGCCGAGATTGAGGAAGGACAGTACCCCGCCGATCATCAGCACGATCATCAGGTAGAGCACCATCGATGGGTGCTCGAGCGCCCATTCCGACAGGTTGAGATGCCTCATGGCCGCGTTTCTTCGGCGCTGCGCACTTTTTCGCCAGCAGTCAGCTTGAAGGCGCCGGCGGCGACGATGGTTTCTCCTGGCTGCAGTCCGCTCTTCAGCACTGCCCCGGCATCGCCATAGCGTTCGACCACCACCGGCCGTTGCCTGACGGCACTGTCACTTTCGATCACCCAGACACTGGCCTGATCACCCTGTTGCAGGATCGCTGCAAAAGGGACGATGATGGCGCCTGTTCCCGTTTTTGCAAAGCGAACGCTTGCGGTCATGCCCAGCGCGATGGCATCGTCCGGGTTTTCGATCCGTACCCGGGCCGCGAAGGTTCGGGTCGATGCATCGGCAACGGGTGAAAGTTCGCGCAATCTGCCGTGATAGGTCTTGCCAGTACTGCCTGACCAAAGCTCCACAGTGGCAGGGTCGCCAATTTTTAGGCCAGCCAGACGCGATTCGGGAATGGCGATCGCCACTTCGCGTTCGTCTTCGCGTGCGAGGCGGAATACACCTTGCCCGGCACTGACTACCTGCCCCGGCTCGGCCAGCACAGCGGCGATGCTTCCTGCGGCATCGGCGACCAGCGTGGTATAGGCGGCTTGGTTCTTCGCCAGTTGTGCTTGGGCTTCGGCTGCCTTGGCAGTGGTTTCCTTGACATCGAGTGCTGCCTGGCTGATGAAATTTCTTGCGCGCAATTCCTGCGTGCGTTTCAGTTCGGCAGCCGCCAGCGTGCGACTGGCCTCGGCCTGCTCTGCGGTGAGTTGCGCATCTGCGGGATCTAGCCGCGCGAGCGGCTGGCCAGCCTTGACACGGGCGCCTGCATCGACCAGACGTTCGACCAGCTTGCCGCTGACGCGGAAACCAAGCTGCGTTTCCACGCGCGCGCGTATTTCGCCGCTGTAGCGCTGTTCGTCTGCCGTCTCGCCAGCGCCGACTTTTATGGTTTTGACCGTCCGCGGCGCATGCGAGCCGGCATCGGGGGGCGGCGACTTCTCCCCGCAGGCAGGCAGCGTCATCAGTAGGCCTAGCGTCACTACAACCATGGGGCGTGATGCAATCATTTGGCTTCCTTTGCCTGAATCACCATGCCATCGGTCAGCAGCGTGACGGCTGCATCGAGAAAAACATGTGGGTCGGGCAGGCCGGCTGCGCAGTCGGCAAAGGTCCGCCGCCAGACGATGATCGAAAAAATCGGCGAAAAAACGATGCGTGCCGCCAGCGTCGGCTCGATCGGACGGAACTCGCCGCGCTCAATGCCGATCGCGATGACGCGGGCCATGGCCCGGAGCGCCCGGCTAATGATCTCTTCATGAAACCAGCGCGCGACTTCCGGGAAATTGCCCGACTCCGCCACCAGCAGTTTGGGCACTGCGCCGAGCGATGTCGTACCGATGCGCTCCCACCAGCCGAAGACGAAGCTGCGCAACAATGCGGCGGCAGGCTTGCCGGCGTCGTTGGCGATGGCTTCGGCTGCCTCAATCGCCGGGATCATGGCGGTTTCGATCGCCGCCTTGAACAGGGCCTCCTTGCTGTCGAAATACAGATAGACCGTGCCTTTCGATACGCCAGCACGCGTGGCAATATCCTCCAGACGGGTTGCGGCAAAGCCTTTTTCAGCGAAAACATCCAGCGCCGCAGCCAACAGTTCGGCCGGCCGCGCTTCCTTGCGACGTCTTGCAGGCTCCTTGATTTCGACCGTGTTGTGCGTTGACATGGGTGTTAATAAATAATGACTGAACGGTCAGTAATTTATCGGGATAGTGATGGGATGTCAAATCCCGTGCGAATTGTCGTCGCGACGATTGTCTTCGCGGTCCAAGCAGGTCAGAATTCAGGCTTCTTAAAAAGAAGGGGGCAAGATGTCCACCATTGTTAACGTTGTTTTCGACCGCAATCGGGATTACGAAATCATTTCGCATGGCAAATTGACGCGTGAGGAGGCCAATCGCTGGCTCGGTGCGCAATGGGAAGAACTCGAATGCGAAGCCACCAATCCAATGGGCAAAGTACTGGTGCTCGACCGGATTCTTGGTGTTGCCTACTTTGCCGGGGAAAAGCGCTTCGCCGAACACAGCGAGTGGACACAACAATACGCCGAAGCCGTGGCTGCCGTGCTGGTACGCCCCGTCATCAGGGTTGACGTCGCCGATCGCGTGGTTGGCTAGACCGCTTCCTGCTCCAGGAAGCGGTAGATCGCCTCAAGCCGGGCCACGCCGTCATCAAGTTCAAGAATCTGCTGTCGCGTGAGTAGCGGCAGCGGCAGCAGTTCGGCCCAGCGATCGGCGACCCAGCCCGCATCGTAGAAGCGGTGCGGCTCCGGTGGCCGGGCCTCTTCCAGCGCGTCCAGCAGGGCACGCAGCATTGGTACCAGCCGCGCATAATCGCCGGGGATCGGTTTGACTGGCGGATCGGGCAGGATGACTGCTTCTGCCCAGTGCAGGCCATTCGTCGCCACGCGATGGTTCAGAACGCGAAAGCGTTCGCCGCCATGCACCACGATATTCAGGATGCCGAGTTGCTGCATGTCCCAGTCAGCGATCCTGGCCAGCGTACCGACCCGATGCAGCCTGGCCAGCCCGGCTCCGGTCGTGACGATTCCCTCGCCTTCCTCGGTCAGGCAAATGCCGAAGGGCGAGTTGGTCCGCAGGCAGACCTTCACCATGTCCATATAGCGCGTCTCGAACACGCGCAGTGGCAGGCGCCCCCCCGAATGCAGCACGGCATTTAGCAGGAACAGCGGTATCTCGGTCGGTGTGCTCATTGATGATCCGCACCCCAGCGCTGCATCAGGTCGTGCGGTATGGCCAACCGGTCGAGGATGCGCGCTACGACGAAATCGACCAGGTCGCTGATGGCTTGCGGATGGTGATAGAAGCCGGGGCTGGGCGGCAGGATCACCGCACCGGCGCGGGCAAGCTTGAGCATGTTTTCCAGATGGATCGCCGAGAAGGGCGTTTCGCGCGGCACCAGGACCAGCGGCCTGCCCTCCTTGAGCACGACATCCGCCGAGCGGGTGATCAGATCCTTGGCCAGGCCGGCTGCCACTTCGGCCAGCGTTCCCATGGTGCAGGGACAGATCACGCAGGCATCGGGCGGATTGGAACCGGATGCGGGCGGTGCATACCAGTCGTCGCGACCGAAGACGGTCAGGCGCCCCCCGACATCCTTGAAGCGCTCGGCCAGCAGGCGCTGCGCCTCGCGCGGCTGGGCGGGCAGTACCAGATCGGTTTCCTGCTTGGCAACGATCTGCGCCGCCTGCGAATACATCAGCCAGACGCGGCTGCCGGCGCCCAGCAGGCAATCGACCAGACGTAGTCCGTAGGGCAGTCCGGACGCACCGGTCCAGGCAACGACGATCGTTTTGTTCACGGGAGTTCCTTCAGCAATTTGGCGGCAATCAGACCGTTCACGATACCGAAAACCAGCGCGCTGGCGGCAAAGATCGGCACCAGATAAAACACCCCGTCGTGCGGCACCAGCCAGAGCCGCGCCAAAACGAGCTGTCCGCCGATATGGGCGAAGGCAGCCAGTACGCTCGCCGTCACCGGACCGAACCAGCGAGTCGGCAGACGCGCCGTCACGGCCAGTACGGCCAGGCTGGCGAGCGCACCGGTCAGGCCGAGGAAGAAACCCGGCGCGAGGAACTGCCCGACCAGCAGGCTGCCGGCGAGGACGCGCAGCAGCGACACCCAGGCGGCATCGCGCCAGCCATGGCGCACCAGCACTACCAGCACGATGATGTTGGCCAGTCCTGGTTTCACACCCGGCAGCGGCGAGGGCAGGGTCGCCTCGGCCAGCGTCAGGGCGATCGCCGCCGCTGCATAACGCGCGATGCGGCGGTCGTCGCGCGTGACCGGCAGGTCAATAGTTGAGACTGTCATGGCTGGTTGAGCGGCCGGACAATGACAGGCTGACATGGTTGGGCGCACAGATGGCGATGGCGTTTGGCCGGGTCAGCCAGCCCTGCTGGACGCAATACTGGCGCGGTCCGGGATCGGCCAGCACCCGCGCCCGGCCGGGCGCGATCTCGATCAGGGTGTCGCCGAGCGGTCCGGTCACAGTGTAACGCTGAGCTGCGGTCAGCGGAAACTCCGCCATGACCTTGCCGTCAAGCCGGATGACCGCGCGCTCGGCTTGCCCACCGGTCCATAGCAGGGGAAAGGAAATGCCCACCGTGAGCACGCCGAGCAACAGGGTGGCCCAGTCTCCCGGACGTAGCAGGGCCAGCCAGGCGCTCACGCTAGACTGCGATGCCGGACCAGCACGCGTGCCCTGTCCTTGAAGTGAATCGCCAGATTTTCGGCGAACCATACCGAACGATGCTGGCCACCGGTGCAGCCGATAGCCACCGTCAGGTAGGAGCGGTTATCGCGCAGATAGGACGGCAGCCATTCGTCCAGAAAACGGGCGATGTCCGCGAACATCTTACTTACCTCGGGCTGCCCCTCAAGAAAGGCCACGACTGCCGCAGCGCGGCCGGTGAGCGGCCGCAGGACCGGATCGTAATAAGGGTTGGGCAGGCAGCGCACGTCGAACACCAGGTCAGCATCCATTGGCAGGCCATATTTGAAGCCGAAGGACTCGAACAGCAGGGTCAGGCCTCCCTCGGTCCGGGGAGCGAGCGCGACAAAGTCCTTGATCATCGCGCGCAGGGCATTGGGACGGACATCGCTGGTATCGATGCGATGGCCGAGGGACAACAGCGTTTCCAGTGCCTCGCGCTCGCACGCGATGGCTTCGGCCAGCGTACTGTCGCCGGCCACCATGGGGTGGCGGCGACGCGTCTCGGAAAACCGCTGGATCAGGACTTCATCGCGGGCATCGAGAAAAATCAGACGCACCGCCACGCCCTCCGATTCGAGCTGACGCAGTTGCGGCGGCAAGGCGGCGATCGAGGCACCGCCGCGCATGTCGACGGCCACGGCGACGCGCACATGCCCTTCGAGGCGCAGGTGGGCGATCAGTTCGACCAGCAAGGGTGCGGGCAGGTTGTCGACGCAATAAAAGCCATTGTCTTCCAGCACGTTGAGCGCGATGGATTTTCCTGAACCGGAGAGGCCGCTGATAAGGACGAGCTGCATGGCGGGACGAAGGGAAGGAGACGTACCCTATGGTAGCATCGGTGGCCTTTACCGAATGATTGCGTGCAGACGATGCCCCGCCAGGATTTCCGCTGGAAGCCCCGCCCTGCTCTGGCTGGCGCCCCCGTTCACCTCCATTCCTGGCTTTCCGACCCCGCCTCGCTGACCGCTCGCCTCGTGGCGCGCAGCGCCCATTTTGCGGTGCGAGTACTGGGGGAATTCCGGACCCTGCCTTGCTTCGACGAGCGCGGCGTCGTCGGCCTGCCCGCCACCCGCCCGGCCTGGGTACGCGAAGTGCTGCTCTTCGCTGATGGCGAGCCGGTGGTGTTCGCCCACAGCATCCTCGCCCCGCGCGATCTTGCCGGTGCCTGGCAGATGGCACAGGGCATCGGCAGCCAGCCCTTGGGAGCAGCGTTGTTTGCCGATCCGGACATCGAACGCGGGCCGCTGCACGTTGCGCGCCTGACGGCGTCCCACTCGCTGCATCGGCGGGCCGCTGCGGCGGTGGGTAGCAAATTGCCGCCGCTGTGGGGACGGCGTTCGCGTTTTTGCCGCTTTGGGCGGCCATTACTGGTCACCGAAGTCTTTCTGCCCGGCATCGCCGATCTGGCGCCATGATGCGAGTCCTCGCCCTGCTGCTCTTCCTGCTGTGCGGAACGGTATTCGCCGCGCCGCCGCAAGTTGCCGAAGTCAAAATCGTCAGCGCCGAATTCGGCCTGTTTGATGCCAGCAATCCCAAGGAACTGGTGTTCGAACCGGCGACGGTGGTGCCGCAGAGCGAAGGGCAGCGCTATGGCTGGATCATCCAACTGCGCACCAAAAAGCGCAGCGTCGCCGTGCGCGAGGAATACATCCTGGCGACGGCTGCGTCCGAAGCCGGCCCTACCGGCAACCTGGCGGAGGGCATCAACATTCCCCTACCGAAACGCCATCAGGTCAGCCAGCGGCAACTGGTGCCGCGCGGTGGCCGCATCATCGGCGAATGGGCCATCGGTCCCGGCGAACCGACGGGCCAGCGCCACCTGCAGGTGATCGTCGAGGGCGAACTCGCCGGCAGCTTCGATTACGAAGTGAAATAGCCCTCAGGCCGCCATCGTCGGCAGCAGCCGGCCGTCGACTTCTTCCAGCGCCCCGGCCTTTTTCAGATCGCCCATCAGCCAGGCCGCCAGTGCGGGCATGTCCATGCCGAGCAGGCGTGCACCGACATCGCGGAAAAAGGGCACGCGGCCGAGATAGGATTCCAGTTCGATGGCAGGCATGCCTTCGAGGTCGAGCAGGTTGAAGATGAAGCACGCCTTGATGCCGTTGCGCGCCATGCGCGCCGGGTCGGCAGCGAAGGCGTCCAGCCGCCGATAGGCGCGACCGAGGGCAGCGGGCACAGCGCCGAAGGGTCGGCCGTGGCCGGGAATCACCGTGTCGACGCCGAGGCCGGCAATCATGTCCAGCGTCGCCCGCGTCGCTTCCAGCGCGCCGGGATTGCAGAGCAACTCACCGAAGATGATGCCGAAGCCGTCTTCCCACAGCGCATCGCCGGAGATCAGCAGGCGCGCCGCCGGCGCATGGAACACCAGCGCATCCATGTCGTGACCGGGCGCGGCATAAGCCTGCCATGCCACGCCGCCCATCATCAGCGTGTCGCCCGGTCGCACCACGCCGTCGTGGCGAAAGCGCTCGCCACGCTGATCGCCGATGGTCAGAAAGAGTGCCTGCTCGTCCCAGTTCCGGATGTGTTCCTCGATGCCGGCGGGGATGAAAATAACGCAGCCGAATGCGCGTTGCAGGGCGGCATTGCCGCCGATGTGGTCGGAGTGGGAATGGGTGTTGATCAATCGGGGCAAGCGCCGTCCTGCCAGCGCCGACTTTACGAGTTCAACGGTTTGCGCCGCATGGCCGACGTAGCCGCTGTCGATCAGCGTCGCTGCATCGCCGTCGAACAGCAGGATGTTGTTCGATGACAGCCAGCCGCGCTCGATAACTTGCACCTGCGGCGGCAAGCTCATCGCCGGGCGAGGACGGCCTGCGCCACTTTGGATGTCGGTGAACGGCCGAGTTGACCGGATATCCATGCCGCAGTGTCGACCAGCTTGTCGAGATCCACTCCGCAGTCGATGCCGAGGCCTTGCAGCAGCCAGACCAGATCCTCGGTCGCCACGTTGCCGGAAGCACCCTTGGCATAGGGGCAACCGCCGAGACCGCCGACGGCGGCATCGAAGACATTGACGCCCATCTGTAGCGAGGCGTAGATGTTGGCCACCGCCATGCCGCGCGTGTCGTGGTAGTGGCCAGCCAGTTTTTTGACCGACACCCTTCGCGCCACCATTTCAATCATCGCCTTGGCCTTTTCAGGCGTACCGCTGCCGATGGTGTCGCCCAGCGAAATCTCGTAGCAGCCCTTCTCGAGCAGTGCCCAGGCAACGTCCGACACGGCAGTCGGCGTCACCTCGCCCTGGTAGGGGCAACCGAGCACACAGGAAACATAGCCGCGCACCCTGACCCCGGCGGCCTCGGCGTGTGTCATCACCGGCTTGAAGCGTTCCAGCGATTCCTTGATCGTACAGTTAATGTTCTTCAGCGAGAAGGCTTCCGAGGCCGCAGCGAACACCGCCACCTCCGTCGCACCCGTCGCAATAGCCGCTTCCAGACCTTTCTCGTTGGGCACCAGCACGGGGTAAGTCACGCCCGCCCGCCGGGCGATACCGGCCATGACCTCGGCAGCGTCGGCCATCTGCGGCACCCACTTGGGCGAGACGAAGGCGGTGGCCTCGATGACGGTCAGGCCGCAATCGGCCAGACGGTCGATCAGCGCGATCTTGGTGGCAGCCGGAACGGACTGTTTTTCGTTTTGCAGGCCGTCGCGCGGACCGACCTCGACGATGCGGACATTGTTGGGTAGGGACATGATTCAGGCAGCGGAAATTTCGAATTCAGCCAATTCTGCGCCATCCGCTACCTGTTCGCCAACCGCGTAGCAGAAGGCCTTGACCGTACCGGCGGCCGGCGCTACCAGTGTGTGCTCCATCTTCATCGCCTCCAGCACCACGACGGGCGCACCTTTTTCCACTTGTGTACCGGGGCTGACCAGTAATGCGATCACCTTGCCCGGCATCGGTGCGGTGAGTCCGCCCTCGGCACCGGCACCTTCGCCGCTGTGGTGGAAGGGATCGACCGCAGCGAAGATGAAGCTCATGCCGTCGAAGAACACATGGCGCTTTTCGGCCGCCGCGACGACAGTCACGGTCAGCCGGCGGCCATCGAGATCGGCGCGCAGGCTACCATCCTCGCGCAAGGCACCGCTGGCGGGTGACAACTGGCTATCGAGTTCCAGCGCGAAACCGTCACCGTGATAAGACGCCACGACCCGCTTCTCGACACTGCCGTGGCGCAGCAGGATCTCGCGCCGGGCCGCGCCGTTGGCGCGCCAGCCATCCCGTACATGCCAGGGTGAATGGGGGTCGCCGCTACGGCCGGCATGATCAAGGCCATGGTTGCGGTCGCGCAACAGTTCGGCCAGCGCGGCCAGCAGCCAGGCATCCCTTGGGGGTTCGGCCGCATCGGCACCCGGAAACAGGAAGTCCCGCTCGCGCTCGATCAACCCGGTGTCGAGGTTGGCCTGTGCGAAGGAGGGGCAGGCCACCAGCCGTGACAGGAAGCCGACGTTACTGGTCACGCCAACGATGCGGTAGTCGGCCAGCGCCTGCAGCATGCGGGCCAGCGCCCGTTCGCGGTTCTCATCCCAGACGATCAGCTTGGCGATCATCGGATCGTAGTGCGGCGTGATCTCGTCGCCCTGCTCGACGCCGGTATCGACCCGCACGTTGAGCGATTCCGCCGGCGGCGCCAGATGGGCAAGGTTGCCGGTGGCGGGCAGGAAGCCCTTGTCGGCATCCTCGGCGTAGATGCGCGCCTCCAGCGCATGGCCATTGATCGCCAGTTGCGCCTGCGACAATGGCAGCGGCTCGCCGGCGGCGACTTTCAACTGCCACTCGACTAGGTCGAGGCCGGTGATCATCTCGGTGACCGGATGCTCGACTTGCAACCGCGTGTTCATCTCCATGAAGTAGAAGGTACCGTCCTGATTGACGATGAACTCGACGGTGCCGGCACCCACATAGCCCACCGCTTTCGCGGCATCGACGGCGGCCTGGCCCATGGCAGCGCGACGCTGGCTCGTCATGCCGGGCGCGGGCGCTTCCTCCAGCACCTTCTGGTGACGGCGCTGTACCGAGCAATCGCGCTCGAACAGATAGACACAATTGCCCTGTGTGTCGCCGAACACCTGGATCTCGATGTGGCGCGGCCGTTGCAGGTATTTCTCAATCAGCACATGGTCATCGCCAAAACTCGACGCTGCTTCGCGCTTGCAGGAGGCCAGCGCATCGGCGAATTCGTCGCCTTTCCACACTGCGCGCATGCCCTTGCCGCCACCACCGGCCGAGGCCTTGATCAGCACCGGATAGCCGATGGCATCCGCCTGCGTGCGCAGGAAGTCGTGCGCCTGCTCGTCGCCGTGGTAGCCCGGCGTCAGCGGTACGCCTGCTTTTTCCATGAGTTTCTTGCTCTCGGACTTGAGGCCCATGGCGCGGATCGCGCTGACCGGCGGGCCAACGAAGACGATGCCGTTGGCGACGCAGGCCTCGGCGAACTCCTCGTTCTCCGAGAGGAAGCCGTAGCCGGGGTGGATCGCCTGTGCTCCCATCGCTTTCGCGGCGGCGATGATCTTGTCGATGACCAGATAGGACTCGCGCACAGCGGCCGGGCCGATGCACACCGCCTCGTCGGCGAGCCGCACATGGCGGGCGCTGGCATCGGCTTCGGAATACACTGCGACGGTGCGAATGCCCATGCGCCGGGCGGTCTTGATGACGCGGCAAGCGATTTCGCCGCGATTGGCAATCAGGATTTTGGTGAACATGTTTCTCTCAAAAAAGTCGGCGCTGGCGGGACGGCAGTCAGCGGGAGAATCAAAGCAACGTACAGAATCAACGGTGAGCGAAGCGAGTCCGCTGCAATGCGGTGTTGGACAGATTTTTTAGGTCGGCTGGGGGAGCCAAAATCTGGACGCCAGCGGCCTTCAGTTTTGCCTCGCCAAGCTGGATCTCCTTGAACAGCGCATCCAGATTATTGCCATACCTGTCACCAATCGCGTCCTTGATGGCATGGACTTCCATCATGATTTCGTCAGTCATCGTCTTTTCCTCCAAGCAGTTCCTCAGGGGTGCATATGATCGGCAGGAACAAGCCGAGTTGCTCAAGATACACGGCAATCTTTTCCTGAATCACGGGATTGGCAATGTGACGACAATTCCAGGTCAGTAGAAAATCAACGTGATGCAGTGTCGAAACAGCAATATGCAGCGCATCCTCAATCGCCTTGGCGGGAATGATGGCTTCCTGGATAAGCGCTTCGGCCAAGCCAATCATCTCTTGTGTTACCCCGAGAACGGCTATCCCTTCAAGTGCCGCGAGCCTTTTCTCGGCAGCCACCGGATCGCCAGCGGCGCACTCCTGCCAGACCGACTGGGAAACAAGCAGTTCATAGTCCGAGCGTAGCTCCCACCAGGCCAGCGTGATTTGCTGATGGGCAGCACCAATAATGGTTTTGCTGGGGCGTGCCGTCAGATAGCTGATTACGGAAGTTTCAACGTAGATTTTGCGCTTCATGGTTTCAGTCCGTTTTCGGAAATTGTGGTCTGTCTATTTCCTCTATTTCCTATTACGTAATCGAATGGACTGGTTTCAGTTCAAATTTAACCTCATACTCAAAAAGGCTCACGTTTGGAACAACTGTCAAGGAATAGCGTAGGTTATCGCTGATGGATTTAGCGACAATTACTCCTCGAACCCTATTTCCCCGTCCGATAGTTTGAGTGACCCATCCCATATAGCGCGAGAGTTGGCCAATGGCGTGGTCAGGGCTGCGGGCACGCTTTAACTCGAACACCACAAACCCACTTTCGTCATCAATAGCCAAGATGTCAATTGGTCCGACAGCAGTTGGATACTCGACACCATCGCGGCCTGCAGGGTCTACGTAAAGACGCAAGCGTTTACCTTCAATGGGAATAGCAGTGAGGTTCTGGGCGAGGAAATCGCGTAACTGGTACTCAAGTGCAAAAGTTGCAACTTCGTCTTCTATGTCGATTTCTTCGTTTTCTTCACCAAGAACTGCTTCAACCGTCCCTTCTAATTCGGAAGATCCCGGCACAATCAGGCGCACCTCACTTGCTGATTCTTGAACTAACCACCCCTGTTTGCGGAGAGCATTGCGTAATTGATGAGAAGTACTTGAAGTAGGGTCTAGGCCAGTCGGGATAGAGTCTGGGTGCTGGCGAAGCCACTCTTTCATTGGGTGAACTTCAACTCCACCATCTTCTCTTGGTATGACAACGCTAAATCGCTTCATTGGGATTCCTGCAGAAAAATACCCGAAACGGGCTTGAAAAGTCGGCGCTGGCGGGACGGTAGACTACTTCGCCATCGACATCGGAATGTTCGGACTCTGCGGATTGACATCCACCGTCTGCCGACTCGGTACTACCACCAAGTCCATGTCTTCCATCGGGATGGAGCCCAGCAGCGGTTCGTCGCCCAGCACCATCGCGCCGGTGAAGCAGCGGCGGTTTTTGAAGCTCACCTCGACCGGACCGACATAGGGCACGGTAATCCGGTGGCCATTGCCAAGCGTTACCTCGCGACGTTCCAGCTCCTTCAAGTCAAGCTGAATCGCCAGATGCTCGGGAATGCGGAGATGCACCGCGCCGGTATCCACCCGCGCATTGACTTCCATCGACGACAGGGTGCTCCCGCTAGAGGGATTGCGCAGGTGCAGGTTGGTGCGAATGATGCCCATCCGGTTACTCCTCAAAAAAGTCGACGCTGGCGGGACGGCAAAGTCATTAAAAGCAATCAGGCATCCGCGGTTGCGGTTACTTCCATCTTGGCTTCGATGGTGTCTGCCGACAGGTCGGCACCGCATTCCCATTCGACGAAATATCCGCCATTACGAATGTTCATGAAGTTCGTTGTTTGCCGCAATGGAATAAATGCCTCGTAATCAAGGTACGGCTTCACATCGAAGACGCCCTCGCGCCCGTCATCGGCAAATACCTGCAAGGTGAAATTCGCAAGCGGAACGATCTTGACGATTTTCATTGATCTAGTCCTTTGATGGGAAATGGAAGCTTGCCATTCATTGCCAGATCCCAGTCAGCGCGTAAATCGTCCTGATGAATTTCGATCCAGGCCACGACAAGTTTATGTTTTGCTGGTGGCAGGCTTCCCGCAAGTAGCATTCCGTCGTCGATTGCGTAAGTCCCAACCTGTCCTTGGTAATCGGCATGGATATGCGGTCGATGATGGCGTTCGACATCATTGAAAAACATGCGGATCAAGATTCCGTAAAACATGCTTATGGTCGGCATGGTTTCTCCACGGGTTCCATGATTGGGATATTTTTCGATACTTGGGCGACAAGAATAGCCTATGCCACCCAGTTCGGTTTGCGCTTCTGTAGGAAGGCGCTCAGCCCCTCTTGTCCTTCGGGCGAGACACGCACGTGGGCGATGCGCTCCACGGTGTAGTCGACCACCTTCGGGCCGAGGGGACGACCGGCGACCGAGCGGATCAGCGCCTTGCATTCGGCCAGTGCCTGCGGGCCGTTCTTCAGGAGTGTGTCGACCCATTCGCCGATGGCCTCATCCAGTCCCTGCATGTCAGGCGCCATTTCGTGGATCAGGCCGATGCGATAGGCCTCTGCGGCCGAGAAGGCTTCGGCGGTCAGCATGTAACGGCGCGCGTAGCGTTCGCCGATGGCAGCGATGACGTGCGGGCTGATGACGGCCGGGATCAAGCCCAGCTTGACCTCCGTGAGGGCAAAACGCGTGTCGAAGGTCGCCACTGCCATGTCGCTGGCGGCCACCAGCCCGACACCGCCACCATAGGCCGGCCCCTGCACGCGCGCCAGCACGGGCTTCGGGCATTCGGACACACGCAGCAGCATCTCGGCCAGTGCGCCGGCATCACGCTGGTTTTCCTCCAGGCTGTAGGTTGCAGCGCGCTGCATCCAGTTGAGGTCGGCGCCGGCGCAGAAGCTCTTGCCGGTGCTGGAGATGACGACCAGCCGAACGGCGCTGTCCTCAGCCATCTGCCGCAGCGCATCGGCCAGTTCGCCGATCATGGCGTCGTCGAAAGCGTTGTGGCGCTCCGGCCGGTTCAGGGTGACGATGCCGACGCCGCCATCGACTTCGGTGAGGATGTTCTCGTACATGCTCATTTCCTCCTTACATCCTGAACACGCCGAACTTCGTCGGCGGTATCGGCGCATTGAGAGAAGCGGAAATGCCCAGCCCCAGCGCGCGACGTGTCTGCGCCGGGTCGAGCACGCCGTCGTCCCACAGGCGCGCTGTTGCGTAGTAGGGGTGTCCCTGGGTTTCGTATTGCGCACGGATCGGCGCCTTGAAGGCTTCCTCCTCTTCCGCACTCCAGGACTTGCCGGCGGCTTCCAGTCCGTCGCGCTTGACCGTCGCCAGGACGCTGGCGGCCTGCTCGCCGCCCATCACCGAGATGCGCGCGTTCGGCCAGGTCCACAGCAGGCGCGGCGAGTAGGCGCGACCGCACATGCCGTAGTTGCCGGCGCCGAAGCTGCCGCCGATCAGCACGGTGAATTTCGGCACCTGCGCCGTCGACACGGCAGTCACCATCTTGGCGCCGTCCTTGGCGATGCCGCCGTTTTCGTACTTGCGGCCGACCATGAAGCCGGTGATGTTCTGCAGGAATACCAGCGGGATGTGGCGCTGCGCGCACAACTCGATGAAATGTGCGCCCTTCTGGGCCGATTCGGAAAACAGGATGCCGTTGTTGGCAACGATCCCGATCGGGTAGCCGTGCAGGTGGGCGAAGCCCGTCACCAGCGTCGCGCCGTAGCGCGCTTTGAACTCGTCAAAGCGCGAACCGTCGACGAGGCGCGCGATGACTTCACGCACGTCGTAGGGCTTCTTCGTGTCGGTGGGGATCACGCCGTAGAGTTCTTCGGGAGCGTAAAGCGGCTCCTCGGGCGTTGCCAGTTCCAGCCCGACCGTTTTCTTCCAGTTGAGGTTGGCGACGATGCGGCGCGCAATGGAGAGCGCGTGCTGGTCGTTTTCGGCCAGATGGTCGCAGACGCCGGAGATGCGTGTATGCACGTCGCCGCCGCCGAGGTCTTCCGCGGTCACGACTTCGCCGGTGGCGGCCTTCACCAGCGGCGGACCGCCGAGGAAGATAGTGCCCTGATTGCGCACGATGATCGATTCGTCGGACATCGCCGGCACGTAGGCGCCGCCGGCGGTGCAGGAACCCATCACCACGGCGATCTGCGGGATGCCGCGGGCGCTTAGATTCGCCTGGTTGAAGAAGATGCGGCCGAAGTGCTCCTTGTCCGGAAACACTTCGTCCTGTAGCGGCAGGAAGGCACCACCGCTATCGACGAGGTAAAGGCAGGGCAGGCGGTTTTCGAGGGCGATCTCCTGCGCGCGCAAGTGCTTCTTCACCGTTAGCGGATAGTAGGTGCCGCCCTTCACCGTCGCATCGTTGGCGACGATCATGCACTCGACGCCGGACACGCGGCCGATGCCGGCTACCACGCCTGCCGCCGGCACCCCGTTCTCGTACATGCCCCAGGCCGCGAGTTGCGACAGTTCGAGCAAGCCGGCCCCCGGATCGAGCAGGCCGTCGATGCGGTCGCGCGGCAAGAGCTTGCCGCGCCCGAGATGTTTGGCGCGCGCATCCTCCGAGCCGCCCCGTGCCACCAGCGCCGACTTTTCGCGCAGGTCGGCGACGATGGCCTGCATTGCCGCGGTATTGGCCTTGAACTCGGCGCTGCGCGGATTGAGTTTCGATTTGATCACCGACATTTCAAAAACCTCCTGTTTCCAGCCAGCGCTCAATCTGCGGCAGCCGGTCGGCGCCCCAGAAGCTTTCCCCATCGACCACGATCCACGGTGCGCCGAACACGCCGGCAGCGACTGCCGCCTCAGTTTCGGCACGCAGCCGTTCCTTGATGGCCGGCTCGTTCATGCCCGCTTCCACTGCCGTCCTGCCAGCGCCGACTTTTTCCGCCAGTTCCAGCACGACCGCGGGTGCCGAGACATCCCGGCCTGCGGCGAAATAGGCGCGGAACACCTTGTGGGCAAAGCGTCGCGCCATGGCGCAATCCTGCCCATGCAAGCAGTAATACACGCGTGCCGCTGCGACGGTGGATACCGGAAAGCTGGCTGGATGCACGTAGGGCACGCCGAGAAAGCGAGCCGAGCGGACGAAATCATGCACGCTATACGCTGCCATGCCTGGCTGATTGACGAGCGATACGGTTCCCAACGCCTTGAATATGCCGCCCAGCAGCACCGGTCGCCACTGGACCTTGCGGCCGAACCGGTCGGCAGTGGCATCGATCTTCTCGCTCGCCAGATAGGAATAGGGCGAGGTAAAGTCAAAGTAGAACAGCAGCGGGTCGGTCATATCAGTCAGCAGTGACTGCGCGCGCGATCACCAGGCGCTGGATGTCCGAAGCACCCTCGTAGATCTGGCAGACACGCACGTCGCGATAGATGCGTTCGACCGGGAAGTCGGCCACATAGCCATAGCCGCCGTGAATCTGGATGGCGTCCGAGCAGACTTTTTCCGCCATCTCCGAGGCGAACAGCTTGGCCATGCTTGCTTCCTTGAGGCAGGGTTCGCCGACGCTGCGCAGGGAGGCGGCATGCCAGACCATCTGGCGGGCGACCTCGATCTGCGTCGCCATGTCGGCGAGGCGGAAGGCGACGGCCTGATGCTCGACGATGGGCTTGCCGAAGGCTTCGCGCTCCTTGGCGTAGGCGACGGCGGCTTCCAGGGCGCTACGCGCCATGCCGACCGACTGGGCAGCGATGCCGATGCGGCCGGCTTCCAAATTGGAGAGGGCGATCTTGTAGCCGTCGCCTTCGTTACCCAGCAGGCAGTCGGCGGGGATGCGGCAGTCCTCGAACAGGATCTGCGCGGTGTCGGAAGCATGCTGGCCAAGCTTGTCCTCGAGGCGGGCGACCACATAGCCCGGCGCGTCGGTCGGCACGCAGAAGCAGGAAATGCCCTTGCGGCCGGCGGCCGGATCGGTGACGGCCAGCACGATGGCGATCTTGGCGTGCTTGCCGGAGGTGATGAACTGCTTGACACCGTTCAGAACCCAAAAGTCGCCGTCTTTCACGGCACGCGTCTTGATCGCGGCGGCGTCGGAGCCGACATGCGGCTCGGTCAGGCAGAAGCAGCCAAGCAGCTCGCCGCACGCTGCGCCGCGTAGCCAGCGCTCCTTTTGCGCGTCGTTGGCGTATCTGGCGAGGATGCCGCAAACCAGCGAGTTCTGTACCGAGATGACGGTCGAGGTTGCACCATCGCCGGCGGCGATTTCTTCGATGGCGATGGCCAGCGACACATAATCGAGGCCGGGGCCACCCCATTCTTCCGGCACCACCATGCCCCAGACGCCGAGGCCGGCAAGTTCCTGCAGGGCTTCAGCCGGGAATGTACTGTCCTTGTCCCATTGCGCCGCATTGGGGGCGAGGCGCTCACGCGCGAAATCGCGCAGGGTGTCGCGGATCATCCGTTGGTCGTCGTTGAGCAGCATCAGAGCATCTCCACGGCCAGTGCAGTGGCTTCGCCACCGCCGATACACAGGCTCGCCACGCCACGCTTCTTGCCGTACTTGCGCAAGGCACCGAGCAGGGTGACGATAATGCGTGCGCCGGAGGCGCCGATCGGGTGGCCCAGCGCGCAGGCGCCGCCATGCACGTTCACCTTGTCGTGCGGCAGCCCCAGTTCCTTCATTGCCGCCATCGTGACGACGGCGAAGGCTTCATTGATCTCGAATAAGTCGACGCTGTCGGCTGTCCAGCCGATGCTCTCGAAGAGCTTCTTCATGGCATACACCGGTGCGGTGGTGAACCAGCCCGGTTCCTGGGCATGCGTCGTGTAACCGACGATGCGGGCAAGCGGCTGTAGCCCGCGCGCCTTGGCATCCGACTCGCGCATCAGCACCAGCGCCGCCGCGCCGTCGGAGATCGACGAGGAGTTCGCCGGCGTTACCGTGCCGTCCTTCTTGAAGGCGGGCTTGAGCGTGGGGATCTTGTCGAGTTGGGCCTTGGCCGGCTGCTCGTCGGTCTTGATGACCCAATCACCTTTTGCGCCCTTGCACCCGGCGACGGTCACCGGCGCGATTTCCCATTCGAAGCTGCCGTCGGTGCCCGCAGCTTGCGCGCGCTGGGTCGAGGTGATGGCGAAGGCGTCCTGATCGCCGCGCGTGAAACCATAGTAGGTGACGCAATCCTCGGCGAAAGTGCCCATCAGGCGGCCCTTGTTTTCAGGCGAGTAGTGGTCTTCAAGACCGTCGAAAAACATGTGGTCGATGATCTGGCCGTGGCTGAGCCGATAGCCGCTGCGCGCCTTGGGCAGGAGATAAGGCGCGTTGGTCATCGATTCCATGCCGCCGGCGACGATCACGTCCTGGCTGCCGGCCTTGAGCGCATCGCAGGCGATCATCGTCGCCTTCATCGCCGAACCGCAGACTTTGTGCACCGTTGTGCAACCGACGGACAGGGGCAGTCCGGCCTGCATCGCGGCCTGGCGCGCCGGGGCCTGGCCCTGACCGGCCTGGAGCACGTTGCCGAAAACGACCTCCTGCACGTCGTCGGCCTTGAGGCCGGATCGTTCGACGGCGGCCTTGATGGCGACGGCGCCGAGGTTGGCGGCGGTCAGGCTGGCAAAGTCGCCCTGGAAACCGCCCATCGGGGTACGGGCTGCAGCTACGATAACAATGGAATCGGACATAAATTTCCCTTTCAGAACAGATTATTTAGTGCCGCAGTGTAGCTGGCGTCAATCTCGTCGGCGCGGCCGACCGTCATGCCGAGGTCGCGCATCAGGCCGTCGCGCAGGCCGTAGATCCAGCCATGCACGGTCAGTTCCTGGCCACGCTGCCAGGCGTCCTGCACGACCACGGTGCGGCAGACGTTGAGGACCTGTTCGACGACGTTCAATTCGCACAGCCGGTCGACATGCGTTTCCGCTGGCAGCGCTTCGAAGCGCGCCAGATGCTTGGCATGCACGTCCTGGACATGGCGCAGCCACAGGTCGACCAGCCCGATGCGCTTGCGCTGGTAGGCTGCGGTGACCCCGCCGCAACCGTAGTGGCCGACCACCATGATGTGCTTGACCTTGAGCACATCGATGGCGTACTCGATCACCGACAGGCAGTTGAGGTCGGTATGCACCACGACGTTGCCGACGTTACGATGGACGAACACTTCGCCCGGCAGCAGGCCGACAATCTGGTTGGCCGGCACGCGAGAATCGGAGCAGCCGATCCACAGGTATTCCGGCGACTGCAGGTGCGCCAGCTTCGCGAAGAAGCCGGGGTCGCTGGCTTCAATGCGATGCGCCCAGTCGCGGTTGTATTCGAACAACCGCGTCAGGCCGGTGTCTTGGCTATCCGAACTCATACGGTCTCGTTGAAGAGTTCGCGGCCGATCAGCATGCGACGGATTTCCGAGGTGCCGGCACCGATCTCGTAGAGCTTGGCGTCGCGCCACAGCCGGCCGGTCGGATATTCGTTGATGTAGCCGTTGCCGCCGAGGGTCTGGATCGCCTCGCCGGCCATCCAGGTCGCCTTTTCGGCGGAATAGAGGATCGCGCCGGCCGCATCCTTGCGCAGCCCCCTTGAGTGGTCGCTGGAATCGCAAGCGCGACCGACCGCATACACATAGGCGCGGCAGGCCTGCCAGGTCGAGTACATGTCGGCCACCTTGCCCTGCATCAGCTGGAATTCGCCGATCGGCGTGTCGAACTGGGTGCGCTCGTGCAAATAAGGCAACACCACGTCCATGCAGGCGGCCATGATGCCGAGCGGCCCGCCGCACAGTACCGCGCGCTCGTAGTCGAGTCCGGACATCAACACCTTCACACCCTGTCCCACGCCTCCGAGCACGTTTTCCTCGGGAATCTCGCAGTCGTCGAAGAACAGCGGATAGGTGTTCGAGCCGCGCATGCCAAGCTTGTCGAGGTGGCTGCCGCAACTGAAACCAGTAAAGTTCTTCTCGACGATGAATGCCGTCATGCCCTTGGCGCCAGCCGCCGGATCGGTCTTGGCATAGACCACCAGCGTATCGGCATCGCCGCCGTTGGTGATCCACATCTTGCTGCCGTTCAGCACGTAGCGGTCCCCCTTCTTGTCGGCGCGCAGTTTCATCGACACTACGTCGGAACCTGAGTTCGCCTCGGACATCGCCAGCGCGCCGATGTGCTCGCCCGAGATCAGGCCGGGCAGGTATTTGGCCTTTTGCGCAGCGTTGCCGTTGCGGCGGATCTGGTTGACGCACAGGTTTGAATGTGCACCGTAAGACAGCCCGACCGAGGCCGAGGCGCGTGAGATTTCCTCCAGCGCCACGATATGGGCGAGGTAGCCCATGCCGGTGCCGCCTTCTTCCTCCGGGACGGTCATGCCGTGCAGTCCCAGGTCACCGAACTTTTTCCACAGGTCGGCGGGAAACTCATTCATGCGGTCGATCTCTGCGGCACGCGGGGCGATCTCGTTGTCGGCGAAGGATTTCACCGTGTCGCGCAGCATCTCGATGTCTTCGCCGAGTTGAAAATTCAGTCCGATCATGTTTTCTCCATCTTTCGAGTGTAACGAGCATCAAGTCTCCCCTCCTGCGAAGGAGGGGCTGGGGGAGGTCGGGCTTACTTCTCAGCCTTTCCGTGCATGGTCATCAGTGTCTGCTGCATCATCGCGCAGTGGGTCACTTTCCCGTGTTTCACCACCCAGGCATCGCCACGGGTGATCATCAGGGTTTTGCCGGGCTTGACCACCTCGCCGGTGGCGATCATCAGTTCGCCGTCGGCGGGAGCCAGCAAGTTGATCTTGAATTCGACCGACAGTACGGAGGTGTGCGGCGCCATCAGCGAAAATCCGGCATAGCCGGCAGCGCTATCCACGACAGTCGAGGTGATGCCGGCATGGAAGAAACCGTGCTGCTGCGAGAGGTCGGGCCGGTAGGGCAGGTGGATCGCGCAGCCGCCCGGCCAGACATCGGCGATAGTGGCGCCGAGCAGGGCCATCGCACCCTGACGGACGAAGCTGTCGCGTACTTTTTCCTTCCAATCCGGGTCGCGCGGTTCGAATCTCGCTTCCGCACGCGGTATGCCGTAGCTCATGGTGCCTCCTTGCTGTTTTGCCGGATTCTATGTTGACGTTTACGTCAACGTCAACTAATTTGCTTGCCAGACAGCAAGCTGCGGCACTGGGTTTCGAATTCGTCGAGTTCGCCCAGCACGGCCTCGATATCCTCCCGCTGCTGCGCCAGTTTGGCACGGCGATGTTCGAGTACTTCCAGCAGTCGGGCCAGTTGCGAGGATTCCGGCGCCGTGTCGTACATGTCAATCAGCTCGCGAATTTCCGCAAGCGACAGGCCGAGGCGCTTGCCGCGCAGGGTCAGGCGCAGACGGGTGCGGTCGCGCCGGGTATAGATGCGCTGCACGCCCGCCCGGTCGGGGGCGATCAGGCCCTGGTCTTCGTAATAGCGGATGGCGCGCGGCGTCAGCTCGAATTCACGCGCCAGTTCGGTAATGGTGTAAGTTGGTTCGGTCATTGAAATTGACAAGGAAGCATTTTTTGCTGCACTGCAACATGTTGGCCGGTTTCGGCTAAACTCTCGCTCTCACTAACCCGCCGAAGTTAAACAGATTTTCTCTGGACCGGCAATGCAGATCATCTACCCCTACGAGAAACTGCCCGCACCCGGGACCACCTTCCGGGTTGTTGAGGGCGTGCACTGGTTGCGCATGCCCTTGCCCTTCGCCCTTGACCACATCAACCTGTGGCTGCTTGAGGACGGCGAGGCTTACACGGTAGTGGATACCGGCATTGCCCTGGACGCGGTCAAGGACGCCTGGAAGTCGGCGCTGGCGGGAAGGCAACTCGTCAGACAAATCGTCACCCATTTCCACCCGGACCATCTGGGCCTCGCCGCCTGGCTGGAAGCCGAGACCGGCGCACCATTGTGGATGACCCAGGGGGAATACCTGACCGCGCATGTCATTGCCGCAAGCGTGCATCCCTTCGGCGTTGCCGCCATGGTGGAATTCTTCCGCCAGCATGGCCTCGAAGAGCCAGCCTTGGCTGCCATGGAAAAACGCGGCAATGCCTACCGGCGCGGCGTTCCTGCCATTCCCGAGAAATTCCAGCGCATCATGGAGGGCGAAATGATCCGCATCGGCCGGCACGACTGGCGGGTGATCATTGGCTACGGCCACGCCCCGGAACACGCGAGCTTCTACTGCGACGCGCTGCATGTGCTGATTGCTGGCGACATGCTGCTGCCGCGCATCTCGACCAACGTCAGCGCCTATGCCGCCGCCCCGCTGCTGGATACACTCGATCAGTTCCTCAACTCGATCCAACAGCTCACCACCTTGCCGGATGACACGCTGGTGCTGCCCTCCCACGGCAGGCCGTTTCGCGGCCTGCACGCCCGCGTCGCCGAACTGCAGGCGCACCATGCCGCGCGTTGCGACGACCTGCTCGTCGCCTGCGTAGAAGCGCCCAGGTCTGCCAGCGAGTTGCTGAAGGTATTATTCGGCCGTCCGATCGACGATCCGCACCAGACCATGTTTGCCATGGGCGAGGCGATCGCCCACCTGAATTACCTTGCAAAACAAGGCCGCCTGAAGCGTAGTATCGAGAGCGGCGTCATCCGCTACACCTCATCGAACTGACCAATAAAGGGAGTGAGAAACCATGTCGCAGACACCCGAAACTGAAAAGCCCGCCCTGCCTGACATGCAGGAACTGGCCAAGACCTATGCCCAGGTGGCCCAGCGCGCCTCGAAAATCCTGCACGGCCACATTGAACGTCAGGCCAAGAATGGCATCTCCACGCCCCAGGACGAGCTGGGCATCGCCCAGGCTTTCATGGACATGATGGCCAAGATGCTCGCCAACCCCTACCAGATGGCCCAGACGCAAATGAATCTGGTGTGGGACTACTTCTCGCTTTGGCAACATTCGACTTTGCGTTTCATGGGCATGCAGACCCCGCCGGTCGCGATGCCGCCCAAAGGCGACAAGCGTTTCAAGGACGAGCAATGGGAGGAGCATTTCCTCTTCGATTTCATCAAGCAGTCCTACCTGATCACCGCACGCCACATCCATGACTCGGTGAGTGGGGTCAAGGGTCTCGATGACCATACCCAGGACAAGGTGAACTTCTATACGCGCCAGTTCATCGACGCGATGTCGCCCTCGAACTTCGCCCACACCAATCCGGAAGTTTTCCGCGAGACGCTGAATTCGCGCGGCGAGAACCTGCTGAACGGCTTCAACAATCTGCTGCGCGACATGGAAGGCAATAACGGCCAGTTGCGCGTCAAGATGACCGACACCACGGCCTTCGAGCTCGGCAAGAACGTCGCCACCACGCCGGGCAAGGTGATCTTCCAGAACGATCTGTTCCAACTGCTGCAATTCACGCCGACCACCAAGACGCAGTTCAAGCGGCCGCTGCTGATCGTGCCGCCCTGGATCAACAAGTACTACATCCTCGATTTGCGCGAGAAGAACTCCTACATCAAGTGGGCTAACGACCAGGGCCACACGGTGTTCACCATGTCCTGGGTCAATCCGGACGAAAAGCTCGCGCAGAAGAGCTACGAGGACTACGTGTTCGAGGGCACGCTGGTCGCCATCGACCAGGTTTGCGCACAAACCGGCGAAAAGGAAATCAACGCTGTCGGTTACTGTCTCGGCGGCACGCTGCTCGCCACCACCGCAGCCTATCTGGCAAACAAGAAGGACAAGCGTCTCGCCTCGAGCACCTACTTCACCACCATGCTGGACTTTTCGATTCCCGGCGAGCTGGGCGTGTTCATCGACGAGCAGCAGATTGCCCTGGTCGAAAAGAAAATGAGCGAGCGCGGCTACCTCGAAGGCTCCGAGATGGCCGGCACCTTCAACATGCTGCGCGCCAACGACCTGATCTGGTCCTTCGTGGTCAACAACTACCTGATGGGCAAGGACCCCTTCCCCTTCGACCTGCTCTACTGGAACTCCGATTCCACGCGCATGCCGGCCGCGATGCACAGCTTCTACCTGCGCAACATGTACATGAAGAACCTGCTCAAGGATCCGGGCGGCATCATGGTCGGTGATGTCGCCATCGACCTGAGCAAGATCAAGCTGCCCGCCTACTTCGTGTCCGCCATCGAGGACCACATCGCCCCGTGGCAAAGCACCTATCTCGGTGCCAAGCTGTTCGGCGGCCCGACGCGCTTCGTGCTGGGCGGTTCCGGTCACATCGCCGGCATCGTCAATCCGCCGGCCGCCAACAAGTACGGCTACTGGGTCAACCCCGCCAAAACCCTGCCCGAAAGCCCGGAAGAGTGGTTCGAAAAGGCCGGGCAGAGCCCCGGCTCATGGTGGACCGACTGGCAGGCTTGGCTGATGGCGCAGAACGATGCCACCGTGCCGGCGCGCGATCCCGTCAAGGGCAAGCTCGGCGTGCTCGAAGATGCGCCGGGTTCCTACGTCAAGTTCCGCCTCGACCAGCAGAAGAAGGGCTGATGTCAGACCAGGCGTTGCGCGTCGTCTTCGACACCAACGTCCTGCTCTCGCTGTTCGTGTTCAAGGACAGCCGCTTCGCCCCCTTGCGGGGCGAAGTCGTTACCGGGCGCTGGCAGGCGCTGACCAGCCCGTCCTGCCTGGCCGAATACCGGCGGGTACTCGGCTATCCGCTCTTCGATCTTTCGTCAGAACATCAGGAAGCCGCTTACGCCGCCTACCTTGAACTCGCCCAACAAGTGGATGGCGTATCGCGCCCCGAAATCACCTTGCCCAAATGCCGGGACAAGGACGACCAGATGTTTCTCGAACTTGCCCGCGATGGTCAGGCCGACTGGCTCGTCACTGCGGACAAGGCTTTGTTGAAGTTGCGGCGTGGCCGACGATTGGACGGGTTATTCCGCATCCTGACGCCCGATGAGGCGCTGGTGCAGCAAGGATCAGGGCAGGCGACCGGCTGAGATCATGCGGTTGATCAGGATGCTGTAAGGCACCCAGACGACAATGTCGTCAAATTCACCGCCACCGGTTGTCGCTGATGATGCCGTACGGTTGAAATAATTGGTGGGCCCACTGTTATTGGCATCCTCATCAGTATTGGTGGACGACCCATCCGCGAGGGTCTGGCCCCCATCTGTTGTGCCCAAGCGAAATTTGCCGTGAGAAAAAATCACTGCTGGTATGCACTGACTGGTGGCGGTGCAGCTTGCCTGGCCGGCGAGATAAACAGCATTGCCGCTGGCATCGCGTGTTTGAACGGTGCGGTTGGCAACGCTGCTTGTCAGGTTGAATGGCGCATTGGCAAAGGCTGGGGTGACGCTATAGCGAATCAGCTTGCCCCAGGCATCCACTTTGCCGACACCCAGTGTGGCCCAGGGTATGAGCCCCGAACACGCCGCATCGTCGGCGCAAGAGCCGATTTCCACGCCACTCGTGGCGAATGTGGCCGGGCGTGGCAATCGACCATTAACGGCTGCAAAACCGAGCAGCGCGTCCTGGATGTTCTTCAGATTGGCCTCGGTCTCACTGACTGAGCGAACATCTTGTTGTGCGGACATCGGCAGGATCATGCCGCCGATCAATAGCGCGACAATAACCAGTACGACCGCCATTTCGGTAAGGGTAAACCCCCTCTCCTGAAAAGTCGGCGCTGGCGGGACGGCGTTTAGTCGATCCATGTAGTAGCAGAGTTGCTCACGGTGATGTATTGGTCGGTGACCGAAATACGTTGTCCGATGGTGAATCCAAGCCGGACGTTGCGGAAAGGATACGGGATGACTGGCTCGTTGCGCAAATGAGCAGTGAAGCTCGGATAAAGCAAACTCATCGGCCGGGTGGTGTTCTTCATTGCAATGATCTGGTTCGCCGTAGTGCCGCTGTCCGGAAGTATCCAGATTTCCAGCGTGTATTTGGGCGAGCCGTCAATCGTTGACCACGCGACGGGATCGATTTCTAGTGTGCCGCTCGCGGTGAGGGCGGTCTGGCGGAAAGTGCGTCCGCTGTCCGAGCCTTCGAGAACTTGAACCATCCCGCCCGCAAGCTTCGCAGCTGAATCTGCATCCGTTGCCCGGACCATTGCGACACCGACGCCATTCCAGATGTAAATTCCATTCTGGCCGGCAACTGTTTGTGACTTTAGAAGAATCCGGTCTCCAGCAACCATTGTGACGCCATCGATTGACACGCCAGTGGGATCGCCGGGGTCGATCGGGTTGGTGATGACGAGGTTGCCCAGTGCGGCAATGCGCGCCGTAGTGTTGCTTGTCCAGGATGACCCGTCGTAGCGCCATGAACTTGTGGCGTAGCTCCCTTGCTGCACCTGGACGATACTGCCCGCGACGATGTCCGTGGCGGCGGTCATCGATACGGTGGCGCCGTTCCAGACATAAACGCCGGTATTGTCGATCAACACCCGGTCGCCGACATTCATGAGGATGCCGTCGAGCCTGACGCCAGGGCTGGTGAGGCTGGTCGTCGCCGGAGCCAACAGCTTCACATTCAGATTTGTCCAGCGTAGGGCATCGCTGCCGAGGGTGAAATTGGTGATGCTCTGCCGCCACAAACTGCGTGCGTTGCGCAAGCCTTGCGTAACTTCTACCACCAAGCCGGCCAGTTCTCCGGCCGTATCGGCGTCGGTAGTACGGGTCATCGGTGCGGCCGCATCATTCCAGACATAGAGCCCGTTGTCCGCGGGGAGTGTCTGATTTTTTACGAGAATGCGGTCGCCGGCGAACAGCGGAACATTGTCGATACTGCTTCCCGGCGCACCCAGATCAAGATCGGCGGTTGTCGCGACGCGCACCTGCAGCAGGCTGTAGCTTACCGGCTGGCGCGTGAGTTCGACACGCACATGAAAGTCCCGGTTGGTGGGTACCTGGCTCAAACTGGGGTCGAGCTTGTAGACACCCTGCGGGGTGTCGGGCGGCACCGACGGCGCGGTAGCCGGGGCAACAGGATTGGCTGGCGGAGCAGGGAATTTGGTACGAGTGCTGGCCACCTGGTCATGCACATTGTCGTCCTGCTCTGGTTGCAGATAGCAGGCACTGCCTATCTCGACATGCGGAGAAGTGCAGGGCGCCAGCGTGCCGGTGGCGATTTGCGTATCGCCACCCCAGTAGGCGATAGCGACGTGCCCTCCGGTATAGGCTGGGTCGTTGCGACCATTCAGCAGCGTATTTGTTGCCATGGGATTGAAAATACCTTCGCGGCGTGGGTCGATCTCGAAGGCGATCTTGGGCGGCACGATGAAGGGCGATTCGAGGTTGTTGCCGGAATAGCCGATGTGCTGGGCGGCCGCGCCGCAGGCGTCGAAGCCGTTGTTGTCACCATCGACGATGGCGAAGCTAAAGCCTTCGGTGGGCGCGGAACTGAAACCGGTATCGTTGATGAAGAATTGGAAATAGCTGCGCAGCCCACCGCCCATCGCGTGGATTTCCGGTTTCCAGGCGCAGCCGTACATGTAGCTGCCGACCGCGGTCGGCAGAGCGGTGGACACCGTGCGACCGAGGGTGAGGGTCTGGGTGACGCCGCTATAACTCGTCAGCTGGGGTTGGCTGGCAGCCGCCAGAGCGGCGGATTGCGTCGGGATGAATGCGGGCTGCAAACAGCGGACGATATCCTGCGATGCGGATTGCATGGCTGAGACCCGCTCGAACTTTTCGGGGCCGGAAAACTCGGTTCCGCCGAAATTGATACCTTCGAGGTAGTTTGAAAAGTCGATTCGGCGGCCGACCGTGTCGCGCAGTTGCCCTGCCGCGCGCTGGCCCGCGAACAGTAGGGCGCCGCTGCTGCAGGTATTGCCATTGACTGTCGTCGCGCCGCCAGCGACAAAGATCATGTCCTGGTAGTTCGAGTAGTAGCCCTGCGGGTTGGCCGTGTCGCCATAGGCTGCGTTGTCGGCGATCTTTCCGAAGGCGCCTGGGGGATTGTCACCCAGATAGCTGGCGATGTTGTCGAGCAGGCTGTTAATGTCCTGGCGGAAGTAGGCGTGCTTGCGGATGGCGGAGAAGAGGGTGTCCGCGGTGATCGGCAGCGCAAAGTCGTTCGCGAGCAGGTTGGTGTTGAAAACCACTTTGCCACGTGTTGCGATCGGCTTGACGGAGGCGTCGCTGGTGGCCCCGTGGTTGGTTGTCGTACTGTTGAAGGCGCCCAGAGTGGTGAACTCGAGATAGTTGCCGGGAGTGTAGTCGCCCTGACACTGATCGATGTTGCCGGTATTTGTAGATGCTGCCGAGTTCAAGCGATTGCCGGGGGCGATGATGATCGCCACGGGGAGGTCGTGGCCGGTCAAGCCTTCCGCGACCGGGTTGCCCGAAGCGTCCAGCTTGATCAGATCGAGGTGCCCCGGAGTATCCCAGTTCATCGGCGCCGCACGCTGTTCGCGCTGGTGACTGCCGGCAACCACATACCAAAGACATTGCTGGCTGCCATCGCGCAACGGGCCGGCTTGAAGTATCCGCCAAGGGAGGCGGCCAATGACGGTGTGGTTCAAGCCGTTGCCGGCAAAGTTCGAGGCATCGCAACCCTCTTCAGTGCAACCGGCGTTGTTGTTGGTTAGCGTTCCCAGATCAGGGAGAGGCAGGTAGCCATAGACACGGTCGAATTGGCCATGGCTGATTTGTTCCTCGCGATATTGCAACGCATACCCGATCAGAGCCTCTCTTGCCTGAACCAGCGCATCGTTGGTTTTCTGCGCCCACTTCGCTTCAAGCATTTCCGGCGTCAGGCTGCTGACCAGATAGGTCAGCGCACCCATCACCACCAGAATCATGAAAATCAGCAGGGCCGCACCGTGCTGGAGATTCCGATAACGCCGTCCCGCCAGCGCCGACTTTTGCTGGCCCCGCCCCGCCATGATCACCTGGTTATTTCCGCGGCGTGGCGCGATGAACCTGAATTTCGCCATCCGCAAGTCCTCCCGATGTTTCGCGGGTAGTCCGGTTAAGGGTGGCGCCGACTTTCAGGTCGGCCGGTGCTTCGGCACCGGTCATCAGGGTGGCGCGATCCGGTTGCTGCCGGGACAGAGCGGCACTGACACCGGTATCGCTCGCACCTTCCGACTGTGGCCGGTTGTTGACCCATACCGTGGTTTTCCCCGAAGAGCGCACCACCACGCCATCGAGCCGCATGTCGCCACCTTCGAGGCTACGGGTCTCCTGAATGTTGAGCTGGCGCTGACGTTCGAGGCTGGCACGCCAGTCCGGGGTCAGGAACAGGCGCCCCAGGCTGGGTACTGCGGCGGGTTCTGCGGCACGTACCGGGGCTGCCGTGATCAGCAGACTGCCGGCTATGAGAGCCAGAGCGAAACGTATGACCTTCATCATTTTTCCCGTAGCGTGATCCATTCGACCTCGCAGGTCGCCTTGAGTATGGCGGGATTTTGCCGCGACGGATCGAAAGGCAGGCGTTCGATGCTGCATTTCTGGACGCTCACCAGTGCCTGTACTTGGGCCGAGAGGTCGGCCAGCAGACCGAGTAGGTCGTTTTCATGCAGCAAGGGCAGGTCGAGCTTCATCGTGCTGACCAGGAAATCATGACCGCCGGCAGAGGGGGCCTTGACGTTGAGGGGGCGTTGCGGAGCAATTTCGTAGTCGAGTCCGAGCAGCCGACGCGACTCCTTGATGCCGCGCAGGGTTTCGACCCATTCCAGGCGCCGCTCCGGAAGCGTGCGGCCCTGAGCCACGAGATCCTGGTAGCGGGCGATCTTCTCGCGGATTTCGCGCTCGTCATCATCGGCTCTGGCCAGACGGGCACGCGTCTCGCTTTGCTGGTTGCGTACCTGCTGGAAGGCTCGCTGATTTTGATCGTTCAGATGCAGGACGCCTACAATCGATCCACTGGTCAGCAGGATGGACAGTAGCAGCAACGTCAGGCTCAAACTGAGCGATTTCAGCGAGATGACGGATTTCGGCTTGACGTTATCCATGGTGTCAGAGTTTGCGCGTCAGGCGGAAGCTGAATTTCGGGGCTTCGGTGGCCCGCTTTTCGTCGCCGCTCTTGAGGGTTTTGCCCGATTGCGTGTCCACCGGGGGTTGCAGCACGGTGACCAGCGTATCGGGGGCCGTTCCGAGATGCTTGATGAAGTCATTGACCAGCGTTAGCTGGCCGCGATGGTTACTGGCCATGCCGATCGGAAGTTCTGCTGTAACCATCGCCTGGGCGTAGGGTCCTCCGGCCGTTTGCGGCGGTACGGGTGCCTGGGCGGGTGAAGCCGTTCCGGTCGGAACAGGCGCCAGTTCCTCGGCGATTTTCCAATCGATCTTTTCGATGACGATGGCCGGAAATGCATCGAGCGACTGGCTCAACTGGCTGAGCAGGGGAAGCGGTCCCTGGGCGCGCTTGGCAACCTGTTCGTAGCGCCCGACCAGCGCCCGCAGGTCATCGTTGGAAAGCGGAATTTTCGGTAGTGCCTGCAGAATGGCATCGTAACGCTGCTGGTCGAGCCGGGTCTGCCTCTGGAGTTGATCGACCTCGCCCTGAGTACGCATGATGTCGATCCCATGCTTGGCGGTAAAAAGCAGGCCGGCGATGAGGATGACGGCGCTCACCCCCTTGATCAGGAAGCGTATTTGCCAGAGGCGGTAGAACTGTCGCTCCGTCGCCGGGGCAAACTGCTCGGTGGGCGGGTTCTTGACCAGCAGGTGGCAGAACAGCAATTCGGCGTGCGAGCCAGTCTGCGGCGAATTCAGGCCTGCCTGCCTGGATTCGCCTGGCAGATCGGCAAATTCGAAACGCAACTCCGCCGTGTCGCGGCAGCGTTCCCGCATGGCGGACATCTGGTCGGGATGGAGCAACACCCGCGTTGCCAGCGGCTTGTTACGTTCAATCAGGCGCTGGCTGGCCAGATACTGGTGCATCTTGCCGGCTTCGAGTAACGTGGCAATGGCCGACTCTTCGGCCGATCCCGTTGCCAATGGGGTCAGGCGGGAGAACCGCAGTTTCTGGTCGACGAAGAACGTCTGGCGCAGACCGCCATGGGTCTGGGTCAACAGCAACTGTTGCTGCGATGCCATCTTGGGCAGCAAGAGTGGCGTGATCTGGGGTAGCGAATAGATGCCGGAAAGGATGACCTTGCCTTCACGTAGTATCGCCAGCACGGGCTCGAAGTGTTGTGGGTGGGTTAATGCCATCATGAGCAGGCGTTCGTCACGCCGGCCGGTTTTCAGCCGTCCTTGCGTGAGCGCCAGAGTAAACCACGTGCCATAGAAATACTGGCCGAGTTTGCGCTTGACGATAGCGGCGCGATCCTTGCCGCTGCAGTAGGGGATGTCTTCGAGCTGAAAGCCCTCCTCGGCGACATCCGCCAGCAGCATGAAAAGGCTGCTGCGGTGCTTGCCCAGATAGTCACGCAGGGCCAGCATGCCGGCCTCGTCGGCCAGAAAGGTGCCCTCCGGCTGTACCTTGCCGCCACCGACCTTGAAGACGGACAGGAGTGAATTGTCGAGGAACAGGACGCGGCGCTGAGACATTATATTTTCAGCTTGGAGATTGTGTCGTAGATCGGGCCGAGTACGGAAAGCATAACCCAGCCGAGGATCACTCCAACGATGATGGTCATCACGGGTTCGATCATTGCCTGAACACGGCCGATCGATTCGCGCACGTCACGGTTGTAGAAGTAACTGACATTGGACAGAGCGGTATCCAGCGAACCGGTATTTTCGCCGACGCGCAGCATGCGAATCACCAGCGGCGGAAACAGGCCGACATTCTGGAAGGCGACGGTGATGTTCTGGCCATCGCCGATCATTTCCTCGACGCGCTGCAGTCCTTCCTTGATCACCAGGTTGCCAACCACATCCTGGGTGGTTCGGATCGAATCGAGCACCGAAATGCCGGAGGCGTACATCATGGCGAACACGCCGGCGAAACGCGACAGGATGATTTTCTTGAAGATCTCGCCGATCCACGGCATGGCCAGCTTGGTAGCATCGTAGCGATAGCGCGCACGCGGATTGGTGCGTATCGAGAAGCTGATGAAGATCGCGGCGAGAATCGGTAGGCCGATGACGACATACCAATAGTTGACGAAAAAGTTGGAGGTCGCGATCAGCAGCTTGGTGTGGATGGGTAGTTCCTGTCCCATGTTCTTGATGAAGCCGACCATTTTCGGTACCAGGTAGATCATCATGAACAGCGTCACGAACAGGATCACCGTGCCGAGGAAAGCAGGGTACATGATGAGTTTCTTGGTTTGGGCAGCCAACTCGTCCTGCCATTTGAGCGATTCGCTGAGGCTATGCATCACCTCCGGCAGGTTGCCGGTTTCCTCACCGGCGCGGATCAGGTTGACGAAGACGCTGTCGAACACCTTCGGATGGTTATCAAGTGCCTGCGAGAGGGTCTTGCCGCCTTCGACGCTCTCGATCAAGTCGGCCAGCACTTCGCGGAAGCGCGGGTTTTCCAGGCTGTCGCGCAAATCGGCGAGGCTTTCGATGATGGGCACCCCGGCACGCGATAGCTGCTCCAGATGAAAACAGAAGGTGATGAGTTCGCGCCGCTCGATCTTGGCGCCGCCTAAGCCCCCCTGCTTGACCGGTTCGCCATTCACCAGATCGAGTTCCATGCGCTTGAGGCGCATTTCGAGGTCGATCGGGTTGATTGCATCCATGCGACCGAAAATCATACGACCGCCGGGATCCATCGCTTTATAGGTATAGAGCGACATTAGTTGGGCTACATGCGTTCGGTCAGATCGATCACGCGCGCGACTTCTTCGAGCGAAGTTGCGCCTTCCGTCACGCGCCGCAGGCCGTCTTCGGCGAGGGTCCGGAAGCCCTTGGCAATTGCCGCAATGCGGATGTCGCGATTGGTGGCGCGCCGCACGATAAGATCGTCGAGATCGCTGTCCAGCCGGAGGATTTCCAGGATCGCCAGCCGGCCCCGATAGCCCTGGTATTCGCAAAGATGGCAGCCGGAGGGACGGTAAAGCACCGGCGTCTGGCGGAATTGCTCGGCGCCAATGATTTGCAATTCCTTCTTGCCCGCCGGGTAGGGTTTACGACAGTGTGGGCAGAGCCGGCGCACCAGCCGCTGTGCGATCACGCCGATGATGTTGCCGGACATAATGTCCGGTAGCACACCGATGTCGAGCAGGCGGGGGATCGCCCCCAACGCCGAATTGGTGTGCAGGGTGGAGAACACCTGGTGGCCGGTCATGGCCGCGCGGAAGGCCATCTCGGCCGTGTCAGCATCGCGGATCTCGCCGACGAGGATGACGTCCGGATCCTGGCGCATCATCGAGCGGATGCCGTTGGCGAAATCGAGCTTGGCGGACTCGGCGATCGAGGTCTGGCGGATCATGGCCATCGGATACTCGACCGGATCCTCCAGGGTCATGATGTTGATGCCTTCTTCGTTGATTTGGTTGAGCATCGAGTAGAGGGTGGTAGTCTTGCCGCTGCCGGTGGGCCCGGTGACGAGGATGATGCCTTCGGGCCGCGCCATCATGCGCCGCAACTGCTCCTGCTGAGTCTCGTCGAGGCCGATCTTGTCGAGGGGCACGATGCCTTTCTGGCGGTCGAGGATGCGCAGGACGAGGTTTTCGCCGTGGATGGTCGGCTGGGCCGCGCAGCGGAAATCGACGGCGCGTCCGCTGATGTTCATCGAGATGCGGCCGTCCTGCGGGGCCCGGGTTTCCGCGATGTTCATGCCGCTCATCACCTTGAGGCGGACCGCCATCGCCGACCAGTAGGACTTGTGCAGGGCGCGGATCTGCCGCAGGATGCCGTCGATGCGGTAGCGGATGCGCAAGAAGCTGGCTTCCGGCTCGAAGTGGATGTCCGAGGCGTCACGCTTGACGGCATCGGTGAGCAGCGCATCGATCAGGCGCACCACCGGCTGGCTGTATTCGTCCGACGAGGTGGACAGGCTGCGGAAATCGATTTCGCCCGTCTCGATTTCATGGAGAATGCCGTCGATCGACAGCTCGTAACCATAATGCTGGTCGATACCGCGAGCGATTTCCGATTCGCCGGCCAGCACCGTGTCGATCAGCAGGTCGGCCGAAACCAGTGTGCGCAGTTTGTCCAGCGCGACGATGTCGTTGGGATCGGCGATGGCGATGGTCAGGCGCCGCTGCTCCGGATCGTAATCGAGGGGCAGCAGACGGTGACGCTTCGCAGTATCGCGCGGTACCAGACGGAGGGCAGCCGGATCGACCGTCGCCCGGCTGAGGTCGACCGA
The DNA here is from genome assembly GCA_013426785.1 of Rhodocyclaceae bacterium. GTDB lineage: Bacteria > Pseudomonadota > Gammaproteobacteria > Burkholderiales > Rhodocyclaceae > Sulfuricystis. The sequence continues at coordinate 20,814 of JACDZI010000001.1, read as the reverse complement.
CTTCTGGCCCAGCGATTCGCCCAGCGCGTCGCGCAGCGTTGCCTCGGAAACGAAGCCCAGGCTCACCAGCAGCTTGCCGACCGGCTGGTTGGACTTCATCTGTTCGAGGAGCGCGATGCGCAACTGATCCTCGCTGATGACGCCTTGAGCGATCAGGACTTGGCCGATAGGCTGTCGGTTGGTGTTGGCGTTCATCCCTGAAGTACCGCGATCCTGCATGGCATACGGGTCGAGTCCCGGATCCGGAAACTGTCCGTGTTCAATGACAATGCTACTGGCTTGATTGTAGAGCTTTCAGGCGGTTTGCGGCTTGGTGCGCATCAAATCCTGCTGGCTGCCGGGCGGCTGCCTCGATGGCCAGGCCATAGTATTTTGCGGCCAGTGGGGGCTGGTGCAACTGGTCAAGGCTGACGGCAAGATTGAACAGGTAGTCCGGGTTGCCCGGATCGGACGTGTGGGCCCTGAAGTAGGACTGCTGCGCTTCGGCCCAGCGCGTGCCGCGCGCATACAGGTTGCCGAGGGCAAAGTTCAGATGGGGAGAATCGGGTTGCTCGGCCAGCAGCGTCTTGATACGACTCTCGGCCTGCATGACGTCTGCCGGGGCCTTGAGCGCGAGCAGGCCGGAAAGCGCCAATGCATCCTTGGGGTCGGTTTCCAGTGCGCGCAGGTAAAACTCGGCCACCTGGCCTGGTTGGTTGGCTTGCAGCGCCAGCGCGGCCATGCCATGCAGGGCGTCGGCATTCCGCGGATCGTTGGCCAGCACCTTTTTCCAGTTGGCGCGGGCCAGCTCAGGATCACCGCTATTGAAGGCCTGATAGGCCTGCTCCAGCGCCGGATCGGTTTTCTTAGGATTGGAAGAAACACGCACCGGGCCATCGGGTCTGGGCGCGGTCGTCGCGGCCGGGGCACGCTGGGGCTTCGGCGGCGGCGGAGGCTGAACTTCATCCTCATCGTCAGGCGCTGCCGGTTTGGCGTCACTGACTGCGGTATTCGCAGGTGAGGGTGTTGCAGCAGCGAGTGGGGCAGGGGGGGGAGCCACCACCACGGGTGGCGCGACCGCGATTACAGCAACTGGAGGCGGTGGCGTCGCCGGCTTGGCGGGCAGGGGCGGTGTCGGGGGGGCATTGACAGCCATGAGCCCGGCCTTGGGCTGCATTTCCCACCACAGATAGCCGCCAATGCCGACGCCGGCCACCAGGGTGACGAGGCTGACAGCGATGGCGAAGTTGCGATTGTTTTTGGGTTGCGGCGGCAGTTTCGCATCCAGGAGCTTGCGCGCGCTTTCCGGGGAGTTTTCGAGCTTTTTCCCCCGCACAGGTGCCGCAGGGGGGGGCGGAGGGGGTGGGGCTGCCGGAATTGCCGCAGGTTTCTTCAGCGGCGGCTGGGCAGCGTGCGCCATGAACTGCTCGTCCAAATCTTCTAGCCGGGTGGGCAAGTCGGGCAGCCGACTTCTTTTCTCGCCGGAGCCGTTCGCCTGTGGGGGAATCGCACTTTCAGGGGGTGGGCTTGTGCCTGCAGGTTCGAACGAGATCTCGTTGGGCCTCTCCGGGGTAGCCTGTACCGATATTGGCTCAAGTTCCAACCCCTGCTGGCTTTCAGCAGAGTCGGCCTGTCCTTGCCCCTGTGTGGCCAGCTTCTGCTTTTGCTGCTCCGCCTTGCGGAGCGCATCCATCAGCAGGCTCACTGTGGCTTGCTCCCGAAATCAAGCTGCTGACGTTGTGGGCCGTTGTAGTTCTTCCCGAAGAAGTCTTGCCCGGGCAAGCTTTGCCGATATTCGGAAAAATCACCTTCAATGCTGGCATCTTTAATGACAACAGGCCGGAGGAAGATGACCAGTTCTGTTTTGTTGCTTGTTTCCATTGCATCGACCGAATAACCGGATCGTTTAGTGGTGCCACTTTTGAATAAATTGCCAAAGATTGGAATATTGACTAATCCGGGTACGGTGCCAGTGTTGTTGTTAATCTCTTCCTGGATCAAACCACCCATGACTGCTATTTGCCCACTGCTGACCTTGATGATGGACTCCATTTCCCGCGTGCGGATTTCTGGAATCGGGTTCTTCACGTTTGCCGCTGCAAGCGATGGGTTGGGATCGTCCTTATACCCAGTAATTCTTGTGATGGTCGGGCGCACATTGATAGTCACTTCATCGCTGTCGCTAATCTGCGGAGTGACATTCATGAAGAACCCCACGTTTACCGACTTGGGGGTGGTGGTGTAGGTCGTCAATGAGGAGCCGTTGTTCTGTGAGGTTTCGGCTTTCATTTCGAAGTAGACCACGCTGTCTGCCACCTTCAGTGTCGCCGTCTGGTTATTCATTACGCTCAATTTGGGGCTGGAGAGTACTTTGACGTTTCCAAACTCTTCCAACAGGTTTACCGTGGCCTGAAACGTTCTCCCACTGTTGGCGGTTTGTATCGTGAATGCCCCAGAGGCTTCTTGCCATAATATGTTTCCAGCAACAGCAGCTAAGCCTGTGGGACTGGTTGCCGCCAAGCCTGCAGTGACTTTTTTCCAGTCGATCCCCTGCGTATAGCTGTTGCTAAGGTTGACTTCAACGATGGTGGCTTCGAGCAGCACCTGACGTTTCGCCGAGCGCATTACTTGATCGATGAATTGCTGAACCTTTTCATGCTGGCGACTGGTGGCGCGCACGACCAAAACCCCAGTTTCCTTGTTGGCAAAAACCGGGTTAGACTTCTCGTATTCGCCTACCTTTTTGGTTGCCTCGGCTCTGCTATCGATCTTCTGATTTCCCCTGCCGGATGCGGCGCCTCCGGGGCCAGATGTTTCAGTAGATCCATCCGCATTCTTCGTCTTGGTTCCATCGGTAATGCCAGAAGCAATCTGTCCTGTCCCCTCTGTTTTTGCCAGGACATCCATTTCTGTTTGCACTATGGCGCGGTAGCGAAGCCGGTCTTCTTCCCTGAGTATGTCGTCAACATTTTTTACCAGGCTGGACATCAAATCATTTTCGGTAGCGCTCTTGACTGAAGTCGAGGCAGTATTGCTTCCCGCACCTCCACTGGCGTTCCCAACGGCACTAATGCTGGAACTGGCAATCTGTGTCGATGTTGAAACATCACTCGTGACCGTGCGCTTCATGTTCACAAAGTCGATTTTGTAGTTTCGCAAAAACGGTTTATCCGGCATCACGGCGAGGTTCGGGCCGTCCAGTTCCCAGCGGATATCGACTTGCTTGGCGATCCGTGTGAGCAGTTGTTGCAAAGTCTGGTCGATGGCGTTCAGGGTGACGATGCCTTCGATGCCGGGATGGATGTCGACATTGAGCTTGGCATCGCGGGCGAGGGCGAACAGCAACTCCTGAACCCTGACGCTATTCACCACCACACTATAAGTCTCGACCCTCGGCGCGGGCTTCGGCTTCGGCAATGCCACTACCTGCTGTACCGGCGCGGGAATTCCCGCCGTCCCGCCAGCGCCGACTTTTTCTGCATTCAGGTGGCCGACACCCGGTGGTGCGATCGGGGTATTGGTACAGGCAGACACTACCAACGCAAGTGCCGAAATAAGCAGAGGTCTGTTCATGGCCGGATGAAAATGAAGAGGAGTAATCGCTATTTTCAGCATACCACCTTAAATGTCAAATGCAACCATATGAATTATTTTGATTTATTTATTGGTATGTTGCTGTTTAACTTCAGCCTGACTGCTTGGCGGGGATAGGGTCGATTCTGCTTCAGTACTGCCGGCAGTTTCTCCAGTGCATTAACGGCATCTTTACGCGAAGCATAATCCCCATAAATTACCCCATGGCGGCTGACCGGGCCGATGACAGCACGGTAAACCCGGAGATGTGGCAGTTCCACCCCCGAATTACGCGCTTTGGTGAGGAATTTCTCGACCTGCTCGGTGCCTTTGTTGTCGGTGGTGTAGATCTGCAGGAACCAGCGGTCGTCGGTGACCGAATCCAACCAGCCCTGACTTTCGGTCAGCAATATGTCCAGCAAGGGCGGGGTGGAGTTCTGGGCGCGCGGTTTCTTTTCTGGTTCCGGGGCGGGCGCGGTCTCGGCGGGCAGGGCTGGTGCGACCTGCAAGGGGGGCAGGGGAGTGATCGCGGCAACTGCCGTGGTGGCCGGTGTGGGTGGGGGCGACTCAGTGGGTGCGGCCGTTGCCGTAGGCGATGTTGAGGCCGGAGTTGGTACGACAGCAGGCTGGGCGAATCGCTGCCATAGCACCATCGCTACCAGCATGACAATGGCCCCGGCCGCCGCCCAGACCAGACCCGTTGGCGGTAGTTTTGCCACTTTGTGTGCGCCGGGGTCGGTGAATTCGGCATCCTTGATGGCGTCCTTGGCTTCTTTTGCCCCGATCTGGTGCGTTCCTCCTGCATAGGCGGAGAGCAGTGCTTTGTCGGCCAGGATATTGATGCGACGGGTCAGGCCCTGGGAAGCCTGGTCGATCAGTTTCAAGGCTTCGGGGCTGAAAACGCCCGGCCCGCGATAACCGGCGGCGCGCATGCGAAATTCGAGGTATTCGGCAATGTCGTCGCGCACCAGCGGTTCGAGACGAAAGCTTTGGGTGATGCGTTCGCGCAGCTGGCGCATGTCGGCGCGCGCGAGCGTTTCGTTAAGCTCAGGTTGGCCGAACAGTACCAGTTGCAGAAGCTTGTGGCGGTTCGACTCCAGATTGGAGAGCAGGCGGATTTCCTCCAGCGTCTCCTTGGGCATGGCATGGGCTTCATCGATCAGTACTACCACCTGCCGACTTTCGGCATAGAGCGCGAGCAGCTTTTCCTGCAAGGCGCGCATGACCGCGCTGGCACGGGCGTTTTCCGGAGTTTCGATGCCGAGTTCGTCGGCCAGTGCAAACAGGATGTCTTCCCGCGACAGGGAGGGATTGGCCAGATAGATGATGAAGACGTTTTCCGGCAGACGCTCCATCAGCACCCGGCATAGCATCGTCTTACCGCTGCCAACCTCACCGCTGATCTTGACGATACCCTCGTCGTGAGTGATCGCGTAGAGGAGGGCTTCGAGCGTCGCACCACGGTTTGCCCCGGAAAAGAAAAAGTCGGTATGGGGCGTGATGCGGAAGGGGGGTTCGCTCAGGCCGTAGTGTTCGAGATACATGCAGGATTCTCTTTGCTCTTCAGTTAGCCGCATCCGGCTTGTGGCGGGCCAGGGTATCGAGACGGTTATAGAGCGTGGTGCGGTTGATGCCGAGCAGGCGGGCCGTCTGGCTGACATTCCCTTCTGTCAGGCGACGGGCTGCCTCGATGTAGGCACTCTCCCAACGCATCAGCGTTGCATCGAGGTTGAAGTTACCGGAATGGGCGGTTAGTTCGCGGGCTGCGGCATCGACGAGGCGTACGTAATCTGCCGGCTGAATTATCGATGCGCTGGACTCTGGGGCCGATGCCGTGGTTAGGGCCGACTCCTGTTCGACCTCACCGGGGTCGAACTCTTCGATGAGGGCTTCTGCCGTGACGACCTGACCTGGATAGCGGGTGGCCAGCCGGATGACGATGTTGCGCAACTCCCGCACATTGCCGGGAAACTGATATCCCAACCAGAGCCCGCGTGCTTTCGACGCGAGGCTGAAGGCGGGCTGGTCCAGTTGGACGGCAATCTGGTTCTTGAAATGATCGAGCAGTAGCAGTCGGTCTTCGCCGAGTTCGCGGAGCGGCGGGATGGCGATGGAAAAAACGGACAGCCGGTGATAGAGATCGGCCCGGAACCGTCCGGCACGTACCTCCCGCTTCAGGTCACGATTGGTGGCGGCAATGACGCGGGCACGGGACTGGCGCGGCTGCGTCTCGCCAACGCGCTGGTACTCGCCGTTTTCGATGACACGTAGCAACTTCGGCTGTAGTTCAAGCGGCAGTTCGCCGATTTCGTCGAGTAGCAGCGATCCATCGGCCGCTTCTTCGAAAAAGCCCGCGCGCATGCCGGTGGCCCCGGTGAAAGCCCCCTTGGCATGGCCAAACAATGCCGCTTCCACCAGGGTTGGGGCGATGGCGGCGCAGTTGAGCGTCAGGTAAGGCTGGGTGCTGCGTCGCGACAACTGGTGTAGTGCTGCCGCCGCGAGCTCCTTGCCGCTGCCGGACTCACCCTCGATCAGGACCGGGAAGGGCGATTCGGCATACTGCCTCAATTGTGCGCGCAGTTTCTGCATGGCGGAACTTTCCCCAAGCATCGGCTGGCCGGTCTCGATGGTGCGGCCTTCCGCCACATCGAGCAGGCGGAGCAGCAATTCGCGCAGGCGATCCGGCGCAGCAGGTTTGGCGACGAACTCGACCGCGCCCAGGGTTCGGGCGTGGCGCGCATTGGTACTGTCATTCTGACCGGACAGGACGACGATGCGAATTTGCGGGATGCGCGCCAGCAGTTCGCTGATCAGCGCAAAACCTTCCTGGGGTCGATGTGGCAGCGGGGGGAGGCCCAGATCGACCAGAGCCAGCGCCGGCGTCTCGGCCAGGTTCTGTAGCAAGGCGATGGCTTCGGGCCGGCTTCCGGCAGAAAAAATAAGGAAGTCGTTGCGCAGGTAGTAGCCGAGGGTATCGGCGATCATCGGGTCGTCATCGACGATCAGCAGAGCCGGTTTGCCTGTGTTGATGTGCATGGCGTGCGATCTTACCCGATTGCCACTTGGTCAGGACCCGATGCTGCTCGGTAGCCAGCTAACATGCCGATTGCGGCATGGTTATAATGCGCCGCTCTTTTGTCCACTCCCTCCACTTATACGGTGTCTGCCGATCCTCTGGTCAAGATTCGCGACCTCAATTTTGCCTACGATAGCCGTGCGGTCCTGAGCGGGATCAATATGACCATTCCGCGCGGCAAGGTCGTCGCCATCATGGGGCTGTCGGGTTGTGGCAAAACCACGACGCTGCGCCTGATCGGTGGTCAGTTGCGGCCGACTTCGGGCGAAGTGTGCGTCGCCGGCAAGGCGGTGCACGAACTGGATGATGAGGGACTGTATCTGATGCGGCGGCGCATGGGCATGCTGTTCCAGTTCGGCGCATTGTTTACCGACATGTCGGTTTACGACAATGTGGCGTTCCAGATGCGGGAACATACCGACCTGCCCGATGAACTGATCCACGATCTGGTGCTGATGAAGTTGCACGCAGTCGGTCTGCGCGGTGCCCGCAGCCTGATGCCATCGGAGCTTTCCGGCGGCATGGCACGCCGCGTGGCATTGGCGCGGGCGATCGCGCTTGACCCGATGCTGATCATGTATGACGAACCCTTCGCGGGCCTTGACCCGATTTCCCTGTCGATCGTCGGCGAACTGATCCGCGAGCTCAACGACGCTCTGGGCATCAGCTCCATTGTCGTCACCCACGATGTTCAGGAATCGTTGAAGATCGTCGATTACATCTATTTCATGGCCGCCGGCAAGGTCGTAGCGGAAGGCACGGCCGAGGATATCAGGCAATCGACCGAACCTTTCGTCCATCAATTTGTCTGGGGCGAACCGGACGGGCCGCTGAACTTTCATTATCCGGCGCGCGATTACGCTCAGGAGATGCGTGAGCAGCCAGCCAGGCCCAAGGGATGGTGGTCGTGATGCCTGCCAATTTCCTGCGCCAGCTCGGCCACTGGACCACCGATCGCCTCTGGCGACTCGGTTTCGCCAGCCGCTTCCTATTGATGACGCTGCTGTATTCCGGTACTGCGCTGCGGCGTTTCAACCTGACGATGCGCGAAATCTACTTTACCGGCGTGCTGTCGCTGATCATTATCTTGGTATCGGGCCTTTTCGTCGGCATGGTGCTCGGCCTCCAGGGGTACGATACGCTGCAGCGTTACGGTTCGTCCGAAGCCCTGGGGGTACTGGTCGCCCTTTCTCTGGTCCGGGAACTTGGACCCGTGGTTGCGGCGTTGCTGTTTGCCAGCCGCGCCGGTTCGGCGATCACGGCGGAAATTGGTCTGATGAAGGCCACCGAACAACTCTCGGCGATGGAAATGATGGCGGTTAATCCGATCGCCCGAGTGGTTGCCCCGCGTTTCTGGGCCGGCGTGATCTCGATGCCCCTGCTGGCGGCGCTGTTCTCGGCCATGGGCGTGCTGGGCGGCTATCTGGTGGGGGTCCAGTTGATCGGCGTCGATGAAGGATCGTTCTGGTCGCAAATGCAATCGGCGGTAGACTTCCGCCAGGACGTCATGAATGGCGTCATCAAGAGTTTTGTCTTCGGTGCGCTGGTCTCCTGGATCGCTGTGTTCGAGGGCTATGACGCCGAGCCGACCGCTGAAGGCGTATCCGGGGCTACCACGCGTACCGTTGTAACTTCTTCCCTGGCCATCCTGGCCGCCGACTTTGTTTTGACCGCTTTCATGTTCCGAGGTGTCTGATGAACCGAGCCGCAATCGATCTCTGGGTAGGCCTGTTTGTTGCGCTGGGCTTGGCCGCACTGTTGTTTCTTGCCCTCAAGGTGGGGAACCTGAGCAGCACCGATGTGGGTGAAACCTATGCCGTACAGGCCAATTTTGATAATATCGGAGGCCTGAAAGTGCGTGGGGCAGTGAAAAGTGCCGGGGTGGTGGTCGGGCGGGTGGGTGAAATTCGCTTTGATCGGGAGAATTACGTGGCGCAAGTATCGATGAATATCGACAAGCGTTATCAGTTTCCGCGCGACACTATTGCCACCATCAATACGTCGGGTTTGCTCGGCGAGCAGTATGTCGGATTCGAGGTAGGTGGCGATCCCGAGATGTTCAAGCCTGGGGATGTACTCAAAAAGACACAGTCGGCCATGGTTCTGGAAAAGTTGATCAGCCAGTTCATGTTCAGCAAGGCAGCCGAAGACGAAGGCAAGAAATAACCTAAAGGCGCATGAAATGATAGAAATGAACATTGGCTACCGTCTGAAATCCGTCCTGACCGTAACCGTGCTGGCCGGGTTGCTGAGCGGTTGCGCCTCGTCCGGCAATCAAAAAGACCCGATCGAGGGTTTCAACCGCGCCATATTCTCCTTCAACGAAGGCGTTGATACGGTGCTGATCAAGCCGGTCGCCCAAGGTTACGATGCCGTCCTGCCAACCCCGGTGCGTACTGGCGTGACGAATTTCTTTGGCAACATCGCCGATTTCTTCATCGGTGTGAATAACCTCCTGCAAGGCAAGCCTGGTCAGGCGGCCAGCGATCTCGGCCGGGTGCTGGTGAATAGCACTATCGGTGTCTTGGGCGTGATCGACTGGGCGTCCGACATGGGTATGGAAAAGCACGACGAAGATTTTGGTCAGACCTTCGGCCGTTGGGGCATGGGCGATGGTGCCTATGTGGTGGTGCCGATTTTCGGGCCGCGTACCGTTCGCGATACGGCTGGCCTGGTGCTGGATGTGGCTGCCGATCCGGTCGGCCATGTCGATCATGTGCCCACGCGCAATACCCTGTTGGCCTTGCGCATCGTCGATACACGGGCCGACCTGTTGCCGGCCGACAAGGTGATCGAAGAGGCTGCCCTCGACAAATACTCATATGTACGTGATGGTTACCTGCAGTCGCGCAAGAACCTGATTTACGACGGCAATGCACCGCGTGAGAAATTGGACTGATTTTTTCCCTATCCCGATATTTTGGTAACTGGATTGAAAATGAAGCGTTTCCTAGGCTTTCTTGCCGCCCTTTTGTTCGCCACCAGCGCTACTTCGGCCGACTTGGCCCCCGATGTGCTGGTCAAGAATGTGACGAACGAGGTGCTGGAAATTGTGCGCACCGACAAGGACATCAAGTCGGGCAACACCAAAAAAGCGCTGGAACTGGTCGAAGCCAAGGTGTTGCCACACTTCAACTTCCAGCGCATGACCCTGCTGGCGCTGGGTCGTGATGCTCGTCAGGCCAGCCCGGAGCAGCTCAAGCTGATCGTTCAGGAATTTCACAGCTTGCTGGTTCGCACCTACTCCAAGGCACTGACCGAATACCGTGACCAGGAAATCTCCTTCAAGCCGTTCAAGATGACCGACGCCGATACTGAGGTCAAGGTCCGTTCGGAAATCCGGCAGTCTGGCGGCAAGTCGATTCCACTTGATTATTATCTGGAAAAGACCCCGGTCGGCTGGAAAGTGTATGACATGGAAGTGGCTGGCGTTAGCCTGGTGACCAATTACCGTAGCTCGTTTGCCCAGCAAATTCAGGCGGGCGGGATCGACGGCCTGATCCGTAGCCTGCAAGCCAAGAACAAGTCCGCTGCCGACCCTGCCAAGGCAAAATGACCGCCAGCGTCGATCGTTCCGGTGGTCGCCTGGCGGTAACCGGCAACATGACCATGGACTCCGCTGCGGCGCTACTGGCAGCTGGCATGACGGCCATGGGCAATGGCGAGGCCGAATTTGATCTGGCGGCTGTGCAAGAGGTTGATTCGGCTGGCCTGGCGGTCCTGTTTGGTTGGCAACGTGCTGCGCAGCGCAACGGCAAGTCCTTGCGTATCCTTAACCCACCGCAAAATCTGACCAGTCTTGCCGAGGTCTACGGCGTTTCCGAACTACTGCCGCTGGCCTGACCGGGCGTTGACGGCGTCCGCCTTGCCAGTGCGTTCCTCCCAGTATCCCCCCGGAGTTCCATTAAATGCTGGCGCCTGAACAGATCGAAGTATGGATTCGCAGCGGACTCGAGTGCTCGCATCTGTCTATCGCCGGCGATGGCCGACATTTCGAGGCGCTGATCGTCAGCACTGTCTTTGCGGGGTTAAGCCGGGTACAACGCCAGCAACGGGTGAATGCCCTGCTGCGCGAACATTTCGAGACGGAAACCCTGCATGCACTGTCGATGCGCTGCCTGACCCCCGAAGAATTCCGTGGATAAGCTGCTGATCGAAGGGGGCACCGCCTTGACCGGCGAGGCGATCATTTCCGGCGCAAAAAACGCCGCACTGCCCCTGCTGTGCGCGGCGCTGTTGACGCGCGAGCCGCTTACCCTGACCAACGTGCCGGCGCTGCACGATATCGCGACGATGTTGAAGCTGTTGGCGCAGATGGGCGTGAAAATCGAAAAAGTCGGCTCCGGCAGCACGGCGGAGACGATTACGCTCGATGCTTCCGGGTTGCACAACCCGGTGGCGCCTTACGAACTGGTCAAGACCATGCGCGCCTCGGTGCTGGTGCTGGGGCCGCTGGCCGCGCGTTGCGGCGAGGCGCGCGTGTCGCTGCCCGGCGGTTGCGCCATTGGCGCCCGGCCGGTCGACCAGCACATCAAGGGCCTGAATGCGATGGGGGCGGAAACCGCTGTCGAGCAGGGCTATGTCCAGGTCCGCGCATCGCGCCTCAAGGGCGCCCGCCTGTTCACGGACATGGTGACGGTGACCGGCACGGAAAACCTGATGATGGCGGCCTGCCTGGCCGACGGCGAAACGGTGATCGAAAATGCGGCCCGCGAGCCCGAGGTCGTTGATCTGGCCAATTGCCTGGTTGCCATGGGCGCACGCATTTCGGGTGCCGGTACGGATGTCATCCGCATCCGTGGCGTGGGCCGGCTGAGCGGCACCACCCACCGTATCATGCCCGACCGCATCGAGACGGGAACCTATCTGTGCGCTGCTGCGGCGACGGGCGGCGATATCCGGCTGACCCGTACTTCGGCTTGCTATCTCGATGCCGTCATCGACAAGCTGATGGATGCCGGTTGCGAAATCACTGTCGAGCGCGACGCGATCCGCCTCAAGGCCCCGGCCCGCCTCAATGCGGTGAGCCTGCGGACCTCGCCCTATCCGGCCTTTCCGACCGATATGCAGGCCCAGTTCATGGCCATCAACACCCTGGCCGAGGGCACTGCGGTGATCCGCGAAACCATTTTCGAGAACCGCTTCATGCATGCGGTCGAACTGATCCGCCTCGGTGCCGACATCAGGATCGACGGCAATACCGCCATCGTCCGCGGCGTCCCTGCCCTGCAGGGCGCGACGGTGATGGCGACCGACCTGCGTGCCTCGGCCAGCCTGGTCATCGCCGGCCTGGCTGCGCGGGGCGAGACGCTGATCGAGCGCATCTACCACCTCGACCGCGGCTACGAACACATCGAGACCAAGCTCGCCGCCCTGGGTGCCCGAGTGAAACGAGTCAAGTAAGTGCGGCGCGTAAAATAAAGCCATGAGCGCCAGTGCCATGATCACCATCGCCCTGTCGAAGGGGCGCATCTTCGAGGAAACCCTGCCGCTGCTGGCGGCGGCAGGCATCGCGCCGGAGGAAGACCCGGAAAAATCGCGCAAGCTGATCATCGCGACCAACCGGCTCGACGTGCGCGTGGTGATCGTGCGCGCTTCCGACGTACCGACCTACGTGCAATACGGCGCGGCTGACCTCGGCATCGCCGGCAAGGACGTGCTGATCGAACATGGTGGCGCCGGCCTCTACCAGCCGCTCGACCTGAAGATCGCGAAATGCCGCATGTGCGTGGCGGTACCGGCCGGCTTCGACTACGCTGCCGCCGTGCGGCGCGGTGCGCGCCTCAAGGTGGCGACCAAGTACATCGCCACCGCCCGCGAACATTTCGCCGCCAAGGGTGTGCATGTCGACCTGATCAAGCTCTACGGCTCGATGGAACTGGCGCCATTGGCTGGGCTGGCCGACGCCATCGTCGACCTCGTTTCCAGCGGCGGCACCCTGAAAGCGAACAATCTCGTCGAGGTCGAGGAGATCATGGCGATCTCCTCGCGCCTAGTCGTCAATCAGGCCAGCCTGAAAATGAAGCGCGCCCTGCTGCAACCGGTACTGGATGCCATCGAGGGGGCCATTCAATGATCCGCCGGATGTCTTCCCGCGCTTCCGGATTCCTTGCCGCGCTCGATGCCTTGTTGGCGTTCGACAACAGTACCGACGAGGCAATTGAAAGAGCGGTCGCCGACATCCTGGCCGCCGTGCGCATGCACGGCGATGCGGCCGTGCTCGACTGTACGCGGCGCTTCGACCGGCTGGATGTGGCGACCATGGCGCGGCTCGAATTGCCGCTGGCCGAACTGAAAGCGGCGTTCGATGGCCTGCCGGCCGACCAGCGCGGCGCTCTGGAACAGGCGGCCGAGCGGGTACGCCTCTACCACGAGCGCCAGAAGCTCGAATCCTGGGAATACACCGAAGCGGACGGCACGCGGCTCGGCCAGCAGGTGAAGCCGCTCGATCGCGTCGGCCTGTATGTGCCGGGCGGCAAGGCGGCCTATCCGAGTTCGGTACTGATGAATGCGATTCCCGCCAAGGTGGCTGGGGTCGGCGATCTGATCATGGTTGTGCCGACACCGGGCGGACAGAAGAACGCACTGGTACTGGCCGCCGCCCACTTGGTGGGCGTGGATCGGGTGTTTACCATCGGCGGGGCGCAGGCGGTCGGCGCGCTGGCTTACGGCACCCAGACCATCCCGCAGGTGGACAAGATTGTCGGCCCGGGTAACGCCTACGTCGCCAGCGCTAAGCGGCGCGTGTTCGGTACGGTCGGCATCGACATGGTCGCCGGGCCGTCTGAAGTGCTGGTGATCGCCGACGGTTCGGGCAATCCCGACTGGACCGCCATCGACCTGTTTGCCCAGGCCGAGCACGACGAATTGGCGCAGGCCATCCTGCTCTGTCCTGATCCGGTTTACCTCGACCGCGTCGCCGCCAGCATCGAGATACTGCTGCCGACCATGCCGCGCCAGGCGACGATCGCCGCCTCGCTGGCCGGCCGCGGCGCGCTGATCCTGGTCACCGACCTTGACGAAGCCTGCGTGATCGCCAACCGCATCGCGCCGGAACATCTGGAATTGTCCGTGGCCGATCCGCGCGCCCTGCTGCCGAAGATCCGCCACGCCGGGGCGATCTTCATGGGCCACCACTGCTCGGAGTCGCTGGGCGACTACTGCGCTGGCCCGAACCACGTGCTGCCAACCTCGCGCAGCGCGCGCTTTTCTTCGCCGCTCGGTGTCTATGACTTCCAGAAGCGGTCGAGCATCATCGAAGTCTCGGCTTCCGGCGCCCAGACGCTTGGCCCCATCGCGGTAACGTTGGCGCAGGGTGAAGGCCTGATAGCCCACGCCAGGGCCGCAGAAATCAGGCTGAAATAATTTCGCGCAGCGCGGCCACGAGCAGCGCGCACTGTTCGTCGGTGCCTACGGTGATGCGCAGGAACTGCTCGATGCGCGGCAGCTTGAAATGTCGCACGATGATGCCGCGCTGCCGTAGCGCCAGCGCCGACTTTTCGGCATCGTGCTGCGGGTGGCGGGCGAAGATGAAGTTGGCCGATGACGGCAGCACCTCGAACCCCAGCGCTGCCAACTCCTGAACCAGTGCGTGGCGGCTCTTGATCACTGCCTGGCGGGTGCGCTCGAACCATTCGCGGTCCTCGATGGCTGCGGTAGCGCCGGACTGGGCGAGGCGATCGAGCGGGTAGGAATTGAAACTGTTCTTGACGCGGTTCAGGCCGTCGATCAAGTCGGCGTGACCCACGGCAAACCCGACGCGCAGTCCGGCCAGCGAACGCGACTTCGATAAGGTTTGCACCACCAGCAGGTTGGGATAACGATTGACTAGCGCCACGGCAGAACAGCCGCCGAAATCGATATAGGCTTCATCGACCACGACGACCGAATCCGGATTGGCGACCAGCAGCGCCTCGACCTGGTCGAGCGCCAGGGCACGGCCGGTGGGCGCATTCGGGTTGGGGAAGATGATCCCACCATTGGGCTGGGCGTAATCCGCTACGCGCAGGGCGAACTGCTCGTCCAGCGGCACGGTGGCGTAGTCGATGCCGTAAAGCCGGCAATACACCGGATAGAAGCTGTAGGTGATATCGGGAAACAGGATCGGCTGCTCGTGCTTGAGCAGGCTCTGGAAGGTGTGAGCCAGCACTTCGTCCGAACCGTTGCCGACAAACACCTGGCGCAGATCGACGCTGCCGAAATACGCAGCAATGGCTGCGCGCAGTCGCGTGCTTTCCGGGTCGGGATACAGTTTCAGCGACTCACCGGTCGCTTGGCGCAGGGCATCGAGGACACGCGGGCCGGGGCCGTAGGGATTCTCGTTGGTGTTGAGCTTGACGAGCTTGGGCAGCTTCGGCTGCTCGCCCGGAACATAGGGCTGCAAGGCGCGGGTGGTGGCGCTCCAGAATCGGCTCATGAGGGGATCTTGATGGACGTGGCGACGGAGGTTGCAACAGCGTTGAAATGGTATCATGGCCTTGAATGCAACTCTGTGCCGAGACTGCGATGGTCAATCCGCAACGTACTGCCGACATACACCGCACCACGCTGGAAACCCAGGTTCGGGTCAAACTTGATCTCGAAGGCACCGGCAAGTCGCAACTGTCGACCGGGGTCGGTTTCTTCGACCACATGCTCGACCAGATCGCCCGCCATGGCTTGATCGACCTGCAGGTCGATGCGCGCGGTGACCTGCACATCGATGCGCACCACACCGTCGAGGATGTCGGGATCACGCTCGGTCAGGCGCTTGCCAAGGCTTTGGGCGACAAGAAGGGCCTGACCCGCTATGGTCATGCCTACGTGCCGCTCGACGAAGCGCTGTCGCGCGTGGTGGTGGATCTGTCCGGGCGGCCTGGCCTGTCGTTCAATGTCACGTTCTCGCGGGCGCAGGTCGGCGCGCTGGATGTCGACCTGGTCCGCGAGTTCTTCCAGGCACTGGTCAATCATGCCGGCATCACCGTGCATGTCGATAACCTGCGCGGCGACAATGCCCACCACCAAGCCGAGACCATTTTCAAGGCCTTTGCCCGCGCCCTGCGCATGGCCATCACGGCCGACCCGCGTGCCGGCGAGGTCGTGCCGTCGACCAAGGGTAGTCTCTAACCTAAGCAAGGCCAATCCCGCCCTCTACCGCAGGCATTTCCGATGAAGTCAGTGGCAATTGTCGATTACGGCATGGGTAATCTGCGCTCGGTGGCGAAAGCCGTCGAGCATGTGGCACCCGGTTGCCCGGTCGTCGTGACGGCCGATCCGGCGGAGCTTGCCGCCGCAGATCGTGTCATCGTGCCCGGTCAGGGCGCCATGCCCGATTGCATGCGCGAACTGCGCGGGCGTCGCCTGGCCGAGGCGGTGGTGCGGGCCGCTTCCGAAAAGCCTTTCCTGGGCATCTGTATCGGCTTGCAGATGTTGTTCGAGCACAGCGAGGAGGGCGATGTCGCCGGCTTGGGATTATTTCCTGGCCAGGTGCGGCACTTCCCCGACGCAGCGATGCACGATGCCGCTGGCGAACGCCTCAAGGTGCCGCACATGGGCTGGAACGAGGTGCAGCAGGCCGAGCCGCATCCCCTGTGGGCCGGCATTGCCAATGCGTCACGCTTCTATTTTGTCCACAGTTATTACGTCGAACCGGCCACGCCGGAGGTGATCGCCGGTTCGACGCATTACGGTATTGCCTTTACCAGTGCAGTGGCCCGCGCTAACATCTTCGCCGTGCAATTCCACCCGGAAAAAAGTGCGGCGGCCGGCCTCAGGTTGCTGAATAACTTCATGCACTGGAATCCCTGACCTCTCCCCTTCGGAGCTAGACGTACCATGCTGCTGATTCCTGCGATCGACCTCAAAGTTGGGCATTGTGTGCGCCTCAAGCAAGGTGCTATGGACGATGCCACGGTGTTTTCCGAAAATCCGGCCGCCATGGCGCGTCACTGGATCGAACAGGGCGCCCGTCGCCTGCACCTCGTTGACCTGAACGGTGCCTTTGCCGGCAAGCCAAAGAACGAGGCGGTGATCAAGGCGATCCTCGCCGAGGTTGGCGACGAGATTCCCGTGCAGCTGGGCGGCGGCATTCGCGACCTCGACACCATCGAGCGCTGCCTCGACGACGGACTCAGCTACGTCATCATCGGTACCGCTGCGGTCAAGAACCCCGGCTTCCTGCACGATGCCTGCACCGCCTTTCCCGGCCACATCATCGTCGGGCTCGATGCCAAGGACGGCAAGGTGGCGGTTGATGGCTGGTCGAAGCTGACCGGCCACGACGTAATCGATCTGGCGAAAAAGTTCGAGGACTACGGCGTCGAGGCGGTGATCTACACCGACATCGGCCGCGACGGCATGTTGTCGGGTGTGAATGTCGAGGCGACGGTGAAGCTCGCCCAGGCGTTGCGCATCCCGGTGATCGCCAGTGGCGGCATCGCCAGCCTGATCGATGTCAAGGCGCTGTGCGCCGTGGCCGACGAGGGCATCATGGGCGCCATTACCGGGCGGGCCATCTACGAAGGCACGCTCGATTTCCGCAAGGCTCAGGCCGAAGCGGACAAGCTGGCCTCGAAGTAACCGTAACGCCGTCCCGCCAGCGCCGACTTTTCATGCTCGCCAAACGCATCATCCCCTGTCTCGATGTCAATGCCGGCCGGGTCGTCAAGGGGGTCAATTTTGTCGAACTGCGCGATGCCGGCGACCCGGTGGAGATCGCGCGGCGCTACGACGAGCAGGGCGCCGACGAAATCACCTTCCTCGACATCACGGCGAGTTCGGATGACCGCGACCTGATCCTGCACATCATCGAGGCTTGCGCCGAGCAGGTGTTCATTCCACTGACGGTCGGCGGCGGCGTGCGCAAGGTCGAGGATGTGCGGCGCTTGCTCAATGCCGGCGCCGACAAGGTCAGCATCAACACGGCGGCGGTGCAGAATCCGCAACTCGTCGCCGACGCCTCCGGCAAGGTCGGCAGCCAGTGCATCGTCGTGGCCATTGATGCCAAGCAGACTGCGCCCGGCAAGTGGGAGGTGTTTACCCACGGCGGGCGCAACAACACCCACATCGACGCGATCGAATGGGCCCAGCGGGTGACGATGCTCGGTGCTGGCGAGATTCTGCTCACCAGCATGGATCGCGACGGGACGAAAAACGGTTTCGATCTGGCGCTGACCCGCGCCGTGGCTGAAGCGGTGGCGATTCCCGTCATCGCCAGCGGCGGGGTGGGCAACCTGCAACATCTGGCCGACGGCGTGAAAGCCGGCAAGGCCGACGCGGTGCTGGCTGCCAGCATCTTCCATTACGGAGAATACACCGTGCGCCAGGCCAAGGAATTCATGCGCGCACAGGGAATCGAGGTTCGACTATGAGCAATAAAAAATGGCTGAACGAGATCAAATGGGACGAACAGGGCCTCGTGCCCGCCATCGCGCAGGATGCCCGGACCGGCGCGGTGTTGATGTTCGCCTGGATGAACCGTGAAGCGCTGGAGAAGACCGCCCAGCTGGGTGAAGTGGTTTACTGGTCGCGGTCGCGCAGAAAGCTGTGGCACAAGGGCGAGGAATCCGGCCACACCCAGAAAGTGATTGAAATCCGCACCGATTGCGACAACGACGTGATTCTGCTCAAGATCGAGCAGACCGGCGGTATCGCCTGCCATACCGGTCGCAACAGTTGCTTCTACAACAAGCTCGAAAAGAGCGGATGGGAGGAGGCTGACCCCGTTATCAAGGACCCCAAGGCTATATACGGAGATAAAACCTAGCGTTTCCATACGTGCATGAAACACCCACAAGGCCCGCATTTAGCGGGCTTTTTTTGTTTCCATGCGTATCCTATGCTATTCTTGAATCAGGTAGCTAGCAGGTAGCCAGATAGGCGGCTAAGGTTGAAAAACGGGTAGCTAGGGAAAGGGGCGCGTCGATCATGGGAAAACTGACTGACCCGGGGGTTAAGAATTTCATCAAGGCCGGGAACAAGGGGACGCTATCCGATGGCGATGGTTTTACCCTGACCCTGAGCGCGGCAGGTACGGCAGTATGGGTACAGAGGTATTACCTTCACGGCAAGCGAAAAGAAAAGACGCTGGGCCGTTATCCTGATCTGACCCTGAGCGCGGCGCGAAAACTGGCGGCGGAGGATCGGGTAAAGGTCGGGCAGGGTGTCGACGTCGCCAGAGAAAAGCAGATAGTGAAGCGGGAAAACTTCGCGGCTTGGACGGTTCGCCAGTTGTCCGAAGATTACGAAGCGAAGGGTATGGACGGGCTGGCGGCGGCATCCATCAAGTCTATGAAGCAGCGGATTCGGGATTATGTCCTGCCAGCATTAGGACACCTGCCAGCGCGGGAAGTGACCGGCGCGGACGTGGTGTCGATGCTGGATACAACCGCCGATGTATCGCCCAAGCTGGTCAAGCCAGTGCTGGGTGTAACCCGGCAAATCTTCGCGCATGGCCTAGCCAAGAGAGTAATCGAATCGAATCCCAGCGCGGGGATAACCACGGTGGCGATGGTAGGACGCGGAGCAACCAGACCGAAGCGCGACCGCATCATGCTGTCCGATGCCGAACTACGGGCCGTCCTGCCAGTGCTGGGCCAGTATGGGCGCATCAATGAGCTAATCATCCGCATCCTGTTGTCGACCGCCGTCCGCTGTCAGGCATTGCACTTGACCGAATGGGAGCACGTTGATTTTGAAAAGCGGGAATGGCTGATCCCTGCCGGGGATGGCCGGAAGAGCAGGCGCAATTTCACTGTTCCATTGACCGAAGCCGTGGTCGGTTACTTTGCCGAGTTGCGGGCGCTGGCTGGTTCGTCGCGGTATGTCCTGCCAGTGCAAAAGAAAACGCGCGGCAATGAGAGCGACACCCCGAAGCCGTCGTCGGCCATTAACCCGGTAATCGTGCAGCTATGCACCGATCTGGTCGGGCAGTGCCGATCATTTACGCCCCACGATCTGCGAAGCACGGCGCGGAGTCATTTCGCAATGCTGGGAGTTTCTTACGAGATAGCGGAGCGATGCCTTAATCACACTATCGGTAGCCAAGTCGCGGCGATCTATGACCAGCATGATTACTTGACCGAACGGCGGGGGGCGCTGGAAAAGTGGAGTGCCAAACTGCAACGGCTGGAAGCGCCGAACGTGGTGGAACTTGCGACGGCGAAGGCTGGATAACCGTGCCTGACGGTATCAGGCAAGCGGCGGGCAAGGTGTATCAGCACCGAACCCGCCTAACCACGAAGCACCTGCATAGGAGGTAACAACATGGCTACTCAACAAAATACCATGCCCGTCGAAACGGAAAAGAAGCGCATTGCCGTCAATCTGGACGATCTGGACAATTCGACTTTGCGGATTAATTGCGCCCGTGCGATTCTCACGTCATTTTCGCTGTATCAGCGCGGCATGACCCCTAGCGAAGAGGTCTTGGCGGATGCGCTATTCGGTGTCGACCTGTTGTTGGAAAATGCGAATGACCTGCTGATTGACGGAAGCAATACGGCCAAGCATTAACAGTCTTGCCGCGCCTAGTCCGACGGGACGAAAACCGGGGCACCCTTACCCGGCTGGTGTGGCACCCACTCAAGGGAGCGTGATAGGGACGCGGAATGTCTAAATACGGCGAACTCACGCCAGTAACAATCTGGCAAATCGCTTGCGATGTAGATGAGAAAACAGCAAATCCTGCTGATGTACGCGAATTGCTGGAATATCTGTGCGACACCATCGACCGGAAAGACCCAATACCGCGCGAACTTCAAATCTACTTGGCGCGAGCGTTTCGGCAATTTCTGAGCGGGGATAGTACGCTACAAGCGGCGCTTGGCCTTGCTCGAAAGAAGGCGCGTCCTAAGGCTGATGCAGTGATGCGAACAATGATGGCGACGGAAATTTTGCGAAAACGACTAGCGAATTTATCGCATCAAAATGCAGTGGTCGAAGTGGCTGAGAAATATGGATATGGCGAGACTGTCGTAGGTCAATCTTGGGCCGAATATAAACATGACGCGCTCATCCACCTGCGATTAGAACGTCAATTAGACAAGTTTCCATGGAGTCCGCATGAGCTTGAACGCTTGTTAGAAATTTTCGACAGCGATACCAAATTCATTGCTTCGCTAAAGTCGATGACTATAGCGGCGTGATTCACTAGGGAAACGCTGAATAAGTGTTGATTGGAGTGAACGATTTCATTGTCATGCTGTCAG
>JACDZI010000010.1 GCA_013426785.1 Rhodocyclaceae bacterium | reverse complement strand
GTGTCACCATCAACAACCAATTGAATCTGTTCGAGTTTTAACCGGACAGCAGTGTCTGCTTGGTTGTCGTAATGCTGTACGCGGCACCACCAAAGTCGGCTCTGGCGCGACGGCGGACTTCGACAAAAACAGTGGTTGAACCATCGTGGCAGACCAGATCGATCTCGCCACCCTTGATGCGGAAATTGCGCGCCAGCACCCGTACTCCATAGGCGACGAGGTGCCGGGCGGCGATTTCCTCACCGGCATCGCCGAGCTGTTTGGTGGTCTGGAGGATAATGTTCGCCATGAAGGCAACATTGTCCATCGTCGCCACCCCGATCGGCAACCTCGGCGACATCACCCTGCGCGCGTTGGAGATCTTGCACGCCGCCGAGGTGATCGCCTGCGAGGACACCCGCCACGCCCGGCGTCTGCTCAACCATCATGGTATTCAAGCGCAGTTGCTGGCCCTGCACGAGCACAACGAACAGGTCGCCGCCGCCCGGCTGATCGATCTGCTGGCCGCAGGCAAGCAGGTCGCGCTGATTTCGGATGCCGGCACGCCGGGGATTTCCGATCCCGGCGCGCGGGCCGTCGCCGCCGTGCGACAAGCGGGGTTTCGGGTGACGCCGCTGCCCGGTCCCAACGCCGCCCTCGCCGCTCTGTCGGCCGCCGGACTGGAAGATGCCGCCTTCCATTTCGTCGGCTTCCTGCCGGCAAAAGTCGGCGCCCGCAGGACGGCAATCGAGCGCCTGAAAAGCATCGACGCCACGCTGGTGTTCTACGAAGCGCCGCACCGCATCGCCGAAACCGTCGCGGACCTCGTTGCACTGCTGGAAGCGGAACGCGAAATCGTCATCGCCCGCGAGCTGACCAAGCTGTTTGAGGAAATCGTCCGTCTGCAGTTGCCCGAGGCCACCGCCTGGCTGGCGGAGGACGACAACCACCGCCGCGGCGAGTTCGTTCTGCTGGTCTCAGCCCCACCGCCACGGGAAGGCTTCGACGCGGACAGCGAACGCATCCTCAAGCTGCTGCTGGCCGAACTACCGGTGAAACAGGCGGCGAAACTGGCCAGCGAAATCACCGGCCTGGCGAAGAACGACCTCTACCGGCGGGCGCTGGAAATGAAGGACAGCTAAAATCAGGCGCATGCAAACCCTGACCATCACCCGCCCCGACGACTGGCACCTGCACCTGCGCGATGGCGCCGCACTCAATGCAGTGTTGCCGGACACGGCACGCCGCTTCGCCCGCGCCATCGTCATGCCCAACTTGAAGCCGCCGATAACAACGGTGGCGCAGGCCGCGGCCTACCGCGAACGCATCCTTGCTGCCGTCCCGCCAGGACCGACTTTTACTCCGTTGATGACGCTGTACCTCACCGACAAGCTTCCGGCCGAGGAAATCGAGCGCGCCTGGGAAAGCGGTTTCGTTCATGCCGTGAAGCTCTATCCGGCCGGCGCAACGACCAACTCGGATGCCGGCGTGACTGACCTGAAAAAGTGCGCCGCCACACTCGCCCGCATGGAAGCGCTAGGCGTACCCCTGCTGGTGCATGGGGAGGTTAACGACCCGGCCATCGACATCTTTGACCGCGAGGCGGTGTTCATCGACACGGTGCTGTCACCGCTGCTGCGCGACTTTCCCGCGCTCAAAGTGGTGCTCGAACACATCACGACGAAACAGGGCGTCGATTTCGTCGCGGCGAGCGGCCCCAAAGTCGCGGCGACCATCACTGCCCACCACCTGCTCTACAACCGCAACGCCCTCTTCAGCGGCGGCATCCGCCCGCACTACTACTGCTTGCCGGTGCTCAAGCGCGAAGCGCATCGCCAGGCACTGGTCGCGGCGGCGACCTCCGGTAACCCGAAATTTTTCCTCGGTACCGATTCGGCACCGCATGCGAAGGGCACCAAGGAGGTCGCCTGCGGCTGTGCCGGCTGCTATACCGCCCATGCCGGCATCGAACTCTATGTCGAGGCCTTCGAGGCCGCCGGGGCGCTTGGCCAACTTGAAGGCTTCGCCAGTGGTTTCGGTGCGGATTTCTACGGCCTGCCGCGCAATACCGACCAAATCACGCTGGTGCGCGAGCGGTGGACAGCGCCAGTCAGCCAGCCGATGCTGGATAATGACGCACTGATTCCCCTGCGTGCCGGCGAAACGATCGCCTGGCGCCTCGCCTGACCGGAGTTGCCCCACATGAATCTCCGCAAGCTACTGCTCACCCTGCTAGCCGTGCCGCTGCTCGCAGCTTGCGATATAGAACAAGCGCCCTACCTGATCGATGGGGGCAACCACTCCCTGACCATGGAGCGCAGCAAACCCTATATTTGGAGCGACGGGTGGTATCTGGATCTAGTGGTCGCCCGCTACCCCGACTGCCAGCGCCGCCACCCGCTGAAGAAAGCTGGCGAAAAGGTGCGCGTCGACCTCTACAAGACGCAAGCCGGGGGGTTCATCCTCAATCAGGGTGATCATTGGTACGTCGCCGAAACCAGAGAGTGCCGCATGCAGAAATATGAGGTTGAGCCCGAGGAACCGGGAACCTATGTCGGTAGTTTCCGCGTCAGGAACGATACTTTCAGCTTCGTTCCGGAGGATGCGGACAAGAACGGCAAGGCCGCCAAGGAATAGGCACCTATAATCGCCAACGGAAGTCCGCCAGGCAGCCGCTGGACAAAACATCGTCTGGAGGAAAGTCCGGGCCCCATAGAGCAGGATGCCGGCTAACGGCCGGGCGCCGTGAGGCGACAGACAGTGCAACAGAAACATACCGCTAACGTTCGCAAGAACGCAGTAAGGGTGAAATCGTGCGGTAAGAGCGCACGGTCGTACTGGTAACAGCTACGAAGGGCAAACCTCATCCGGGGCAAGGCCAAATAGGGGAGTCATGGCGTGGCTCGCGTCGCTCCCGGGTAGGCTGCTAGAGGCTGGCGGTAACGTCAGTCCCAGAGGAATGGCTGCCCACGACAGAACCCGGCTTATCGGCGGACTTCCACCCCACTCCCACAAAAAGTCGACGCTGGCGGGACGGCGTTCAGTTTTTAACTTCGGTCTTATCCGCCTGCGCAACCATGAATCCCGACAGGCGTAAAAGCGCACGATCCAAGCTGTGGGATACCAATCTCGCATCCGTAACGCACCAAATGGAGTCGACAAATTCGGACAACCTCTGGTTGTAGAACGGTCCACTTGAAGCGTGCGATCCTGCTTCAGGAGCAATCTCCATTGCCAATCGTTTTTTGCGGCCGTTACGCGCCAGATTGATCAGACAACGCTTTGGATCATCTTCAGTCTCCGGATCGTGCGGCACCTTGTTCCGCGCCACCCCGAGAAAATCGGCAATCCCGGCCCGGTCAGCCAGTAACCAGGCTTCGACCTCTTTCACTGCGATCCGGAACAGCATCCGGGCAGGCAATGCCGTCGCCTCCCATTCGGCAAGCAAGGCCGGTGGACACGGGTATCGATCCAGGTCGGTAAGCACAATATGCGGCAACGTAAAGCTTGCATTTCTGAATTTCGTCATCCCAGATTTGAGCTTGTTGCACCCACCCGCATTGAAAATTCTGGGTACCGCGAAGTTGCACCCAACTTCACGGATGAGCCGGCACACGACCGCCGCGCTTAAAGGGTCTTCAACTGCCACCATCACATGGCATTCGCTCATGGCTTGAAGAGCGAGAGTTGATCCACCTGTGCAGGTTTAGCTTTGGAAAGTAGCATTTCCGCAACCGTATACCCGGCGGCAATGAGTGCCGTTTCTTCCTTATTTGCCGTTACAGCTATCGTGCCGTTCCCCGTCGGCTCCAGTCTCACGACCTCACGAGGATCGATTGATCTGTCCTGCAACAGCGCCTCACTGTGTGTCGTAATAAACACCTGGCGACGATATTTTGCTTGTCGCTGCATCCGCCAGATCAGAGAATGGATTTGACGCACGATATCCTCGTTGAGCGACAGTTCGGGCTCTTCAAGGAGGAGAAGCGAATTGCCATCGAGAAGACTCCACATGATGCCCAGCAGACGCAAGGTGCCATCAGAAAACTGGTTTTCGCGCTGCCAGCCAGCATCCGGTCGCCAATGCTCATAGAGCGCCTCAAGGTGCGGCGTACCGGTATGCTGATCGCGAATAAAACGCAAATTCCTCATATTCGGGACACAAACCCTCAGTACTTCCTCGATTTTCTTCAAGCGTGCATGGCTGGTTTTTTCGGGGATTTTGGCAATGCGCTCCAGAAAAGCCTGGCCAAAGGGATCATCCTCCATACGGTACCCACCCAGTTCATCCGCGTACTTCAACAACTGTGGTACTAGATGCAAGTATGTCAATGAAGCAAAAAAGTCCGCCACCTCCCGAAAATCCCTATTGGTATTGATCTGCTCGATATGCGATTGAGTTAGCCGATCCGGGTCATCCTTATCTTCCTTGTTGTCCGGTCGGTCCAACAAAATCTTTCCATCGGAGAGTCGCACCACTTTTTCTTTGCTGATCAAAGGGCGTTGCTGCCCCTTGCCTTCGCTCTTGAGTGCAAGCGTATAACGCCAGAGCGGTGCAGAGTCGACGCGCTCCGACAACTCGACGTCAATCGAAATTTCGGGGTCTTTTCTCGCCAGAAGACAACGCAGCTTGGTAATTCCACCCCGATCTTTTACGGCCTTTTGCAAGCCGCCACCATCAGGCTTTGCGACATCGCGCAGAAAACGCAGCACGTCCAGAAAATTCGACTTTCCGGATGCATTGGGGCCGATCACATACACCCGATCACGCAACGCGACATCGATTTGTCTGAAATTGCGCCAGTTCTTCAAAGCCAGCCTAGTAATCAACATTGCGTTACTCCAATCTCTATGTCTTGCCCAAGCGAATCTTCGCATATCCAGCCGCAATGAACCTGCATTAACCATCGAACAGTTGCCCACGACAGAACCCGGCTTATCGGCGAACTTCCACCCTCCCACTCCTCACAAGTCACTTTCAAAACATTTTTTCATGCATTGATTTTCAATGATTTTTATCGACTAAATAAATACCACAACCCCATCTAAGTCATTGTCGCGCCTAAAAAATCCCAATTTTTTCCCTTGACTGCCGAAAATTCGTGGAATAAAGTGGGGCCAAGTGGGGAATCGTGGGAGGAAATGGAACAAATGTTCCAAGGGGCGGCGCAACTCAGTCTGGACGCAAAAGGTCGGTTGGCGATCCCCGCCCGGCATCGCGACGCGCTCGTCGCAGCCGGCAATGGCCGGCTGGTCCTGACCGCCCATCCGCATCGCTGCCTGCTGCTCTACCCCGAACCTGCCTGGGAGCCGATCCGCGACAAAATCCTCGCCGCACCCAGCTTCGACCCCCGCTCGGCCGCCCTGAAACGCATCCTGGTCGGCAATGCGCGCGACAGCGAGATCGACAGCGCCGGCCGCATCCTGGTCGCCCCCGAACTGCGCGACACCGCCGAACTGGACAAGCAGGTGTGGCTGGTCGGCATGGGCACCCACTTCGAACTCTGGAGCGACGCCGGCTGGCGGCGCCAGCATGAAGCTGCCTTCGAGGCCCTGAGCGGTGCCGAGTTGCCGCCCGGTTTCGAGGGCATCTCCCTGTGACGCGCATCAATGAACGCACATCAACCCGTGCTGCTCCCCGAGGCGGTGGCAGCGCTGTCGATCAAGCCGGAGGGCCTTTACGTGGATGGCACCTTCGGGCGCGGCGGGCACAGCCGGGCGATTCTGGAAAAACTCGGCACGGCCGGCCGGCTGATCGCACTGGACCGCGACCCGACCGCCATTGCGTCCGGGCGGGAAATCACCGATGCACGCTTCACGCTGATCCACGCCGCTTTCAGCCGGCTGGACGAGGTGCTGACAGCGCAGGGCATCGGGCAGGTGGATGGAATTTTGCTGGACGTGGGCGTGTCGTCGCCGCAGCTGGACGACGCGTCACGGGGCATGAGTTTTCGTTTCGATGCGCCGCTCGACATGCGCATGGATACGACGCAAGGGGAAACCGCAGCGGACTTTCTAGCCAACGCGGAACAACGTCAAATAGAGGAGGTGATTCGTGACTATGGCGAAGAACGGTTTGCTCATGCGCTTGCAAAGGCGCTTGTTGCTGCTCGGGTCGGGCAGCGTATTTCATCCACAGGACAGCTTGCCGCGCTCGTGGCGTCGGTCGTCCGCACGCGCGAGCCTGGGCAGCACCCGGCGACGCGCACCTTCCAGGCTCTACGGATTCACGTCAATCGGGAGCTTGAGGAGCTGTCGCTGACCCTGCCGCAGGCACTCGGCAGGCTCAAGCCGGGGGCACGAC
This sequence comes from Rhodocyclaceae bacterium, assembly GCA_013426785.1. Lineage (GTDB taxonomy): Bacteria > Pseudomonadota > Gammaproteobacteria > Burkholderiales > Rhodocyclaceae > Sulfuricystis. The sequence continues at coordinate 51,493 of JACDZI010000010.1, read as the reverse complement.
TGGTTGTGATCAGCTTCCACTCTCTTGAAGACCGTATCGTCAAACGCTGCCTGCGGGATGCGGCCAGTCCGCCGCAGCCGCCGAAGTGGGTGCCGGTGCGCGCTGCCGACCTGCCAGCGCCGACTTTTCGGCTGATGGGCAAAGCGATCCGGGCCAGCGCCGCGGAAGTCGCCGCCAACCCGCGGGCACGCAGCGCGGTAATGCGCGTCGCGGAAAAACTCTGACATGGTCCGGCTTACCTTTATCCTGCTGGCAGCCGTGCTGATCAGCGCTCTGGCCGTGGTCTCGACCAACCACCGGGCCCGCAAGCTCGTCACCGAATTCGAGCGCGAACAGGAACGCATGCGCGCGCTGGAAATCGAATGGGGCCAGCTCCAGCTCGAACAAAGCACCTGGGCGACCCATGCCCGTATCGAGCAGATCGCCCGCGACCGTCTGGGCATGCATCCGCCCCGCAACAGCCAGATCATCTCGGTCGCCCCATGAAACTGACCAAAAGCCCCCTGCTGGAGGATCACCTGCCGGCCTGGCGCTCGTACTTCGTCATGGGCCTGTTGCTGGCCGGTTCTGTCGCACTGGTCGGTCGCTCGTTCTACTTGCAGGGCGTAAATAAAGACTTTTTGATCGGCAAGGGCGAATCGCGCTACGAGCGCGTGATCGAAATGCCTGCCACGCGCGGCCGCATTCTTGATCGCCACGGCGATGTGCTGGCCATTTCCACCCCGGTCAAATCGGTGTGGGCCATCCCCGAAGACGCCAAATTGACGCCGGCACAGATCCGCGAACTGGCCGGCCTGCTGCAAACCGACCCACGCGAACTGGCGCGCAAGCTTGCCGCAGCGCGAGACTTCACCTACCTGAGGCGCCAGATCGCCCCGGACGTCGCCGCGCAGATCGCCGCGCTCAAGCTGGCGGGCATCCATTTCCAGAACGAATACCGTCGCTACTATCCCTCCGGCGAAGTGGCCGCCCATATGCTGGGCTTCACCGGTGCCGAAGATGTCGGGCAGGAAGGCATCGAGCTTGCCCTGAACGAACAACTGACCGGCAAGCCCGGCTCGCGCCGCGTCATCAAGGATCGGCGCGGCCAGATCGTCGAGGACGTCGAATCGATCCACGCCCCGCAGGAAGGCAAGGATGTCACCCTGGCTCTTGACGCCAAGCTGCAATACCTGGCCTACGCGCAGCTCAAGCAGGCGCTCACGGAACATCGCGCCAGGGCCGGAGGCATCGTCGTGCTCGATGCGCGTAACGGGGAAATTCTCGCCCTCGCCAACCTGCCGACCTATAACCCGAACAACCGCAGCAAGCTGTCGGGGGCGCAACTCAGGAATCGCGCCTTCACCGACACCTTCGAGCCGGGCTCGACCTTCAAGCCCTTCACCGTCGCCCTCGCGCTGGAAAAGGGCAGCGTGCGCTTCGACACGCAGATCAACACCACGCCCGGCAAGCTGACCATCGGCTCGGCGACGATCTCGGACGCCCACGTGCATGGCATGCTGTCAGTCGCCCAGGTGATCCAGAAATCCTCCAACATCGGTGCCGCCAAGCTGGCGCTCGGCCTGCCTTCCGAAGACATGTGGACGATGTTCGACAACCTGGGCTTCGGCCAGCCGCTCAAGCTTGGCTTCCCCGGCGAGGCCGGTGGTCGCCTGCGGCCGTGGAAGCGCTGGCGGCCCATCGAACAGGCGACCATGTCTTACGGCCACGGCATCTCGGTAACGCTGATTCAGCTGGCGCGCGCCTATCAGGCCTTCGCCCGCGACGGTGACCTGCTGCCGCTGTCGCTGGCCCGGCTTGATGCCGCTCCTGCCGTCGGGTCGCGCGTCTTCTCGCAACAGACGGCGCGCGAAATGCGTGCCATGCTGGAAATGGCCGTGCAACCGGGGGGCACGGCACCGAAGGCGCAGATCGCCGGCTATCGCGTCGCCGGCAAGACCGGCACCGCTCACAAGCTCGAAGGCGGTCAATACGCCAACAAGTACGTCTCCGCGTTCGTCGGCTTCGCCCCGGTGTCCGACCCGCGCCTGATCATCGCGGTGATGATCGACGAACCCTCGGCCGGCAAATACTACGGCGGCGAGGTCGCCGCGCCGGTATTCGCCGCCGTGATGGGCAGCGCACTGCGCACGCTGGGCGTACCGCCCGACGACACGCCACGCCCCCTGCAAGTCGCCACCATCACGCCCGTGAAGGAAGAGATGTGAGCGCGACAGCCACGCCCCCGCTTTTCATGGTCGGTGTCACGGGCACCAATGGCAAGACCTCGGTCACCCAGTGGATCGCCCAGGCCTTGAACACGCTGGGGCAGAAATGCGCTGTCATCGGCACGCTCGGCAACGGTTTTCCGGACGCGCTGGTGCCAGGGCCGAACACCACGCCGGGCGCCCATGTGCTGCGGGAGTTCCTCCCGGACATCGTCCGTCAGGGCGCCCGGGCATGCGCCATTGAAGTGTCGTCGATCGGCCTGCACCAGAACCGTGTCGCCGACATCGTCTTCGATGTGGCGGTGTTCACCAACCTGACGCGCGAACATCTCGAATACCACCCGACGATGACCGAATACGCGGCAATGAAACGCAAGCTGTTCGAAATGCCTGGACTGCATGCCGCGCTGATCAACCTAGACGATCCTTTCGGGCGCGAACTCGTCGCGCAGTTTTCCGGCAAGCTGCAAATCCTCGGCTTTACGCTGGACGATGGGTACCACGCAGGCCAGTACCTGCGTGCAACAGACATTGAAATGGCGGCCAGCGGCGTCGCCTTCAGCGTGCGCGGCGTGCGCTTCCTCGCCCCGGTGGTGGGTCAGTTCAACGTCGCCAACCTGCTGGCGGTGATCGGTGTGCTGCTGCTGCGCGGCATCCCGCTGGAGGGCTGTGTGCCGGCCATCGCCGCCCTGAAGCCTCCGCCGGGACGCATGCAGGCGCTCGGCGGCGAGAATGCCCCGCTGGTAGTGGTCGACTACGCCCACACCCCGGACGCCCTGGAAAAGGTGCTCTTCACGCTGCGGCCCACCGCAGCAGCGCGCGGCGGCAAGCTGGTCTGTGTGTTCGGCTGCGGCGGCGACCGTGACCCCGGCAAGCGTCCGCAAATGGGTGCCATTGCCGAGCGGCTGGCCGACGCGGTGGTACTCACCAGCGACAACCCGCGCAGCGAAGAGCCGCAAGCCATCATCGCGGCCATCCGTGCCGGCATGGCATCGTCACCGGCCATCGAGCTAGATCGTGCCACGGCCATCAATAAGGCGATCCGGCTGGCCGCTGCCCGCGACATCGTCCTGCTCGCCGGCAAGGGGCACGAACCCTATCAGGAGATCGCCGGTGTGCGCTTGCCCTTCTCGGACCTTGAAACCGCAAAGTCGGCGCTGGCGGGACGGCCATGCTGACGCTACAAGCGACCGCAGAGATTCTCGCCGGCCAGCAGACCGGACGTAATACCGACTACACCAGCGTCGGCAGCGATTCGCGCGCCGTCGTGCCGGGCATGCTGTTCGTCGCACTGAAGGGCGAACGTTTCGACGGCCATGATTACGTCGCTGAGGTCATCGCGCAGGGTGCGGCCGGCGCGTTGGTCAGCCATGAGTTCGCCGCCGCGCATTCCGCACTGCCGCTGGTCGCAGTGGACGATCCCCGGCTGGCGCTCGGCCAACTCGCCGCCCACTGGCGGGCACGCTTCACCATCCCGCTGATTGGCATCACCGGCAGCAACGGCAAGACCACGGTCAAGGAAATGTGCGCCGCCATCCTGCGCGCCGACTTCGGCCAGAACAGCGTGCTGGCCACTGCCGGCAACCTCAACAACGACATTGGCCTGCCCCTTACCTTGCTGAAATTGCGCGGCACGCACCGCGCGGCGGTGATCGAGATGGGCATGAACCATCCGGGCGAGATCGCCTATCTCACCGACATCGTGCGGCCGACCGTCGCCGTGGTGAATAATGCCCAGCGGGCGCACCTCGCCGGCCTCGGCACCCTTGCTGAGGTGGCGCGTGCCAAGGGCGAAATTTTTGCCGGGCTTGCTGCGGAGGGCAGCGCGATCATCAATGTCGACGATCCGCAGGCCGCACTGTGGCGCGACCTCAATCGCGAACGGCAAATCATCACGTTCGGTTTTGGCTCGGAGGCCGACGTGCGCGGCCAATCGGCGCCCCACGGCTTCGGCTCGGAACTCGCTTTGCATACTCAGCAGGGCGAAGCGACCCTGCATCTGCCGCTGCCGGGCCGGCACAATGCCGGCAACGCGCTGGCCGCCACGGCGGCCTGCCTGGCCGCCGGCGTTCCACTCGCCGCGATCGTGCGTGGTCTCGAACAGTTCAACAACGTCAAGGGTCGCCTTGATCGTAAATTGGCAATGCATGGCGCGATGCTAATCGACGACAGCTACAACGCCAACCCCGATTCGATGCGCGCCGCCATCGATGTGTTGTCCACCCTGCCGGGCCGGCGCATCTTCGTCTTGGGCGACATGGGCGAAGTGGGCGAGGCCGCCGGCCAGTTGCACGACGAGATCGGCGGCTACGCGAAAAGCCAGGGCATCGAGCACCTGTTCGCCCTCGGCGAAAAGAGCCTCGCCGCCGTCCATAACTTCGATGGTGGCGCACGACATTTCACGAGTGTCGACGCACTGGTGTCCGCGCTGAAACCGCTGCTGGACAAGGAGACGACCGTACTGGTCAAGGGTTCGCGCTTCATGCGCATGGAGCGCGTAGTCGCGGCAATCGAGGAGCCCGACCATGCTGCTTGATCTGTTCGAATGGCTGGCGCGCGACATTCGCGCCTTCAATGTCTTCGGCTACATCACACTGCGCGCTGTATTGGCGACGATGACGGCGCTGACGATTTCCTTCATCCTCGGCCCGACGGTGATCCGCTGGTTGACGGCGAAGAAGATCAGCCAGGCGGTACGCGACGACGGACCGCAAACCCACCTGGTCAAGGCGGGCACGCCCACCATGGGCGGCGCGCTGATCCTCCTGTCGCTGGGCATTTCGACGCTGCTGTGGGCCGACCTGTCCAATCGCTTCATCTGGATCGTGCTGATCGTCACCTTCGGCTATGGCGCGGTCGGCTGGGTAGACGACTGGCGCAAGGTGGTGTATCGCAACCCGGAGGGTTTGTCGGCGAAAGCCAAATATTTCTGGCAATCGCTGATCGGCATCGTCGCGGCGGTGTGGATCGCCTTCTCGATTTCGGCACCGAACAGCGAAAAGGCCTTCGAACTGTTCCTGCATTGGGCCGGTAGCGGCTTCACGCTTGACCTGCCGACCAAGGCCGACCTGATCGTACCCTTCTTCAAGAGCATCTCCTACCCGCTCGGCATGTTCGGTTTCATCATCCTCACCTATCTGGTGATCGTCGGCAGCAGCAACGCCGTCAACCTCACTGACGGTCTCGACGGCCTCGCCATCCTGCCCACCGTGATGGTCGGCGCGGCGCTCGGCATCTTCGCTTATGTCGCCGGCCATGCCGGTTTCTCCAAATACCTGCTGCTGCCTTACATTCCGGGTGCCGGCGAACTGACGGTGTTCTGCGGGGCCTTGGCTGGCGCAGGGCTGGGCTTCCTGTGGTTCAACGCCTACCCGGCCGAGGTGTTCATGGGCGATGTCGGCGCGCTGGCGCTCGGCGCGGCGCTCGGCGCGGTGGCGGTGGTCGCCCGCCAGGAGATCGTGCTGTTCATCATGGGCGGCGTGTTCGTCGCCGAGACGCTGTCGGTGATGTTGCAGGTCTCGTGGTTCAAATACACGAAATGGAAAACCGGCACCGGCCAGCGCATCCTGCGCATGGCACCGCTCCACCATCATTACGAACAATCAGGCTGGAAGGAAACGCAGGTCGTGGTGCGCTTCTGGATCATCACCATCCTGCTGGTACTGTTCGGCCTGTCCACCCTGAAGATCAGGTAATGGAACTGAACGGCAAGCACGTCCTGATCCTCGGCCTTGGCGAATCGGGCCTGGCCTGCGCCCGCTGGTGTGACCGGCAGGGCGCACGGGTGCGCGTGGCCGATACGCGCGCCGCGCCCCCCTATCTGGATGAACTGAAAAGCCGTCTCGCCAGCGCCAACTTTTTGGGTGGAGAATTCGACAAGAAGCTGCTCGACGGCATCGATTTGCTGGTGCTCTCGCCCGGCCTGTCGCCGGGCATGATGATCGTCATCCATGCCCGTGCGCAGGGTATCCCGGTCGTCGGCGAAATTGAACTGTTCGGTCAGGCGCTGCGCGACCTGAAACAGCGTGTCCCCGTGCTGGCCATCACCGGTACCAATGGCAAGACCACCTCCACCGCGCTCACCGGCGACTTGATCGCATCCACCGGTCGCAGTGTCGGTGTCGCGGGCAACATTTCGCCGGCGGCGCTGGACGCCCTGATGGACTGCCAGGATCGTGGCACCTTGCCTGAGCTCTGGGTCCTCGAACTGTCGAGCTTCCAGCTCGAAACGACTGAAACACTGAATGCCACCGCCGCCACGGTGTTGAACATTTCCGACGACCATCTCGACCGCTACATCGACCTGGCCGATTATGCGAGCACCAAGGCGCGCATCTTCCAGGGTGACGGGGCGCAGGTGCTCAATCGCGACGACGTGCGCGTCAGGTGCATGGCGATTCCCGGCCGCAACTTGATCACCTTTGGCCTGGATGCACCGGCCGACGCACAGGATTTCGGCCTGCGGCAGAACCGCGGCGCAGGCTGGCTGGTGCAAGGCGACCGCTGGCTGCTGCCGGTCAACGAATTGCCGATCGCGGGCTTGCACAACGCCGCCAATGCGCTGGCCACCCTGGCACTGTGTACCGCTATCGGCATCGATGCGGTGTCTTTGCTGCCCGCATTACGCTCGTTCCGTGGCCTGGCGCACCGCGTCGAGAAAATCGCGGAGATCGATGGGGTTTCCTACTTCGACGATTCAAAAGGCACGAACGTCGGCGCCACGGTCGCGGCGTTGCAGGGCCTCGGTTGTGCTTCAGTCGTCATCCTCGGTGGCGACGGCAAGGGGCAGGACTTTTCGCCACTCAACACAGCGGTCACGAACCACGCGCATGGCGTGGTCCTGATCGGTCGCGATGCCCCGAAGATCCGTGCCGCGCTGGCGGGTTGCCGCGTGCCGTTAATCGACGCTGCGGACATGGACAGTGCCGTCGCGCTGGCGGCACAACGCGCCCGTCCCGGCGACGCAGTACTGATGTCGCCGGCCTGCGCCAGCTACGACATGTTCCGTAATTACACACATCGCGCCGAAGTCTTCCGTACAGCAGTCGCCCGCCTGGCCGATGCGAGGATGACACCATGAATACCGCCGTCCTCGGTCGCCGGCCCGGTACCTTGCGTGCTCCTGCAGAAATCGATCCGCTGCTGCTCTGGTCGGCTCTGGCACTCCTGCTGACCGGTCTGGTGATGGTCTATTCCGCCTCGATCGCCACCGCCGAAGGCTCGGCCTTCACGCGCCACCAACCGGCCTTCTTCCTGGTACGCCACGCAGTGTTCCTGTCGATCGGCCTGGTGGCGGGATTGATCGCCTTCCAGATTCCCCTGCGCTTCTGGCAGGAAGCCTCTCCCTGGCTTTTCCTGGGCGGGGTCGTTCTGCTGGCGGTGGTACTCATTCCAGGACTCGGACGTTCCGTAAACGGCGCACAGCGCTGGATCGGCCTTGGTCCGATCAACTTGCAGCCTTCCGAACTGATGAAGCTCTTCGCCGTCCTCTACGCCGCCGACTACACCACACGCAAGCTCACCCACATGGAAAGCTTCCGGCACGGCTTTTTCCCGTTGGCTGCTGTAATGCTGCTGGTGGGCGGGCTGCTGCTGAAAGAACCGGACTTCGGCGCCTTCGTCGTCGTCGCCGCCATCGCCTTCGGCATCCTGTTCCTCGGTGGCGTCAATGGGCGGATCTTCGCCCTGCTCGGCATCGTCGCCGTGATCGGCTTCGCCGCGCTGATCTATTTTTCTGACTATCGCCGCCAGCGCATCCTGTTCTACCTCGATCCCTGGCAGGATTCCTTCGGCAAGGGCTACCAGCTGTCGCACGCGCTGATCGCCTTTGGCCGGGGCGAATGGTTCGGCGTCGGGCTCGGCGCCAGCGTTGAAAAGCTGTTCTACCTGCCGGAAGCGCATACCGACTTCCTGCTGGCGGTGATCGCCGAGGAACTCGGCTTCGCCGGCGTGGTCGTCATCGTCAGCCTGTTCGCCGTGCTGGTCTGGCGCTGTTTCGTCATCGGCCGCCAGGCCCTGCTGCTCGACCGCATCTATGCCGGACTCGTAGCGCAGGGGATCGGCATCTGGTTCGGTTTCCAGAGCTTCATCAACATGGGCGTCAACATGGGCCTGCTGCCGACCAAGGGACTGACGCTGCCGCTGATGAGCTTCGGCGGCTCTGGCATCCTCGCCAACTGTCTCGCCATAGCCGTCCTGCTGCGCGTCGACTATGAGAACCGGCGCTTGATGCGGGGGTTACCGGTGTGAAGAACTATAAAACCATCGTCATCATGGCCGGCGGCACCGGCGGGCACATCATGCCCGGCCTCGCCGTTGCCGACGCACTCAAGCAACGCCACTGGCGCGTGGTCTGGATGGGCCACCCGGACGGCATGGAGGCGAAACTGGTCCCGGCCCGTGGCTATGAGATGGCCTGGGTACGTTTCGCCGCGCTGCGCGGCAAGGGCATCCTGCGCAAGCTCCTGCTGCCCCTCAATCTGCTGCGCGGTTTTTTCCAGGCCCGGAAGCAACTGGCATACCTCAAGCCCGCCGTCGTCCTTGGCATGGGCGGCTTCATCAGCTTTCCCGGCGGCATGATGGCGGCACTCGCCGGCATTCCACTGGTGCTGCACGAGCAGAATTCGATTGCCGGTCTTGCCAATCGCGTGCTGGCCAAGGTCGCCAACCGCGTGCTCACCGGCTTTCCCGAGACGCTGAAAAAAGGGCAATGGACCGGCAACCCGGTACGGCCCGAAATCGCCGTCCTGCCAGCGTCGACTTTTCGCTACGGCGAGCGGACTGGGAAACTGCACGTGCTGGTGATCGGCGGCAGCCTCGGCGCGCAAGCGCTGAACGACGTACTGCCCAAGGCATTGGCGCTGATTCCCGCCGACGAACGGCCGGAAGTCGTGCATCAGGCCGGCGAACAGCATATCGGCGCGCTACGCGCCGCCTATGCAGCCGCCGGGGTACAGGCCAATACCGTCGCGTTCATCGAGGACATGGCCGGCGCCTATGCCTGGGCTGACCTCGTCATCTGCCGCGCCGGCGCCCTGACGATCGCCGAACTGGCCGCCGCCGGGGTCGCGAGCATCCTTGTGCCTTTTCCGCATGCGGTCGACGATCACCAGACCGCTAACGCGCAGTTCCTGGTACAGGCCGGCGCGGCGATGCTGCTGCCGCAACAGGAACTGACGCCCGAACGACTGGCCATGCTGCGCAATCTGTCACGCGCCCAGTTGCTCGAAATGGCCGAGAAGGCACGTGGCCTGGCCATGCCAGACGCCACCGCCAATGTCGCCAAAATCTGTGAGGAAATCTGCAAATGAAGCATAAGGTCAAGCACATCCATTTCGTCGGTGTCGGGGGTTCCGGCATGAGCGGCATCGCCGAGGTGCTGGCAAACCAGGGCTTCGAGGTCAGCGGTTCCGATCTTGCCGAGTCGACGACGACGCGCCGGCTGGCCAAAGTGGGCATCCGCATCGCCATCGGTCATGCCGCGAAAAACGTAACCGGCGCCGACGCCGTCGTGGTCTCGACAGCCGTGAAGGAAGACAACCCGGAAGTCGTCGTCGCCCGCGAACGCCACATCCCGATCGTGCCGCGCGCCCAGATGCTGGCCGAGCTGATGCGTCTGAAGCAGGGCATCGCCATCGCCGGCACCCACGGCAAGACAACGACGACCAGCCTGGTCGCCAGTTGCCTCGCCGAGGCCGGGCTCGACCCGACCTTCGTGATCGGCGGCCGGCTCATCTCGGCCGGCGCTAACGCGCGGCTCGGCAGCGGCGAATTCCTCGTCGCCGAGGCCGACGAGTCGGACGCCTCCTTCCTGTTCCTGTCGCCGGTGATCTCGGTGGTGACCAACATCGACCAGGACCACATGGACACCTACGGCCAGGACTTCGGCAAGCTCAAGCAGGCCTTCGTCGATTTCGTCCATCGCCTGCCTTTCTACGGCGTGGCGGTGATGTGCCTCGACGATCCGCATGTCCGGGAGATCCTGCCGGCCATCGCCAAGCAGGTGGTCACTTACGGCTTTACCGAAGACGCGAACATCCGTGCCGAAAACGTGCGGGCCAGTGGTGACGGAAGCGGCAGGATGCACTTCGACTGCGTGCGCACCAATGGTTCGGTGTCGCGTTTCCCGGTCACGCTCAACCTGCCCGGCGAGCACAACGTGCGCAACGCGCTGGCCGCCATCGCCGTGGCGACAGAAGTCGGCGCTGGCGATACGGCAATCCAGGCAGCCCTGGCTGAATTCAACGGCGTCGGCCGGCGCTTCCAGCGCTACGGCGAGGTCAGTTTGGCGGCGGGCGGCAGTTTCACCCTGATCGACGACTACGGCCACCACCCGGCTGAAATGGTGGCCACGCTGACCGCCGCACGTGGTGCCTTTCCCGGCCGGCGCATCGTGCTGGCCTTCCAGCCACATCGCTACACGCGTACGCGCGACTGCTTCGAGGATTTCATCAAGGTCCTGTCGGCCGCCGACGGCGTGTTGCTAGCCGAAGTCTATGCGGCCGGCGAAGCACCGATCGTCGCCGCCGATGGCCGTTCCCTCGCCCGTGCGCTGCGGGTTGCGGGGAAAGTGGAACCGGTGTTCGTCGAGGACATCGCCGCCATGCCACAGGCCATCCTCGACGCCGCGCAGGATGGCGACGTGGTCATCACCCTAGGTGCCGGCTCGATTGGCTCAATACCAGCCCAATTGGTTGCGGGCAAATTGGGAGTGGCATGATGGAAGTTCGCCCCAATGAATCGATGGCGCAGCATGTCACCTGGCGGGCCGGCGGTTGCGTCGCCCTGGCCTGCTTCCCGAAAAACCTCGATGATCTCGCCGCCTTCATGGCGACGCTGCGCCACGACGAACCGCTGCTGCTGGTCGGCCTCGGCTCGAACCTGCTGATCCGGGACGGTGGCTTCGACGGCACGGCCATATTCACGCATGGTGCGCTCGATACCTTGCGACTCGAAGCCGATGGTTCGCTCTATGCCGAAGCGGGGGTCGCTTCACCCAAGCTGGCGCGCTTCGCGGCAACCCACGACCTCGCCGGCGCCGAATTCCTTGCCGGCATTCCCGGCACGCTCGGCGGCGCACTGACCATGAACGCCGGCTGCCACGGTGCGGAGATCTGGCAATATGTCGAGCGGGTGCGCATGCTCGACCGGCAGGGCCAATTCATCGACCGCACGTCGGCCGATTTCGCCATCGGCTATCGCCGCGCCGGCCTCAAGGAAAACACGGATGAAATCTTCGCTGCCGCCTGGCTGCGCTTTCCCGCCGGTGACGGTGCCATTGCCCGCGAAAAGATCAAGGCCCTGCTGGAAAAGCGCAGCGCCACCCAGCCACTTGCTTTGCCGAATGCCGGTTCGGTGTTCCGCAATCCGCCCGGCGACCATGCGGCGCGGCTGATTGAGGCAGCCGGCCTGAAGGGCTTCGAGGAAGACGGGGCGCGCGTGTCCGAAAAGCATGCAAATTTCATCGTTAATCCGCAGGGCAAAGCCACGGCGAGCGCGATAGAAAGCTTAATCGGCCGGATTCAGGCCACGGTGAAGGACAGGTTTGGCATCGAACTGATACGCGAAGTGCGCATTCTCGGGGTAAGGTCTTGAAAGACATCAAATTCGGCAAGGTCGCAGTGCTGATGGGCGGACATTCCGCCGAGCGCGAGATTTCGCTGATTTCCGGCGCGGCCGTGCTGGAGGCATTGCTGTCGGCCGGTGTCGAGGCCAGCGCCTTCGATCCCGCCGAGCGGCCGATCTGGACCCTGGCCGAACTCGGCGTCGAGCGCGTCTTCAATATCCTGCATGGCGGGGCCGGCGAAGACGGCACCATCCAGGGTGCGCTTGACCTGTTGGGCATTCCCTACACCGGCAGCGGCGTCATGGCTTCCGCGCTGGCGATGGACAAGATCCGCACCAAATGGATCTGGCAGGTTGCCGGCGTGCCGACGCCGCGCTCACGCGTCGTCCAGTCTGCCGACGAAGGCTCGGCGGTGATCGCCGAACTCGGGCTACCGCTGATCGTCAAACCGGTACGCGAAGGCTCGTCGATCGGCGTCACCAAGGTCGCCCGGCCCGAAGAATTCGCCGCTGCTTTCTCGACAGCACGCTCTGCTGTCGCCGGACATATCGATACCGTGATGGCCGAAGCGTTTGTCACCGGGACCGAACTCACTGCGGCCGTGCTCGGCCGTACCGTCCTGCCGCTGGTGCGCATCGAAGCACCGGAAGGCCGCTACGACTACGAAAACAAGTATTTCACCGATGCCGTGCACTACCGCTGCCCGGCGGGTCTATCGGCCGAACTCGAGGCAGACATCGCCGATACCGTACTGGCGGCCTTCGATGCGCTCGGCTGCAACGGCTGGGGCCGGGCCGACCTGATCCTGTCGGCAGACGGCAGCTTTAGCCTGCTCGAAATGAACACCAATCCCGGTATGACCGGGCATTCGCTGGTGCCGATGGCGGCCCGTGCCGCCGGCACCGACTTTTCAGCCTTGGTACTGGCGATTCTCGCGGAGGCACGTTGTGGCCAGGCATAAGGATCCGCGCAGCGCGGACGAACCCGGTGGGCTGTGGCACCAGCCGGCGCTGATGAACCTGCTGGCCGACCTGTTGATCGTGCTGGCCACCTCCGCACTCGCCTGGGCTGCGCTGATGGCGCTGCAGCGCCTGCCGGTGTTTCCCTTGCGCGAGCTCGTGCTGACCCATTCCCCTAGCAAGCTGACGGCGGACCAACTGGAACACACGGCACGTACCGGGCTGGTCGGTAATTTCTTCACCGTCGATCTCGACGCGGCACGCGCGTCTTTCGAAAAACTACCCTGGGTGCGCAAGGCCACGGTACAACGCCAGTGGCCAGGCGGGCTGGCGCTCACCCTCGAGGAGCATGAGGCACGGGCGCGCTGGCAGTATCCGAATGACCAGCAGGGACTGGTCAACACCCACGGGGAGATCTTCTTGGCGGAGCCACCGCAGAACGCGGCCTCGCTACCCCTCTTCACCGGACCGCAGGGCAGTGCGGCCGAATTGCTGCAGCGTCATGGCGAATTCAGCACGGCACTGGCCAGCCTTGGCCGCCGCATCGAGCGCCTGTCGCTGTCACCGCGTCTCGCCTGGCAAATCCGGCTCGACGATGGCGTGGCCATCGAACTCGGCCGCGATGAGCAACAGCACCCGCTTTCCGAGCGGTTGGCGCGTTTCATCGCGCATTACGACAACGTAAAGGCGCGCATGGACAAGCTGCGCATCGCCGACATGCGTTATCCGAACGGTTTCGTGCTGGTGGGCACCGCCAGCAACCCGCGGGCAGGACAAAAGTCATGAGCAAGGACAAGAACCGCGACCTGATCGTCGGTCTCGACATCGGCACCTCGAAGATCGTTGCCATCGTCGCCGAACTCAACCCCGAGGGCCAACTCGCCATCCTCGGCATCGGCACTCAGGATACGCAGGAAGCGCGCGGCCTCAAGAAGGGCGTGGTGGTCAACATCGAGGCGACCGTCAACAGCATCTCGAAGGCAATCGCGGAAGTCGAGATGATGGCCGGCCGCAAGGTCAAGGAAGTGTATACAGGCATCGCCGGCGGCCACATCAAGAGCAAAGATTCCAACGGCATGGCGGTGGTGAAAGACAAGGAGGTGACGCAGCTCGACGTTGCCCGCGCCATCGAAGCCGCCAATGCCACGCCGATCTCGGCCGACGACCAGATTTTGCACACGCTGGTGCAGGAATTCATCGTCGATGGCCAGGACGGCGTCAAGGAGCCGATCGGCATGGACGCCAAACGCCTCGAAGTGAAGGTGCACCTCGTCACCGGCGCCGTCACCGCCGTGCAGAACATCGTCAAGTGCGTGCGGCGCTGCGGCCTGGAGGTCGTCGATCTGGTGCTGCAACCGCTCGCCTCCGGCAACGCGGTACTCACCGAGGACGAGAAGGATGTCGGCGTCTGCCTGGTCGACATTGGCGGCGGCACCACCGACATCGCCGTCTTCAGCCAGGGCGCCATCCGCCACACCGCCGTGATTCCGATTGCCGGCGACCAGATCACCAACGACATCGCCATCGCGCTGCGCACCTCGACGCAGGATGCCGAGGAAATCAAGCTGCGCTACGGCGTCGCCTTGCACCAGTTCGCCGATCCGGAGGAGATGCTGGAAGTGCCCGGCGTCGGCGACCGGCCAGCCACCAGCCTGTCGCGCGCGACGCTGGCGGGCTTCATTCAGCCGCGTGTCGAAGAGATTTTCCAGAAGGTGCAGGACGAATTGACGCGCAGCGGCTATGCGCGCCTGTTGCGCGCCGGCATCGTACTCACCGGCGGCACGGCGCAGATGCCCGGCATGCCGCAGCTCGGCGAAGAAATATTCCACAACACGGTCAAGGTCGGCACGCCGCACTACAGCGGCAACCTGCGCGACTTCGTCAAGAACCCGCGCTATGCGACCGCCATGGGCCTGCTGCTCGAAGGCGTGGCACAGCAACAGCGGGGCAGCAAGGAACAACCCATGAGCATGGGACAGGTTTTGGTGCGCATGCGCACCTGGTTTGCACGGAATCTTTAACTTTTTGCAACAACAGGAGAGGCGAAATGTTCGAAATCATAGACAGGGATCCTAACGCCACGGTGATCAAGGTGGTCGGCGTCGGCGGGGCCGGCGGCAATGCCGTCGAACACATGATTCGCGAAGGCGTGGGCGGCGTCGAGTTCATCTGCTGCAACACCGACGCGCAGGCGCTCAAACACTCATCGGCCGGCATCAAGCTGCAACTCGGCCCCGGCCTCGGGGCCGGCGGCAAGCCCGAACGGGCACGAGAGCATGCCCAGAGCGAACGCGACAAGATCGCCGAAGCGCTGGCTGGTGCGCACATGTGCTTCATCACCGCCGGCATGGGTGGCGGCACCGGCACGGGCGCCGCACCCGTCATCGCCGAAGTGGCGCGCGAGTTGGGCGTCCTCACCGTCGCCGTCGTGACCAAGCCCTTCGAGTACGAGCGCAAGCGCCTCAAGATCGCGGAGGAAGGCCTGGCCGAACTTGCTCAGCATGTCGATTCGTTGATCGTCATCCTCAACGAAAAGCTGATGGAAGTGATGGGCGAGGACGTCGCCATGCTCGAAGCCTTCAAAGAAGCCGACAACGTGCTGAAGAACGCCGTCGGCGGCATCGCCGAAATCATCAACATCCCGGGCCTGGTCAACGTCGACTTCGAGGACGTGCGCACTGTGATGGGCGAGATGGGCAAGGCGATGATGGGTTCCGCAACGCAAGCCGGCGTCGACCGGGCGCGCATCGCCGCCGAGGCCGCTGTAGCCAGCCCGCTGCTGGAAGGCATCGAGTTGTCGGGAGCCAAGGGCGTGCTGGTTAACATCACGGCCAGCAGCTCTCTCGGCCTCAAGGAGTATAAGGAAGTCATGGCCACCATCCACAACTACACGGCGCCCGATGCCACCGTGATCTGTGGCGCGGTATTTGACGACAGCATGGAAGACCAGTTGCGCGTCACTGTGGTCGCCACCGGCCTCGGCTCGACCAGCCGGCGCCAGGAAAAGCCAGTCTTCAAGGCCTACGAGGGAGCCGGACAGCGCACCGGCACCGACAACATACCGATCGGGTTGGGCGCCTCGATAGCCACGGTCGGCAACATCATCACCGGCAGCGGCAGCGTGGATGACTTGTTCACACCAGGCCGCCAGCGCGACAGCCGCGCGCAAGCGATGACCGACACCGGCATGGACAAATACGACATTCCGGCCTTCCTGCGCAAGCAGGCCGACTGAACCGTCTGCTGTTCAAGGAAACGCCCGGGGGATCGCCTCCCTCCGGGCGTTTTTTATTGCCGTCGTTCGGCCAGCGCGTTGCTCAGGCGCACGAAGTCGGCAACGGAAAGAGTTTCAGCGCGCGCGGTGGGGGCAATCCCTTGGGCTTCCAACACCGCTTCGTCAACGAACTCCCGGAGCGTGTTCCTGAGCATTTTGCGACGCTGCGAGAACGCTGCCGACACCAAACGCGCGAACAATGCCTCATCCTGCGCCGTCCCGCCAGCGCCGACTTCTTCACGGTTCAGCGGAATCATGCGCACGATGGCCGAATCGACTTTCGGCGCCGGGTTGAAAGCGCCGGGTGGCACGACGAACAGGCGCTCCATGAAGTAGCGATATTGCAGCATGACCGACAGGCGCCCGTAATCGCTGGAACCGGGCGCGGCGACCATGCGATCGACGACCTCTTTTTGCAGCATGAAGTGCATCTCGCTCACCCGGTCGGCATAATCAGCCAGATGGAACAGCAAGGGGCTGGAGATGTTGTAGGGCAGGTTGCCGACGATTTTGAGTGGCCCGGTTGCCCCGGCTGCCTTAAGTGCGCCGAAATCGAATACGAGCGCGTCGCCTTCATGGATGGTCAGCCGTTCGGGGGGATAGCGCTGACGCAGCCGGGCAATCAGATCGCGGTCGATCTCGACGACGTGCAGGTGATCCAACCACTCCAGCAGCGGTTCGGTCAAGGCCCCGAGGCCGGGGCCGATTTCGACCACCGTATCGCCAGCGCGTGGCGCGATGGCGTCGGCGATCTTGCGGATGATGCCCGGTGAGACGAGAAAGTTCTGGCCGAAGCGCTTGCGAGCTTGATGGGTACTCATGCCGCCTTGCGCCGGGCCATATCGATGGCGGCCTCTACCGCTGCAAACAGGCTGGTCGATGAAGCCTTGCCGGTGCCGGCCAGATCCAGCGCGGTACCGTGATCCACCGAAGTGCGGATGATGGGCAGGCCCAGCGTGACGTTGATGCCCTCGTCGAAGGCGGCGTACTTGAGCACCGCGAGGCCCTGATCGTGATACATCGCCAGTTGCGCATGCGAGCCCGCCAGCACGTTTTTCGTGAACAGCGTATCCGCCGGCAGGGGGCCGACCAGGTTCATGCCTTCCTTGCGCAATTTCTCCAGTACCGGGGTGATGACCTCGATTTCTTCGCGTCCCATGTGGCCGCCCTCGCCGGCATGCGGGTTGAGCCCCGCGACCAGGATGCGCGGCGCGATATAACCAAACTTGTTACGCAGCTCGGCATGCAGGATGCGAATCGTGGTCTCGAGTTCGCCCGCTGTGATCGCAGCAGGAACGTCCTTGAGCGGCAGGTGGGTCGTCGCCAGAGCCACGCGCAACCCGCCACCGGCCAGCAGCATCACCACACGTGGCGTAGCGGTTTTTTCGGCAAGGTATTCGGTGTGGCCAGTGAAAGGAATGCCGGCATCGTTGATGACGCCCTTATGCACCGGTGCGGTAACCATCGCGGCAAACTCGCCGGACTGACAGCCGGCTAGCGCGCGGTCGAGCAGTGCCAGGACATAAGGCGCATTGGCCGGATCGAGCCGTCCTGCCAGAGCCGACTTTTTCAGCGGCACATGCAGGATGTCCAGACCAGACAGGTTGCGGCCCATCTGGCGGGCACGGCTCTCCAGCAAATCGCGATCGCCGAGCACCACGATGCGGGCGTCGAACTGCCGGTCGGCGAGTGTGATACAGATGTCCGGACCGATGCCCGCAGGTTCGCCTGACGTTAACGCAATAACCGCTAGATCAGCGCTCTTCAAGCCGATATTCGACATAGGCACGGTCACGCATCTGCCTCAGCCAGTCCTCGTAGGCCTCGTCGGACTTGCGTTCGCGCAACGCTTGGCGTGCCATCAGGCGCTTGCGTTCGTCGCCGGCCTCGGCATTCTTGCGCTCCTGCACCTGGATCAGGTGCCAGCCGAACGGCGACTGCACCGGCTTGCTGAGTTCGTTGAGCTTGAGGGCATCCATCGCCCGCTCGAAATCGGGCACCGTATCGCCCTGGTAGAGCCAACCCAGGTCGCCACCCTTGGCGGCGGAGAGGTCGTTGGAATAGAGGCGCGCCAGTTCGGCGAAATCGGCACCGTTGTCGAGGCGCTCCTTGAGGCCTTCCAGCTTGCGGCGCGCCTCGTCCGAGGAGATGAGTTCATTCACCTTGATGAGGATATGCCGCGCTCGCGTCTGACGGATGGTCTCGTTGGCGGCGCTGCCACCCTTGCGGTCGAACAGTTTGACGATGTGGAAGCCGGCCGGGCTTCTCAGGATGCCACTGACATCACCGGGCTTCATGGTGGCGAGCGCATCGGCATACAGAGATGGCAAACGGTCCTGCGGCCGCGGTTCGATCATGCCACCGGCCATCGCATCAGGCGCCTCGGAATAACTGGCGGCGATCTGGCCGAAATCCTCGCCGTTGCGGATACGTGCCAGCGCTTCTTCGGCACGGCGGCGTAACTGGGCCAGCCGCGCCGGATCAGCCTGCTCCGGCACACGCACGATGATGTGGCCGATCGCCACCACGGCCGCCTGATTCGTCTGCTGGGGATTGGCCAGGTAGTTGTCGATCTCGCCATCCGAAACAACGATGCGGCTCTCGACCTCGCGGTCGCGCAGGCGGGCAACGGTCATTTCTTCGCGAATGTCTTCGCGGAACCGGCGCCAATCGATACCGTCCTTCTCGAGCGCGGCGCGGAACTGGGCCAGTGGCATGCGATTGTTTTCGGCGATACGGCGCAGGGCATTGTCCAGTTCGGCATCGGGAATGCGCAGGCCGGTTTCCCTGGCGAACTGGATCTGCACCCGGTCGACGATCAGGCGTTCGAGCACCTGTTTTTCAAGCACATCGCGCGCGGGCAGAGGGGTGCCACGCTGACGCAACTGCCGCACCACGGTAGCCATGCGGTCGCGCAACTCATACGCAGTGATCGCCTCATCATTGACTACCGCGATGACACGGTCGATGGCGATGGGCTGGCGCGACTGGGCCTGCGTAAAGGACGCTACCAGCAGGAAGCAGATGCAAAGCAGTAATCTTTTCATGGGTGGATCGTTAATACTCGGCAAAGACCGGATCGGCTGTCGGCTGATTGATGTTGCCATAGCCGGGAATATTGCGACGCAACAGGTTCATTGGATTCGATCCGATCTTGGAAAAGTCGTTGAGTTCCAGCTGGAAAAAGAACGCCGTCGTCGGCTTCTCGGCGATCGTGGCTTGTCGCTGGAGAACAACGCGGCCAGTCCAGCATCCGGCGTTGTATTCCAGGCCACCGATCGTCTCGATCACCCGTTTTTCCTCCAGTGAATAGTTGTAACGCCCGACCCCATACCACCCGCCGGACAGCGGCCATTGGGTGGAGATATCAACCTGGTCAATATCGGAAATCTTCTGCGTACCCGTATCGTAGATGCCGCGCGCAAAGCGGTAGCCGGCGTTGATGATCTTGCCGGCTTCCGGCCGATAACGCATAGTGAGATTGAAGCGCTCTGTGCGGGCATCGCGCGGGTTGTACTGCCATGCGGTATCGGCAAAGACATTCTCCGTCACTCGCCCGGCCAGCGAGCCGAGGAGATCCGCTGATCGTCCGGAGCGCATGGTTTCTCCCGGCATGGATGCGCCTTCATATTGAGTGGTGAAGTAATAGCGCGTACCAAGCAATGCACGCAAAACCTCGGCGCCGCTGGTCGGATCGAGAATGCGCGAAGTGGCCGCCAAGGTCAACTGATTGGCATCACCGATGCGATCATTGCCGGAATAGCGGTTTTCGGTGAACATCGAGGCATAGTTGAAGTCCATCACGCTTGAATCCATAACCGGAATCTGGCTCTGGTCGCGACGGGGGATATAGGTATAGAAGGCACGCGGTTCGAGCGTCTGGAGGTAGGACTGACCGAACAATTGGGTATCGCGCTCGAACACCACTCCGCCATCGATACTGAAAACCGGCACAGAAATACTCTGCTGATCAGGTGCTTTCTTCCAATAATTTGTCCAAGCTCTATATTGACGACCATTGCCATCTAATAAGTCTAGATCGGGGCGGCTTTGACCATCGAGAGAATAACTGGCTGTATGAATACCCACCTTCGGCGTTACCCAAAAAGCTGAAGTACTAAAGGGCAAGGAAAGTTGGGGGTACATCACTGTTCGCTTGGCGAGGACATAATCCGGATGGTCAAAATCTACGAAGCTCGCCTGAAAATTAAGCGCCATTCCGAAGGGTAGGTCATAGCGATTCGCTAACACACTTACCTCGGGCAGCTTGCGATAGGGTTGTTGTGTTTGCTCTTTGTGAAGGGTCTGCCAGGACTGCATGGTTACGCCCGCGCTGTACCAAGGCCCACCGAGTGTCGCCGAACCGACCTTACTGAGATTAGTCAGGGTTGTCGACTGGAGGCGACTGGACAGGTCGTTGAAATAGTCGCTGTCGGAAACGCCATTCAGGTTTAGCATTGTTGTGACAGTGTGACCTGGCAACAGCGAAATGAAATTCTGGGTATGCATGACGGAATAGCCCCAGCGTTTCCGTTCATACAGGTTGTCATCCAGATATTCGAGTCGGATCGTGCCCTTATCTAGCTGCGAATTACCGTTCAATGATGGATTGGTCAGCAATGTATTCCGATTATGTTGGTCATCCAGCAGATAGCGAAACTCGCTACTCATCTGCAAGCCACGCTTGGTCATGTAGCGTGGGGTGATGGTCGCATCCATGTCAGGCGCGATGTTCCAGAACCAGGGGGTCGCCACCTCAAAACCGCTCTTGTTCGACGAGCCGAGCGTGGGGGGCAGGAAACCGCTCTTCCTGTCATTGTTCAGAGAAAAATTCAAGTAGGGTGTATAGAAAATCGGTACATCCATGAAACGCACAGTGACACCGCGACCTTTGCCTACCTCGGTGTTGTAGTCGAGGTCCAGTTCATCGACGTAGATTTCCCAATCGCGCTGCCCCGGTTTGCAGGTGCTGTAGCTTGCCTTGGAGAGGCGATACTGGTCTTCCCCACGGAACTCCATGCGCTCGGCAACTCCGCTGCCCGTAACCGGCGGAAGGGAAATCAATCTTCCCGTATTGGCAATCGCCTTGCCGCTATCCGTGATCGACGGCAGGCCGGTCAGTGTCAGGGCAGGCTCAGGGACGGGCTTCTGCTCCTTTCTGATGGCATAGGCTGGCGATTCGAACTCGCCGGTACTTTCTTCCATGCGCATGCGCAGACGCGGCCCGGCGATGCGGGCATCCGGTGAGACGAGCACCACATTGCCCACCGACTCGATTTCGTCCTCGGCGACGCGGTAGATGATGCGGTCGGCACGCAGTGAATCCCCGCCCCGGTTAAGTTCAGCATTGCCCTCAGCCACCATCTCGACATCATTGACCCCGGCGATCCTGCGTGCGACGACGATGGTCGGCGCCGAATTCTTGTCGACGTGCGACATGGGGGTCGTCGAGGGATGTGGAATCAGGCCGGCGGCCACGTGGGCAGAATACAGGGCAGGAAGATCCGGCCGCTCTGCCACCTGAGGCGGCTCAGCGATCTCCGGCTTGACCCCTTGACGGGCCAGCGCGGTACCCCCGAGCAAGGCCGGATCAACCCTCAGGGGTGGCAGATTCTGGGCAGTCTTAGCCGGTCCTCCAGTTGCCGGTAGCAGGGCGGTGGCCGGCAATAGCGGTGCCGTGCGCATTGCCGCAGAGTCGGACGATGCGGCAGTCGAAGTTTGGGAACGAGGGGCAGGGGCCGTCGCCAGATCGCGTGCCACGGGAGGCGGGGACACCGGCTTGACTTCTACGCCAGGACGTGGACTGGCCGGCATGGTCGTCACGGCTGGGTTAGGCGCATCGCCTTGAGTGCTGGCTGGCGTGGCTTCCTTGGCTGGCGAGGCTGTGGGAACAACGGGAGCCGGCTTGATGGGGGACCCACCCAACAACGTGGGATCGACACGGAGCGGGGGCAGGCTTTCGGCAGCCAATACGACGGAAGCGGCGCTTGCCAGTATCAGCAAGCCAACCGCCTGTACCTTCCGTCCCAACCATGCCGAAGACATTATCGCCGCCTGCTCCGCTGCCAGCCTGTATGCCTCGCGCACCGGGGCGCAGGCAAAGCCAATGATAGAATTGGGGAATTCTAACACCTAGGCGGAATCCCCCACGTGGAGCGGATCAAGCAGATTCAAGACTGGCTGCAAGAGCGCTGTTCGGGGCGCCACTTCTCTCTGGTTCCGGCCTCGAACGACGCCAGCTTTCGACGTTACTTCCGCGTATCCTTTGCCGACGGGGAAACCGCCATCGTGATGGATGCCCCTCCCGAGCGGGAAGACATCCGGCCATGGCTGCATGTCCAGCAACTGTTTGCAGCTGCCGGCACGCAGGTGCCCGCAGTGCTGGATCAAGACATCGAGCACGGCTTCCTGCTTCTTTCTGACCTCGGTTCGACCACCTATCTTGCCGCACTGGCCGACAACGCCGATGCCGACCATCTTTACCGGGCCGCGCTCGACACATTGATCGACATCCAGTGCAGCAGTCGTCCCGGCACTTTGCCCGCCTACGATCGGGCAGTTCTCAAGCGGGAACTCGACCTATTCCCCGACTGGTACCTCGGCAAACACGTGCCCATCACCTTCGGCGATACGCAGCGCAATGCGCTCGCAGTGGTGTTCGAAAAAATCCTCGCAGTGAATCTCGCCGAGCCGACGGTTTATGTGCATCGCGACTACCACTCGCGCAACCTGATGGTCACGGGTGAACGTCCCGGAGTGATCGACTTCCAGGATGCGGTTTACGGCCCCATCACCTACGATCTCGTCTCGCTGCTCAAGGATGCCTATGTCGAGTGGGATGAGGAACGCACCCTCGACTGGCTGGCCCGCTACTGGGAAAAAGCGCGCAAGGCCGGTCTGCCGGTGCGTAGCGATTTCGGCGAATTCTTCCGCGACTATGAATGGATGGGCGTACAGCGCCATGTGAAGGTGCTCGGCATCTTCGCGCGCCTGTTTCATCGCGACGACAAGGATGGCTATCTCAAGGACATGCCGCTCGTCGCCAAGTATCTGGGTGCCACCTGTGCACGCTATGTCGAGTTGGCACCCCTGCTGCGCCTGCTTGACCAGATCGACAACCGTCAGGCGCAAGTGGGCTACACGTTTTGAAGGCGACTCATTGAAAGCCATGATCCTGGCTGCGGGTCGCGGCGAACGCATGCGCCCGCTCACCGACCGGATGCCGAAACCGCTCCTGCCGGTGGCCGGCAAACCCCTCATCGTCTGGCATCTCGAGCGGCTGGCACGTGCAGGCTTCCGCGGCATCGTCATCAACCACGCATATCTCGGCGACCAGATCGAAGCACTGCTCGGCACGGGTGCTGCATGGGGCCTGTCGATCCGCTATTCCGCCGAACCACAGGGCGCGCTGGAAACCGCCGGTGGCATTGCCAACGCCCTGCCATTGCTCGGTGAAGATCCTTTCCTCGTCGTCAATGGCGACATCTATTGCGACTGGGATTTTTCACGTGCGCGGCTCGGCAATGCGCTCGCCCACCTGGTGCTGGTCGATAACCCCACTCACCACCCCAACGGCGACTTCACATTGGTCGATGGAAAAGTCGGCGCTGGCGAGACGGCAAGATTGACGTTCAGCGGCATCGGCATCTACCACCCGGCGCTCTTCGCCGGCATCCCCCGCGGCCAGCCCGCCAAGCTCGCGCCGTTGCTGCGCGAAACGATCGATGCCGGACTCATCAATGGCGAACATCACGCCGGCCGATGGGTCGATGTCGGCACGCCGGAACGCCTCGCCGTACTGGATGCCGAGCTACGCGACGCGTGCTAGCATCTTTTCATGGCTGACAACCCTTTCCTGCAACGCAGACATTCCCTGCTCGCCCGCATGGGCAGCGGCGTGGCGGTCATCCCCACCGCCCCCGAGCATGTGCGCAATCGCGATACGACTTTCCTCTACCGCGCCGACAGCTACTTCCATTACCTGACCGGCTTTCCCGAACCCGAGGCTGTGCTGGTGCTTGTCGCTGGCGAGCATGCGCAATCGATCCTGTTCTGCCGCGACAAGGACATCGAAAAAGAGATCTGGGACGGTTTTCGTCATGGCCCCGTCGGCGCGCAGGAGTGTTTCGGTTTTGACGCCGCCTTTTCGATCAAGGAATTTGACACCAAGCTGGCCGAACTGCTCGCCGATCAGCCATCGCTCTGGTATTCCATAGGCCACGATGCCGCCTGGGATGTACGCATCGCCGCCGGGCTGAATGCCGTGCGGGCGCAGGCACGCGCAGGCAAGCGCGCGCCAGCGGTGATTCACGATGTACGCGCCGCACTCGACGACATGCGCCTCGGCAAGGACGCGCATGAAATCGCCCTGATGCGCAAGGCGGCCGCGATCGCCGGGGCCGCGCACCGGCGCGCGATGCGCTTCACGACACCCGGAAAAAACGAATGCGAAGTCGAGGCCGAGTTCCTCCACGAGTTCCGCCGTCAGGGCAGCCAGGCCCCCTCCTATTCACCCATCGTCGCCAGTGGTGCCAATGCCTGCGTGTTGCACTATGTCGACAACAATCGCATGCTGCGGGAGGGTGAACTGTTGCTCATTGACGCCGGCTGCGAAGTGGACGGCTACGCCAGCGACATCACGCGCACCTTCCCCGTAAATGGCCGCTTCTCCGGGCCGCAGGCGGATGTCTATGATCTCGTTTTCAATGCGCAGGTCGCCGCCGTCGCAGCCATCAAGCCCGAGGCATCCTTCCTTGACCCGCACACGGCGGCAGTACGCGTACTGGCGCAGGGCATGATTGACATGGAACTGCTCGAAGGCAGCCTCGACGCCGTGATCGAAACGGAAAGCTACAAGCGCTTCTACATGCATCGCACCAGTCATTGGTTGGGTCTCGACGTGCATGATGCCGGCGAATATCGCCACGGTGGCGACTGGCGCAAGCTGGTACCCGGCATGACGCTCACCGTCGAACCCGGCTGCTACATCCGCCCGGCGGAGGATGTACCCGAGGCATTCTGGAACATCGGCGTGCGCATCGAAGACGACGCCCTCGTCACGGCTGACGGCTGCGAGATCCTCACGGCTGATACACCGAAGACCATCGCCGACATCGAATACCTGATGAAGAAATGAGCCAGCCGGTTCTCATCATCGGCGGTGGCCTTGCCGGCATGGCACTGGCTCTGGCACTCCACCAGCGCGGTGTGGCAGCGCGTATCGTCGATGCCCGTCCGCGCGGTGCGGCAAAAAGTGATGCGCGCACCCTCGCCCTCTCGCATGGTTCACGCCTGATCCTCGAAAACCTCGACGTATGGAGAGGCGTTCCACACACGCCGATCACGACCATCCATGTCTCGCATCAGGGCGGCCTCGGCCGCACCCTGATTCACGCTGCGGAACAGCAGGTTCCGGCGCTCGGCTACGTGCTTGCCGCTGGCGATCTCGCCAGCGCGCTCGATACCGCCCTGGCCGGTTCAAACATCGCCTATACGGACAACACCCCCGCCCCGGCGCAGCCAGACGCCACCCTCACGGTACATGCCGAAGGCCGCATCGAAACGACTGAGAATGTCCGGGGCCACGACTATGGCCAGCACGCCCTGATCTGTACCGTGAAGGCCACCACCCCGCACGGCGGGACGGCGTGGGAACGCTTCACTCCCGCCGGCCCGCTCGCCCTGTTACCATGTCAGGACGACTATGCCGTCGTATTTACCTGCGCGGCGACTGAAAGCGCGTCCATCATCGCGCTCGACGACGCAGCCTTCCTCAACCTGCTGCAGACGCGTTTCGGCTCGCGTGTCACGCTGTGGCATGTCGGGCCGCGCCTGTGCTACCCGCTGGGCCTACGCGTACGCAAGACAACCATCGGCAACCGCCAGGTGTGGATCGGCAATGCCGCCCAGACCTTGCATCCGGTCGCCGGCCAGGGCTTCAATCTGGCATTAAGGGACATCGCCGAACTGGCCGATACGCTCACCGATGCAGCCGACCCTGGCGCTGCAACATTGCTGGCCGCTTACGCGACCCGCCGCCGCCTCGACCGCTCGGCCACAATTGGCTTTACCGATGGGCTGGTGCGCCTGTTCTCGAATGATTTCGCTCCCCTGCGCTGTCTGCGCGGTGCCGGCCTGCTGGCGCTCGACCTGATCGCGCCGGCACGAGGGTTCTTGGCGCGGCGGATGATGTTCGGCGCCCGGGGTTGGTAAGCGCTAGAATCGCTGTCCCGTTTTTCGCTCTCCCTCTCGCTTTTCTTCCATGGACTATCTCGGCTTCACGCTGAAGAACAATCTGTTCGTCGCGCCCATGGCCGGGGTGACGGACCGCCCGTTCCGCCAGTTGTGTAAAAACCTCGGTGCGGGGCTGGCAGTTTCGGAAATGGTGACCTCGAATTCCCTGCTCTACGGCAGCGCCAAGACGCGTCGCCGCGCCGACCATGGCGGCGAGGTCGCGCCAATCGTGGTGCAGATTGCCGGCGCCGATCCGGAACTGCTGGCGCAGGCCGCGCGTTACAACGTCGAGCGCGGCGCTCAGATCATCGACATCAACATGGGCTGTCCGGCGAAGAAGGTCTGCAACGTCATGGCCGGCTCGGCACTGATGCAGAACGAGCCGCTGGTAGCGAAGATTCTCGAAGCCGTCGTCGCGGCCATTCCCGACACGCCGGTCACCCTCAAGTTACGCACCGGCTGGAATCGCGAGCACAAGAATGCACCGGCCATCGCCCATATCGCCGAGGATTCCGGCGTGCGCGCCATCGCCATCCACGGCCGCACCCGCGCCGACCAGTACAGCGGCCACGCCGAATACGACACCATCGCCGACGTCAAGACCCGCGTCAGAATTCCGGTCATCGCCAATGGCGACATCACGTCGCCGGAGAAGGCGAAGTTAGTACTCGACACCACCGGCGCCGACGGCGTGATGATCGGCCGCGCGGCACAGGGCCGGCCGTGGCTGTTCCGCGAGATCGAACACTTCCTCCGTACAGGTGCCGTCCTGCCGGCACCGACTTTTGCCGAGATCCACACCATCCTGCGCGCCCACCTCGCCGACCTGTATGCGTTCTATGGCGAGGACACCGGCGTCAGGATCGCCCGCAAGCACATCAGCTGGTATACCAAAGGCATTGCCGGCGCGGCGCGGTTCCGCCACGCCATGAATCAGCTTGAAGCCGTGGAGGCGCAACTGGCAGCCACGGATGAATTCTTCCTCGACACACCCGGCCGGTTGTGTGCCAACGACCCGATCACCTACATGGAGGCGGCATGAGTACCGACCTGGCCGACTGCGTTCGCCGCACGCTGAACCGCTACTTTCGTGACCTCGATGGCGAAGCGCCACATGCGATCTACGACATGGTGCTCGCCTGCGTCGAAAAGCCCATGCTCGAAGTTGTCATGAAGCAGGCCGCAGGCAACCAGACCACAGCCGCCGAAATGCTCGGCATCAGCCGCAGCACCCTGCGCAGAAAACTTGCAGAACACACCATTTCCTGAGGGGATCATCATGAAAGTCAGCCAGGCGCTCATCAGCGTTTCCGACAAGCACGGCGCGGTCGATTTCGCGCGCGAGCTTGCCGCCCTCGGCATCAAGCTGCTGTCCACCGGTGGCACCGCCAAACTGCTGCGCGACGCCGGCCTCGCCGTCACCGATGTCTCCGATTACACCGGCTTCCCCGAAATGCTCGACGGCCGCGTCAAGACGCTGCATCCCAAGGTGCATGGCGGCATCCTCGGCATCCGCAGCAATGCGGAACATGAGGCGACGATGGCCCAGCACGCCATCCCGACCATCGACCTCGTCGTCGTGAACCTCTATCCATTCCAGCAGACCATCGCGAAAAAGGATTGCACGCTGATCGACGCCATCGAGAACATCGACATCGGCGGCCCGACCATGGTGCGCGCCGCAGCGAAGAATCATGGCGACGGGCAAGGCGGTTGCGCGGTGGTGACCGAGCCGGCCGACTATGCCGGAATCATCGAGGAACTCAAGGCAAACAACGGCGCCATCTCCTACGCCACGCGCTTCGCGCTGGCCAAGAAAGCCTTCGTGCACACCGCGCGCTACGACGGCGCCATCGCCAACTGGCTGACCGCGCTCGACGCCGACAACCGGCCAGCCGTTTTCCCCGAGCGTCTGCAACTGGCCTTCGACAAAGCCGACACCATGCGCTATGGCGAGAACCCGCACCAACAGGCCGCCTTCTACAAGGAAGCGATGCCCGTCGCGGGCAGCATCGCCTCGTATCAGCAACTGCAGGGCAAGGAACTCTCCTACAACAACATCGCGGACTCCGATGCAGCCTGGGAAGCCGTAAAAGCATTTGACGGCACCGGTCACGCAACTGCGGCCTGCGTCATCGTCAAGCACGCCAATCCCTGCGGGGTCGCGCTTGGCGCCACGGCGGAAGAAGCCTACCGGCGCGCCTTCAAGACCGATCCGACCTCGGCCTTCGGCGGCATCATCGCCTTCAACTGCGCCATTGATCAGGCCACCGCCGAGGCCGTTTCCGGCCAGTTCGCCGAAGTCATCATCGCCCCGGAAATCACGATCGAAGCGCGTGCCGTGTTCGCCGCCAAGCAGAACCTGCGCGTACTGATTGTGCCCCTGCCACAAGGAGGCAGGACATCCGGCGTGCTCGATTTCAAGCGTGTCGGTGGCGGCCTGCTGGTGCAGACAGCCGACGAAGCGCGCATCACGCAATCCGACATCAAGATCGTGACGAAACGCGTGCCGACCGAACAGGAAATGCGCGACCTGCTGTTCGCCTGGAAGGTTGCCAAGTACGTCAAGTCCAATGCCATCGTCTATTGCAAGGACGCGATGACGGTCGGCGTCGGCGCCGGCCAGATGAGCCGCGTCGACTCCGCACGCATCGCCGCCATCAAGGCTGAGAACAACGGCCTCACCGTCATCGGTTCGGTCGTGGCCTCCGATGCCTTCTTCCCCTTCCGCGACGGTCTCGACGTGCTGGCCAAGGCCGGCGCCACGGCCGTGATTCAGCCAGGTGGCTCGGTGCGTGATGCCGAAGTCATCGCCGCCGCCGATGAGCAGAACATCGCGATGGTATTCACCGGCTTCCGCCACTTCAGGCATTGATTATTAAGGTCACAAAACGTGGTCTCAAAATCTCACATGGCACGGTGATTTTGTGAATATTGGCGAAGAGCTTGTTGCTGCCTACCTTCAGCACATCAAGAGATGCGAATTCACGCAGCAGAATCTCTATACGCCCGATGTTCAGGGAGAAATTGATGTGGTGGGCATCGACCTCTCCCGGCGTTCTCTTTACGTTTGCGAAGTCGCCATTCACCTGGTCACTGGGCTGCTGTACACGAAAGGCAGTCAACCCAACAATGTCGCCAAACTGACTGAAAAGTTCTCCCGTGACATTGAATATGCCCAAAAATATTTTCCAGACTACAAACAGCACTTCATGCTCTGGTGTCCGATCATTCGGCACTCGAAGGAAGGCGCGGTACTGAATCAGGAGAGAGACATCCGACAAATCGGGGAAGCCATTCTGGCGAAGTATGATGTTTCAATCGAATTCGTCGTCAATGAAGATTTTCAGCACCGTATCGACGAACTTCGTCAGTATGCGCGCGGCAAGACGGAAGAACTTAAAAACCCCGTTCTTAGATTGCTCCAGATAGAGGAAGCCTTGCAAAAGCATCTCGGGAAGAAAACGCGGGGAGTGGCCCAATGACGGCCTCGCTTACCCATCTATCGGAGATCGAACTGTCCATTCTGACCTTGCGCGGTCGCGCGTGTTGCTCGCCAGCGATCTTGCGCAGCTTTATGGCGTTGAGACCAAGGTGCTGCTGCAAGCCGTCAAACGCAACATTGAGCGTTTCCCTCTGGATTTCACGTTTCAGTTGGGCAAGGAAGAGTGGCAAAACTTGAGGTCACAAATTGTGACCTCAAACCGTGGGGGAACTCGGTATGCCCCTTACGCCTTCACCGAGCAAGGTGTCGGTATGCTCTCCAGCGTGCTCCGTAGCGAGAGAGCAGTTCAAGTCAACATCGAAATCATGCGGGCCTTCGTCCGCCTACGCCGCATCCTCGCCGAACATCGCGACCTCGCGCAAAGACTCGATGAACTGGAGCAGCGTTACGACCAGCAATTCGGGGCCGTGTTTGATGCTATTCGGCAACTCATGACACCTCCAAAGCAAACAAAACGTCCTATCGGCTTTACCGCCGACCTCGAAGGGAAGAAAGCCAAATGAAGCTCCTCGTCATCGGTTCCGGCGGCCGTGAACACGCCCTGGCCTGGCGGCTGGCGCAGTCGCCGCGCGTGCAGAAAATCTATGTCGCCCCCGGCAACGCCGGCACGGCGCGCGAGGACGGCCTGGAAAACCTGCCGCTGGCAGCCATTGATGACCTGGTCGCCTTCGCGCGCGACAACGCCATCTACGCCACAGTAGTCGGCCCAGAAGCGCCGCTCGCCGCTGGCGTGGTCGATGCTTTCCGCGCTGCTGGCCTGCGCATCTTCGGCCCGACGAAAGCCGCCGCCCAGCTCGAAAGCTCGAAGGATTTCGCCAAGCAGTTCATGGCACGGCACAACATCCCGACCGCCAAGTTCCGTACCTTTACCAATGTGGCCGATGCGCATGCCTACATTGATGCCGAGGGCGCACCGATCGTGATCAAGGCCGACGGACTGGCCGCCGGCAAGGGCGTCGTCGTCGCCATAAGCGCCGACGAGGCGCATCGTGCCATCGACGACATGTTGTCGGGGAACAAATTGGGCGATGCCGGCAGCCGCGTCGTCATCGAGGAATTTCTCGATGGCGAGGAAGCCAGCTTCATCGTCATGGCCGACGGCCATCACGCATTGGCACTTGCCACCAGCCAGGATCACAAGCGACTCAAGGACAACGACGAGGGACCGAACACCGGCGGCATGGGCGCCTACTCGCCGGCGCCGGTGGTCACGCCCGCCATCCATGCGCGCGTAATGCGCGAGGTGATCCAGCCGACATTGCGGGGCATGGAGCAGGACGGCATCCTGTTCACCGGCTTCCTCTACGCTGGCCTGATGATCAAGCCCGACGGGACGCTGAAGGTGCTCGAATTCAACTGCCGCATGGGCGATCCCGAAACGCAGCCGATCATGCTGCGCCTGAAGAGCGATTTCGTCGCGCTCGTCGATGCCGCCATCGACGGCCACCTCGACAAAGTGGAAGCCGACTGGGACCGGCGCTGCGCCCTCGGCGTCGTGCTGGCCGCCCATGATTACCCGGACAACCCACGCAAGGGTGACGTCATTCAAGGCCTGGGCAAGACGGAGCCCGACACGCATGTTTTCCATGCCGGCACCACGCTCAAGGACGGCCTGGTTGTCACCACCGGCGGGCGCGTGCTGTGCGTGACGGCGCTGGGCGACAACGTCCGTGCCGCGCAGAAACGCGCCTACGAGATCGCCGACGAGATCCGCTTCGACGGCATGCAGTTCCGGCGCGATATCGGCTTCCGGGCGATCAAGCGTTGATCGACAGCGGCGCCGTCAAGGCCTACTTCACCGGCCTGCAGGAACACATCGTCGCGACGCTGGAGGCTTTCGACGGCCAGCCGTTCCGTCGCGACCAATGGGGTAAAGGGGGCCGCGCCACCGCCATGCTGATCGAGGATGGCGATTTCTTCGAACGCGGCGGCGTGAATTTTTCCCATGTCACCGGCGACGCGATGCCCGCCACGGCCACCGCCCACCGGCCGGAATTGGCCGGCCGGCGCTGGGAAGCGATGGGCGTGTCGCTGGTGCTGCATCCGCGCAACCCCTACTGCCCCACCACGCACCTGAACGTGCGCTGCTTCATCGCCAGCAAGGACGGCGAAGCGCCGGTCTGGTGGTTCGGTGGCGGCACCGATCTCACGCCCTACTACGGGTTCGCAGAGGACGTGGTGCATTTCCACCGCAGTTGCCGCGACATGCTCGCACCCTTCGGCGCCGACCTGCATGCGCGCTACAAGCGCTGGTGCGACGAGTACTTTTTCCTCAAGCACCGCAACGAGCCGCGCGGCATCGGCGGCATCTTTTTCGATGATCTCAATGAAGGCGGCTTCAAGCGGTGTTTCGCGCTGACGCAAGGCGTCGGCAACGGCTTCCTCAATGCCTACCTGCCGATCTGCGACAAACGCCGCGACACGCCCTACGGCGAGCGCGAGCGCGACTTCCAGGCCTACCGGCGCGGCCGTTACGTCGAATTCAATCTCGTGTGGGATCGCGGCACGCTGTTCGGCCTGCAATCGGGTGGCCGCACCGAGGCAATCCTGATGTCCATGCCGCCGGTGGTCAAGTGGCGCTACGACTGGCATCCCGTGCCGGGTAGCCGGGAGGAAAAGCTCTACACCGACTTCCTGCCGCCGCGCGACTGGCTATAACAGCGCAGCGGCACGATAATGCCGTTCCGCCAGCGCCGACTTTTCGAGCCGATCCAGCAGTTGCGCCAGTTCGACATGAGCGGCGCGAGTTTCCTTCACCGCCAGCGACGCTTCCAGATAGCTTTGCGCCTTGCCCCATAGTTGCTGGCGCACGCACAGCCGGCCCAGCGCCAACAGCAATTCGGCATCCTGGGGATGCTCGGTCAACCATTTTTCGGCATGCGCGATGCGGCGCAGCACATCCCCGCCGCTACAACCGGCATAGTGGTCCAGCAATGACGAATCCCAATGTTCGTCGAGATGATCTTCGATGAGCTGGGCGCTTTCTTCGCAGGAAGCAGCGGCGGTCAGCACCCGCACTGCCCGCTGCACGATCTGCCCATCGGCGCGTTCGTCCGCCGTCATGGTCTGCCAGTGCTTCATCAATTGTGCCGGGTCATCCTGCAGGGTATCGAGTGTGGCCAGCTGCGCACGCAACCGCAACGGCCAGGCCTGCTCACCCGTTAGGGCGCCATGTTTTTCGAGCTGGCGCGCCAGGCGCAGCAGTTCCACCCAGTCACCTCTGCCCTGGGCCAGGCGCAAGGCCAGGCGCTGCGCCGAGATTTGCCGGCGCTCCTTGACCCCGAGTTGCTCCAGCGCTGCCTGTGCCGCCGTGAAATCGCGCAGATCCAGTGCGATGCGCATTTCGGCCATCAGCCGCGCCGTGCGCCAGCCGCTGGCATCGAGTGCTTCCGCATGGGCGCGCCAGGAGGCGATGCGCGTGTTGTCGCGCAGGGCATGCGCTGCCTGCAGGCCGGCCAGTGCCGCGATGCCTGCTGCCGTCCCGCCAGCGCCGACTTTTTCGGCGCTCTTCAGCGCATGACCATAACGCCCTTCCCAATAGAAGCGCAAGGCCTCAGTCGCGGCCTGCTCGTCGCGCAAACGCGCGCGGCGCGCGCGAAACTCGCCGACGACACGTGGCAGGTTGAGGGTATTGACCACCGTGCGCAACAGCAGATAGACCACGGCGAGCATGGCCAGTTGCGCCAGCACGAACAAGTTGAAGGAAATTTCGGCACGCCACGGTGGTACCACCCACAGCACATAGCCATCGGACAGGCGACCGAGCAGTGCCAGACCGATCGCCAGTGCCGCAAGAGTCAGCAGCCAGAACAGGGAGCGCATGGCGTCGTGCTAGCGCTCCGCGCTGCGGTCGCCACGCTCGCGCGTGAATTTTAAATTGCGCAATGCCGCGAGCGTTTCATTGAGGTCGGCGGGTTCGCGCATCACATCGAGGCCAGCCAATTTCCGCAACGTCGCCTGTGCTGCAACCACGGCCGGCTCCCGTGGATCGAAGTACTGATCGATCCAGGCGCTGGCCTGTGTGACATCGCTCTGGAAACTGCGGCCATCGCGCGCCAGTAGCGCGAGGCGGGCCGAGAGCAGGCGCAGGCGCAGATTTTCCCGCAGGAAAAACACCTCGCGCGGGGCGAGCAGGCCGGGATCGGGCCGATCGATGCGCTCGATGTGCACCAGTTGCCGCAGCTCCTGCCACAGTTCCGCCAGCCAGGCGTTCGCGATCGAACGCCATTCGGCAGATGCCGGCACATCGCCATTGGCCGGGCGCTCCGCCCTTGAGCGTTCCGGACGTTGCTCGAAGGCCAGCGGCAGGCTGTTCACGCTACCGAGAATGCCATCCAGCTTGAAGGCAATGCCTGCTACATCGGCTGTCGGCAAGGACTTGAGCCGTTCGATATCGCGCGCAATCAGTTTGCGCAGACTGAGGAACTGGGCGCTCTTCGCCAGTCGTGCTTCCGCCCCCTGCAGGGCGATCAGCGTCGCCTCGACATTGCCGGCCAGTTGCAACTGCTGGGCAGCGATGGCAACGGTCTGTTCGATCTCTGCAAACAGGCGGTCATCGCGCACGCGCGATAACTCCTGATACATCGCCTCCAGCGCCAGCTGCTGGCTTTGCATCTCGGCTAAGCCGGCATCCAGCGCGCCCACCTTGGCCTGCAGGGCATCGAGCGCTTCGCGATTCTGTCGTGCCCCCGCCTGCACTTCGCGCTGCGTCGTGTCGCTGTCGGTCAGGCGGCGCGACAGTTCCTGCCGGGTCGCATCAAGGCGCTCACTGCCCAGCCACACCAGCCAGAGCAAGACCCCGATGGCGACGAACAGCAGCCCGACCAGCCACGCCAGCGGGGAGCGCAGGCTGCGCGGCCAGGTGCGACGCGACGGCGTTGTCACGGCCGATGGTCCGGCGGAGTGGTCTTCAGTCATGGCGCGGAAAAATACGTCTGCAAACCGGCCAGCAGGCCAGCATCGGCCGCCCCGGTCAGGACGACATTGTGCAATCCGAGGTCGCGCGCCTGCTCAGCGATACGCGCATGGGGAACAAAAGTTGGCGTGCGCTTGAGCCAGCCCTGACCGAGCTTGCCCACCATCTCGTAAAGATTGCGCAGGCCTTCGCTGCTGGTGAGTGTCACGGCATCGAGCCGGCCGTCGTTCCACAGCTTGAGCAGGGGTGCCGGATCGGTGGTCGGTTTCGCACGGGCATAGCAGGTGACGTAGTCCACTTCCGCGCCACGCGTTTTCAGCGTATCGCCGAACAGTTCGCGGCCGCCGTCGCCGCGAAAGATAATCACGCGCTGGCCGGTCATATTCTGGAAGGGTGCCAGTTCGAGCAGGGCTTCCGAATCGAACCGCTCCTGCGGCGCCAGCACCTCGGTGAGACCATGACGGGCCAGTGCCTGCTCGCTGCTATGGCCGACGGTGGCGACGCGCACGCTGGCCGGCCACTGCCGCTGCGCCAGGATCGCGGCCAGCGCCTTATCGACGGCGTTCGGACTGACGAACATCGCCCAGTCGTAGCGATCGAGGCGGATTGCCGCATCGAGGATGGGCGTGGGATCGGCCAGATCGGCGATGGCCAAGACCGGAAACAGCACCGGATGGGCGCCCAGATCGAACAGGGCCGTGGCGAGATGAGTCGCCTGCCCCGCCGGTCGGGTGACGACGATATGCCGTCCCGCCAGCGCCGAGTTTTGTGGGGTGTCAGCCAAGCGCGGCAAGGATTTCGTTGGCGCCCTGCGCGCGCAGATCGGCCACCAGCGCGAGGCCCAGGGCTTCGGGATCGCTGGCCGGACCGGCATGCTCGGCGCGGGCGATGCGCGTGCCGTCCGGCGTCGCCACCAGGCCGCGCAGGCGCAGTGTGCCATCCGCATATTCGCCATAGGCGCCGAGCGGCACTTCGCAACTGCCGGCCAGCGCGCGCGACACCGCGCGCTCGGCGCGCACGCAGGCGGCCGTCGCCATGTCGTTGAGCGGCGCCACCCAGGCAGCCACTTCGGGACGGTCGGCCAGCGCCTCGATGCCCAGCGCGCCCTGTCCGGCGGCGGGCAGCGAGGATTCGGCGCTCAGCGTCGAGCGGATGCGCTCGGCGAGCCCAAGACGCTTCAGGCCGGCGGCCGCCAGGATGATCGCGTCGTACTGGCCCTCGTCGAGCTTGCGCAGCCGCGTGTCGAGATTGCCGCGCAGACTGGTGACGGCGAGATAGGGATACATGGCGCGCAGCTGCGCTTCGCGGCGCAGGCTGGAGGTGCCGACCACCGCGCCCGGCGGCAGGTCTTCGATGCGGGCGAATTTGTTGGAGATGAAGGCGTCGAGCGGTACTTCGCGCGGCCCGATCGCCACCAGCGCGAATTCGGGTTCCAGCGTCATCGGCACATCCTTCATCGAATGCACGGCAATGTCGGCGCTGCGTTCAAGCAGCGCGGTTTCGAGTTCCTTGACGAACAGGCCCTTGCCACCCACCTTGGCCAGCGGCCGGTCGAGGATCTGGTCGCCGCGCGTGGTCATGCCCATCAATTCGACCTGGCAGGCGGGATACAAGGATTGCAACAGGCCCTGCACATGCACGGCCTGCCACATGGCAAGGCGTGATTCACGAGTGGCGATGACGATACGCTCGGGAGTGGTGGTCACTTGGTTTTCCGATAGGCGAGAGTGAAATGAACAGTCCGGCGGCGGCCGAACCTCCAGCAGCGGTAAATTCTAGCATTCCACCCTGTTCCCGCCCGGGCTGGCCCCCCGCGAGTTAGGTGATATATTCGGCGCCCATGCTAGGCCTCTTCCCCCATCTGGACCCCTATGATCGCCCGCCACGCAAGTCATTGCTGGCCCGTTTGCGCCAGGCATGGCAGGGTTCGCCGCGCTTCCGTCTGCTGGCGCTCGGCCTGACGCTCTTGCTGATTGCCTTTCCGCTCGTCAGCGTGGTGGTAGCGGGCGGCTAGCCGCCCGCAGTTGATTGGCGAGGCTGCCGATACTCTGGGTGGCCGTCTTCCGTTCACGATGACGCCGTGACTTTTCCGCCCCGCTGAGCGGTGATGGTGGCGGTAGCGAAGGGCCCGCACCGAATTCGTAAAGGGGCCGTGGCGGGCCATTGCGCGCACGACGCCAGCCGGCGACGAAGACCATGCCCTGCGCAATCAACGCCTTGAGATATCCGGCATTCTTGACGGTATTGGGCGACAAGCCGGCCAGCCGTGCGGCCTGGCGGTAGTCCACCGGCCCATGGCGTTCGATCGCCGCAACCAGACGGAACATCCCCGGTGCCTCGCGCGTTTCAGCCGTTGAGGCAGGCCGCGGGTAGTCATGGGCGCAACCGGTCGAATACTGCGGGATCGAAAACGCGCCGGCGGCATTGCGGCGCCAGCCGGAAATGTGGATCAGGCCGAGTTCCTTCATGTGCCGCAAATAGCCGCCGCCGGACAGCGTAGTCGGCGCGACATAGGCCTGTTGCGCGATCTCCTCGCGCGTCAGCCCGGACCGCCGCTGCAATGCCATCAGGATGCGGGCATAGGCTTTCGGCAGGGTGTCGA
Source organism: Rhodocyclaceae bacterium (assembly GCA_013426785.1). Lineage (GTDB taxonomy): Bacteria > Pseudomonadota > Gammaproteobacteria > Burkholderiales > Rhodocyclaceae > Sulfuricystis. Next base: position 14,233 of record JACDZI010000010.1, on the reverse strand, counting down.
GGCGCAGAGTGGGTCGCGGGGGAGACATGCGCGGCATTGTAGCGCCGTCCTGCCAGCACCGACTTTTTCTGCATCGCCCGGGAGAACTTCACATACAATTCATAAATCTATTCATTTATCTATTCATTTATTTATTCAGCCATGCCATCCCATGCCAACCGCCTCCGCCTTTGCCTGGGGCAAGGCGTGCTGACAGCACGCCAACTCGTTGAAAGAATGGAGATCAGCCAGCCGACGGTATCGCGCGCCGTCGCGGCGCTGGGCGAGGAGATACTGCGCATCGAGTCGGGTCGATCTATTCAATACGCCCTGCGCGATACCGGGCGAGGGCTGGCGGATATTCCCGTCTATCGCGTCGCGGCCGACGGCACGCTGCGCCGGCTGGGCGTGCTGATGCCCGTGCGTCCCGAGGGTTTCGTGATGCGGCAGGACGACGGAGCAAGCCTGCACAGCGACGGCCTGCCCTGGTGGTTGCTCGACATGCGCCCGCAAGGCTTCCTCGGGCGTGCCTACGCGCAGCGTCATGCCGCCGCGCTGGGATTGTCGCCCCAACTGAACGAATGGTCGGACACGGACATGCTGCGCGCGCTGCTGGCGCATGGCCACGATGTGGTCGGCAATCTCCTGCTGGGCGACCTGGCCCGCGAACATTTCATCGATGCGCCTCCCCCCGTTCCCGTCGATCCCGCCGACTACCCTGCGCACGCCGCAGCGGCGGAACGTGGCGACCTGCCCGGATCGTCGGCCGGCGGCGAGCAGCCCAAGTTCGTGGCCTTCACCGACCGGCACGTCCTGGTCAAGTTCACGGCTGCCTCAGCCAACCCCGATAACCCGGTAACGCGCCGCTGGCGCGACCTGCTGGCGGCGGAACATGTCGCCGCGCAAGTGCTGCTCGACGCCGGCCTGCCGGCCTGTCCTTCCCGGCTGATCGATGTCGCCGGCCGGCGCTTCCTCGAAGTCGAGCGCTTCGACCGCGTCGGCCAGAGTGGGCGCCGCGCCGTGCATTCGCTGCTGGCGCTCGACGCCGAATTTGTCGGGGATGCCAATGCGCCCTGGCCGGCGCTGACGGGGCGGCTGGCGGCGAAAGGAATCGTCACCGCCGAATCCACCTCAGGTGCCGCGCTGCTGTACGCCTTCGGCACGCTGATCGGCAACACCGACATGCACCACGGCAACCTGTCCTTCGTCGGCGAACATGGCCACCCGTACCAGCTCGCGCCGATCTACGACATGCTGCCGATGGCCTTCCGGCCAGCCGGCAGCGGCGCGCTACCGGATAGCCTGCCGCCAGCGCGCCTGCATCCGGGCGTCCCGACGGAAACCTGGCGACAGGCACTGGTGCTGGCCGAAGCATTCATCGACCTCCTGCATGGCGATGAGCGGTTTTCCGCGGACTGGCAGCCCTGCGCCGTTGCGCTGGCTCAGCACGTCGCAGATGCGCGAGTGAAGATCGGCCGGCTGGGGTAACGGAGAACTCTGTGCCGCCCCATCAGCGCCGACTTTTTCAAGGGACGGAAGTCGGCCAGAAGCGGCTGTCAATCATTCTGCTCCGAAGAGGACAATCGGTTGCACAACATGTATGCTATCGGCGTTTCTTAGCTTGGCCGCTGGCGCAAATATGAGCCTGGCCCCTTTGATAATGTAAATAGTCGTTAAATATTGATCGTGGCAATTGCCTGAGATAGCACAATCATTTTGCGGAGGTATATTTTGAGACTGTTGCTAATAGCGGGGATGATTTCGGTGCTGTTTTGTGCTGGTAAGACATATGCCAATTTATCTGACGACGCCACTTCCGCCTATGAGCGAGGAGACTACGCCAGCGCATTGAGAATCACGCGAACACTTGCAGATAATGGGGATGCAATGGCGCAACATAATCTCGCCGTGATGTATGCGGAAGGGAATGGAGTCGGCCAGGACTACGCAGAAGCATTCAAGTGGTATCGGTTGGCAGCACTGCAAGGGCACAAGTTGGCACAATTCAATGTCGGTCTATTGTTCTCTAACGGATGGGGTGTTGCGCAGGACTATGCACAAACGCTCAAGTGGTACCGACTAGCTGCGGCGCAGGGCGTTGCGCGCGCGCAGCTAAATCTCGGCTTTATGTATGCTGAAGGGCGAGGCGTTGCGCGCGACTACCAACAAGCACTTAACTGGTATCAACTGGCAGCAAAGCAAGGGGATGCGATCGCTCAGTACAATTTAGGCGTCATGTATGGTCATGGGCAAGGTGTCGCGCTGGATTATCAGCGCGCTTACCTCTGGCTATTTCTAAGTGCATTGTCGGGCAATCCAACTGCGGTTAAGAACCGCGACATAATTGCTAAACGGCTAAACCAGAATCAAATCTCGCAGATACAGCAGATGGCGCATGTCTGTCAGCAGAAGGGTTTTAAGGGATGCGACTAAAAAGTCCACCATGGGTTAAGGGGGCACCTTGACTGTTTCACGCGAAGTGACAGACCGTCAACTGGAAGCATTTACACGCTTTCTCAAGATACTGCCGCATGGCAAAGACACCGACCTGGTCTTGCTCAAAGGGCATATCCTCATAGAGGAACAAGTTCGATTGTTGATTGATAGGCGGCTGCGTAATCCGGCCGCCATTGTTGATGGGCGTCTTGAATGTCATCAATGCATCTGCTTGGCTCAGTCATTTTTCCCGCATGATTTTGAGCCATGGCTCTGGAGCGCGTTAAAGAAGCTCAACAAGATGCGAAACGACATTGCTCACCAGAGCGAGCCTACTGGGCTTCAAGATCGCATTGATGCATGGGTCGCTTCAGTGCATTCTGGGCTTCACAACTACCCAGACAAGAAGGAACGCTTCGAGGTCGCGCTCTGGTCATTGTTTGATGCCGTTTCTGAATTGGTTGATTCATCGGTGGCTCAAGTATTGCCGCTAAATGCACGGGTTTAAATATGCACTGGAGTTCGTAAGCACAGCGCGCATTACTTCTCTGTTGAGTGGCCGCTTCTGATTCTTCCCAGCGGAAGGTTTGGTTCGCAAACCGCCGTCCCGGCGCTGCGCGTGGCCGCTGCGCCCCCGCCTGCGGCGGGTCCCCCTCCGCTACGCGCAGCTTCAGGCGCCGACTATTACATTGATCTTCTGTACTGCCCCCCCACCTCGTAAAGCGCGCCGCTGATCTGGCCGAGCGAGCAGACGCGCACGGCATCGACCAGCACGGCGAAGACGTTGCCGTTGTCGATCACCGTCTGCTTGAGCTTCGCCAGCATCGGGCCGCAGGCCGCCGCGTTGCGTGACTGGAAGTCGCGCAGGCGCTTGATCTGCGACTGTTTTTCCTCCTCGGTGGAACGCGCCAGTTCGACGGTGGGCTGCACATCGCCCTGCGGGTTGCGGAAGGTGTTCACGCCGATGATCGGATGCGAGCCGTCATGCTTCTTGTGCTCGTAGTAAAGGCTCTCTTCCTGGATCTTGCCGCGCTGGTAGCCGGTCTCCATCGCGCCGAGCACGCCGCCGCGCTCGGCGATGGCCTCGAACTCCTTGAGCACCGCTTCCTCGACCAGGTCGGTCAGCTCATCGATGATGAAGGCGCCCTGGTTGGGGTTTTCGTTCTTGGCCAGCCCCCATTCGCGGTTGATGACCAGTTGGATCGCCATGGCGCGGCGCACCGATTCGTCGCTCGGTGTGGTGATCGCTTCGTCGTAGGCGTTGGTATGCAGTGAATTGCAGTTGTCGTAGACAGCAATCAGCGCCTGCAAGGTGGTGCGGATGTCGTTGAAAGCCATCTCCTGCGCGTGCAGCGAACGGCCCGAGGTCTGCACGTGGTACTTGAGCTTCTGCGAGCGCTCGTTGGCGCCGTACTTGTTCTTCATCGCCACGGCCCAGATGCGGCGGGCGACGCGGCCGATCACCGAGTATTCGGCATCCATGCCGTTCGAGAAGAAGAACGACAGGTTGGGCGCGAAGTCGTCGATGTGCATGCCGCGCGCGAGGTAGCTTTCGACGTAGGTGAAACCGTTGGCGAGCGTGAAGGCGAGCTGCGAGATCGGGTTGGCGCCGGCCTCGGCGATGTGGTAGCCGGAGATCGACACCGAGTAGAAATTGCGCACCTGGTTATGCACGAAGAATTCCTGGATGTCGCCCATCATCTTCAGCGCGAACTCGGTGCTGAAGATGCAGGTGTTCTGGCCCTGGTCTTCCTTGAGGATGTCGGCCTGCACCGTGCCGCGCACGGTGGCCAGCACCCATTCGCGAATCTTGTCGGCCTCGTCCTCGGTCGGCTCGCGGCCGTTGTCGGCCTTGAACTTGGCGATCTGCTGGTCGAGGGCGGTGTTGAAGAACATCGCCAGGACGATCGGGGCCGGGCCGTTGATGGTCATCGACACGCTGGTGGCCGGGTCGCACAGGTCGAAGCCGTCGTAGAGTACCTTCAGGTCGTCGAGCGTAGCGATCGACACGCCGGAATTACCGATCTTGCCGTAGATATCGGGCCGTTCATCGGGATCACAGCCGTACAGCGTCACCGAGTCGAAGGCGGTGGACAGGCGCTTGGCCGGCATGCCCGCCGAGACTTTCTTGAAGCGGCGGTTGGTGCGGAAGGCATCGCCTTCGCCGGCGAACATGCGCGTCGGGTCTTCGTTCTCGCGCTTGAAGGCGAACACGCCGGCGGTGAAGGGAAAGCTGCCCGGCACGTTTTCCTTCATCAGGTAGCGCAGGGTTTCGCCTTCGTCGCCGAACTTCGGCAGCACGACCTTCCTGATCTTGGTACCGGACAGGGTTGCGGAGGTCAGGCCGGTGCGGATTTCCTTGTCGCGAATCTTCACCACGTATTCGTCGCCGCTATAGGCATTGACGGTGGCCGGCCACAGGTCGAGCAGCTTCCTGGCCTTCGGGTCGAGCTGGCCATCCTTCCAGGTGATCAGTTCGTCGAAATCCCCGGCGGGCTTGCCGCAACCGGCGAAAATGGCTTGCGACGTTCGCAGGCTCTGGCGTTCGCGGGCGACCGTCACCTGCACGTCGACGTGCCGGTGATAGCTGCGCACGCTGTCAGCGATTTCGGCGAGGTAGCGGACACGGCTGCCCGGCACGATGGCCCGGCTTTGCGATGACTGCCGCGTCTCCACTTTCGGCAGCTTGCCGGGCTTGAGTTGCAGGCCCTTGGTTTGCAGATGCGTCGCGATGCACTGGTAGAGCGCGGTCACGCCGTCGTCGTTGAAGCGCGAGGCCTGCGTGCCGAACACCGGCATGGACTCGGCAGCCTCACCGAACTTCTCGCGGTTGCGCTGGTATTGCTTGCGCACGTCGCGCAACGCGTCGGCGGCGCCCTTGCGGTCGAACTTGTTGATGGCGACGAAGTCGGCGAAGTCGAGCATGTCGATCTTCTCCAGCTGCGAGGCCGCGCCGAACTCGGGCGTCATCACGTAGAGCGAAGCATCCACGTGCGGCACGATGGCGGCATCACCCTGGCCGATGCCGGAGGTTTCGACCACCACCAGATCGAAGCCGGCCAGTTTGCAGGCGGCAATCGCCTCGGGTAACGCGGCAGAGATTTCCTTGCCAGTATCGCGCGTCGCCAGCGAGCGCATGAAAATGTTCGGGTGCTCGATGGCGTTCATGCGGATGCGGTCGCCGAGCAGCGCGCCGCCGGTTCTCTTGCGCGACGGGTCGATCGAGATGATGGCGATCTTGAGGCTGTCCTCCTGATCCAAGCGGAAACGGCGGATCAGCTCGTCGGTGAGACTGGACTTGCCCGCGCCGCCGGTGCCCGTTATCCCCAAAACAGGAACGTGCGGGACGGCGCACGAAGTCGGCGCTGGCGGGACGGCAGCAGAACGGATGGCTTGGGCCAGCGCACCCTGCGGATCGTTCTCCAGTTGCGTGATCGCCCGCGCCAACAAACGATGGTTGCCGCCACGCAGATCCTCGACAGACACGGTGGCACCCGCCGCTTGGTCGAAATCGCTGGTCCGCACCACATCGTCGATCATCCCTTGCAGTCCGAGCCGGGCACCATCCTCGGGCGAATACAGGCGCGTCACGCCATAGGCGTGCAGCTCCTCGAGTTCGGCCGGCACGATCACCCCGCCGCCGCCGCCGAAGACCTTGATCTCGCTACCGCCGCCCGCCTTGAGCAGGTCGATCATGTACTTGAAATATTCGGTATGGCCACCCTGATAGGAGGTCAGCGCGATGCCCTGTACATCCTCCTGCAAGGCCGCATTCACCACCTCCTGCACCGAGCGGTTGTGGCCGAGGTGGATCACCTCGACGCCGGTGGATTGCAGGATGCGCCGCATGATGTTGATCGAAGCGTCGTGGCCGTCGAACAGCGACGCGGCTGTAACGAAACGCACCTTGTGCTTGGGTTTGTAGGGAGCAGGCTTGGTGTGAGCGGACATGGTGGACTCCGGGAAAGGTCTTTGGCGAGCTTATCGCAAAGCGTGTGATTCTGGCTGACGTTGACGTTAACGTCAACGTAAAATTACCTCCCGCCGGCATAAAACTCATTGTATGGTGCTATCTCAGGTGATAGCATTTATCGCATGAATGTGGTGATCGATACGAATGTGTTTGTTGCGGCCTTGCTCAGCGACAGCGGTGCAGAGCGGGAAATTGTGCGGCGCTGCCTGAGCAAGCGTTACCAGCCCGCCATGTCGCTGGCCCTGTTTGCCGAGTACCGCGATGTGATGGCCCGCGAAGCCTTGTTCGCGGGCTGTGTCCTGAACGCCGGGCAACGCCACGCCTTGCTGGTGGCCTTCATGTCGGTGTGTCGAAAAACGGAGATTTACTATCTGTGGCGACCTAACTTGCGTGACGAGGCGGATAACCATGTCATCGAATTGGCCATCGCGGCGGGAGCCAAGGCGATCGTGACACATAACGTCAAGGATTTTTCCCAAGCACAGATGCGCTTTCCATCCCTGCGGATTTGCGCTCCCGCAGAATTACTAAAGGAGGATGTCTGATGTCTGTGGTGACCCTGCGCATTCCCGACGAGAAACACGCCCGCCTGAAACAACTGGCGAGCAGCCGCAGCACCAGTGTGAATCGTCTGTTGGACGATCTGGCAACCATTGCGCTGACGCAGCATGACCTTGCCGTGCAATTCGAGCTCATGGCCAAGGAGGGCTACCCGGCGCTGGGCTTGAAATTGCTGGATGAACTCGACGCGCATTTCGCTAAACCAGCGGCCAAGCAATAGGTTCAAAACGCCAGGCTAACTGCCGTCCCGCCAGCGTCGACTTTTTCAGGAGGCGAAACTGGCGCGGCTGGCGGCGCGATCGATCACGGCGCGGATCAGCCAGGGACCGCCGGCCGCGAAGGCGTCGTCAAGCGCCGGCCGCAAGGATGCGGCATCGGTGGCCACGGCGGTACGCAGGTCAAACGCTTGGCCGAGCGCGACGAAATCCACCGGCGGCGGCGCGGTCCAGCCGCGCGCAAGCAACTCCGCAGGCACGCCGGCCAGCGCGGGCAGATGGTCGAAGATGCCGCCGCCGGCGTTGTCGAGCACCACGATGACGATGTCGCGCCCGCCCAGCACGGCGAGGCTGCCGCAATCGTGCAGCGCCGTCTGGTCGCCGACCAGCACGGCGGTGGGCGCGCCGCGTGCCGTCGCGATGCCGGCCGCCGTGGCGAGGTTGCCGTCGATGCCGGAGGCGCCGCGATTGGCATGGAGATGGAGGGGTTTGGCGCCGGTCCCGCTGAAGGCATCGACGGCGCGGATTGCCAGCGAATTGCCGACGAAGCAGTGGCCCCCTGCGGGCAGGGCGGCAAAGAGTTCGCGCACCGCGCTGCCTTCGAAGAGCGGGGCGGACGCACCAAGCCGGGCAGCATCTTCGGCAGCGGCGGCCTCGGCACGCTGCCAGGCGGCGCACTGTTCCGCTGGTGCGGCACCGACCCGCGCAGACAAGGCCTCGACCACGGCCAGGGCGTCACCCTGCACCACCGTATCGCTGCGCCACAGCGGGTCGGGCCAGCGGCCAGGCGCAGCAACCAGGACGTGATGCGCCCCCGTCTGCCGCGCCAGCCAGCGTTCGAGCACGCGCGAGACCGGGAATGCCCCGCAACGCAGCACCCAGGCCGGTGCCGGCAGACTGTCCTGCCGCAGGAAACGCGCCTGATGCGCGAGGATACGGCGGCGGTCATGCGGGCCAAAACGGAGATTCGACAGCGGTTCGGCGAGGATCGGCGCATCGAGTTTCTCTGCCAGCAAGGACAACGCCTCGGCAAAGCCGGGCGGAGCGTCGCCCGCGCCGCAGACGATCATCCCCGGACCACTGCCCAGCCGCGCTGCCAGAGCCGCAAGCGTGGCGCCGTCCGGCTGGCCGGGCGAAGGACTGGAGAGTTCGACCGGCACCGGCAGGGGGGGCGGCGCGGGAATCGTCTCCGGCACCAGGGGTTCGGCGAAGGGCAGGTTGGCATGCACCGGACCGGGCAGCGGCCCGCGACAATCGGCCAGCAGGCGTGCCGCCAGCGCACGCAGATAATCCGCTTTGGGTTCGCCCAGCGGTTGCGACAAGCTATGACAGGCCCGCACTTGACTGCCATAAAGCTTGGTCTGGTCCACGGTCTGGTTGGCGCCCCAGCCGCAGGCACCGGCCGGCCGGTCGGCGGTCAGCACCAGCAGGGGCACGCCGGCGAGATTCGCCTCCATCACCGCCGGCAGCAGGTTGGCGGCGGCCGTGCCCGAGGTGCTCAGGACGGCGGCGGGGTAGCCCGTCGCGCGGCTGATGCCCAGCGCGAAGAAACCGGCCGCGCGTTCGTCGCTGATCACATGGCAGGACAGTTCGGGCCGGCGCAGGCAGGCCAGCGCCAGCGGCGCGGAACGCGCACCGGGCGCCAGCACAACGTGCTGTAACCCGGCGGCCGCCAGATGGGCGACTAAGGCGTCGGCCCAGGCCAGGTTGGCAGCGCCGATGTTCATGCCGCGTTGCACACCCGGCATTCTTCCGGGCAGGCCACCAGTGCACTGAGCATGGCGGAGAACTTGGCTTCGGTCTCGGCGAGCTCCTGCTCGGGGTCGGAACCCTCGACGAAGCCGGCGCCGGCGTAGAGCGTCGCCTCGTGGCCGTCGAGCAGGCCGCAGCGCAAGGCGACGACGATGTCGCAAGCGCCAGCCGCGTCGATCCAGCCGATGCCGCCGGTATACCAGACGTCGCGCCGGTCACCATGCTGGGCCAGCCAGTCGATGGCTGCGGCGGTGGGCGTGCCGCCGACCGCCGGCGTCGGGTGCAGGCGCGTGACGATGTCGAAGACGGAAACGTCGGGCGGACGGCTGGCGGTGACGCGCCGGCGCAGGTGCGTCAGCGCGTTGATGCGGAAAACCTCCGGCGCCTCAGGCACCACGATGTCGTGGCACAGGGTGGCCAGGGCTGCGCTGATCGCCCGCGTGACGAAATCGTGCTCGCGGCGGTTCTTGTCGTCGCCCAGCAGCATCGCCGCTTCCTGCCAGGCCGTCCCGGCCAGCGAATCGACGGTGACCCGACTGCCGCTAAGCGCGAGCAGGGTTTCCGGCGAAGAGCCGAGGAAGACCTTGCCGTTGCCGGCGACACCGAAGGTGGCGCAGGCACGGTGCCGCACCGCCAGGGCATCGAGCACGGCACAAGCCATGGCGGGGACGGCAGCCTTGAGACGCAGCGCGCGCGTCAGCACCAGCTTGTCGACCTGGCCGGCGCCAATGGCGCGCAGGGCGGCACGGCCGCGCGCCCGGAAGGCCTCGTCTTCGAGCGGATTGCGCAGCGCCTGGTAGCAGCTGGCCGTCCGGCTGCGCCGCTTCGCCCGCAGTGCCTGCCACAGGCCGCGCCAGCGGGCCGGCGCGGCTTCGATCTGGTTGGCCTCGCAGGACAGGGTAACCCAGCAGATACCGTCACACTCGCGCAGTAGCAGTTCGGGCACCCACAGGCTGGCATTGGGCAGCGGACCGTCGCCCTGCGGCGCATAGGCAAAGCCGGTGAAGGCCAGCGGTGCGGGAGGAACTTGCCCGCCCTCGGCCACATGGCGCCAATCGGCGAGCAGGCTGCGCTGCATGGCGTGCAGGGCAGCGAAGCGGCTCGTGCCCTCGCTGGTCACGGCCAGTGCGCGGCCGCTGCCGACCATGCGCAGGCCGCGGTCCGGCCGCTGCCAGTAGCACCAGTCGCCGTCGTTCGACAAGGCCAGATCCGGCCAGCGGCGCAAGGGCAGCGTCAGGCTCAGCAGGCGACAGCGGCGCGCACTCTCGGCCGGGCTGGCGAGGCCGGCAAGGCGGGTGGCGATGTCCTGCCAGTCAATCATGGCAGGGGGCTCCACAGCGCCGGCAGCGCCCGGCGATCGAGCTTGCCGCTGGTGGTGCGCGGCAGGCGCACAACCCGCAAAAAGCGGCGCGGACGGCGGCTGCTCGGCAGATGTTCGCGGCACCAGTCGGCGACCGCTTCCTCGACCGGTTCGCCCTCGTAGGCGCAGACGATCACGTCGCCCCACACCGGGTCGGCAATGCCGGTCACCCCCGCCTCGCGCAGGCCCGGGCAGGCGGCCAGCCGCGATTCGACTTCGAGCGGATGCACGTTCACTCCGGCCGAAATCAGCATCTCGTCGGCGCGGCCGAGGATGCGGACGCGGCCGTCCGCTTCGATGCGGCCGAGATCCTGGGTGGCGATCCACTCATGGGACTGCCCTGTAGCGCCAAGGTAGCCGCGCATGCGCGCGGGGGTGGCGATCTTCACGGTGCCGTCCTCCGCCAGCGTGCAGCGCACGCCGGGCAGCGGCCGGCCGACATCGCCTTCCTGCCAATCAGCGCCGGGGCGCAGGTTCACCGTCGCCTGGGCGCAGGTTTCCGTCATGCCGTAGGTCGGGCAGACTGGCCAGCCGGCCGCGACGGCACGCGCGTAGAGCGCTTGCGTCAGTGCCGCGCCACCGACCAGCACGCAGCGCAAAGTCGGCGTCGGCGGGACGGCGGCATCGAGCAGCCGCGCCAGCATCGGCGGCACCAGCGAGAGATGGGTGATGCGCCGTCGCGCCAGGTCGCGCCCGACGGCAGCAGTATCGAAGCCCTCATGCACCACGGCGGTCGCACCGGCCCGCAGGCAGCGATAGAGGATCATCGCCCCACCGATGTGGTGCAGCGGCAGGCAGACCAGCCAGGCATCACCGGCCTTGAAGTCGAGCACCCGCAGGCTCATGCGGCTGGCCGCGGCCACCGCACGCCAGGGCAGGCACACGCCCTTGGGAACGCCGCTGCTGCCGCTGGTGGCGATGATCAAGGCAAGCGCGGGTCTGGCCGCCGCTGCGGCAAGATCGAGCAAGGCCTGGCGCTGGGCGGGGTCGAAACCCGGCGGGACGGGCAAGGCGGTTGCGCCGTTCAGGGCGGCGGCCACCAGCCCCCTCGCCAGCTGGCTGGTGTCGCCTTCCAGAACCTGCAGGCTGCGGCGCTGACCATGGCCGGCCATGACGGCGAGTTCGCCGCAGGACCACTGGGTCGCGTCGGGCAGGATGAGAGCTGCGGTACGCGGATCGGCGCGGCGCAGCCAAGCGTGAATCGGCAACATGGGCGGATTCTACGGGCGGATTCCCAGGCCGGGTGAGTTGCCCAACTGGAGGCGGCCGGCGACGATGGGCGAAGGAACCGCCACATCCTCGGCCAGCCAGGTGCTGGTGCCGAGGCCGTGGGCAAGACCGGGACACAGCGCGGCGGCCAGATGCGCGGCGGCCGTCACGCCAATGGCAGAATCGACCACCGAAGTCAGCACCAGTTCGATGCCGGCTTCGGCTGCCTGCCGGGCGATGGCCTGCGTCGCCGCCAGCCCGCCAAGGCGCGCTGGCTTGACAACGAAACGGCGCACGGCACGGGCGGCAATCAGCTCCGCCACGCCGAGTTGCAATAGCGATTCGTCGATGGCGATGGCGAAGGGCAGCGACGCCTGCAGGCAGGCTAGTGATGCGATATCCGGTGTCGCCAGCGGTTCTTCGACGCCGTCGATGGGCAGGTTGGCGATGCCGGTCAGAAAACGCGTCGCCGTCTCCTCAGGCCAGGCGCGATTGGCATCGAGCCGCAGCCGCAGCCGGCCTTGCGTTGCCTCGGCGAGGGCGTGCAGCCGGGCCAACTCCTCATCGGCCGGCGCCACCCCGACCTTGACCTTGCCGATGGTGAAGCCCTGCTCAACAGACGCCAAGGCGCGGTCGACACAGGCATCGTCGAGCGGGCCGAGGGCGGCGTTGATGACCACGCTAGCCACCTGGCCACCGAGATAACGATAGAGCGGCAGGCCGGCGCGCTGCGCGGCGCAATCGGCCGCGGCGGTTTCGATGGCCCAGCGGACCTCGGGGGGCAGCGTGGAAAAGTCGGCGCTGGCGGGACGGCGGCAATAATCGGCCAGTACGGCGAGGATCGGTGCAGGATCACCGCCGCTCGGTAGCGGTGCACAGTCGCCCCAGCCGGTATAACCCTCGGCGTCGGTCAGCTCCAGTAGTGCGCCGCGCCGTTCGCGCAGGGTGCTGCGGGCAGCCACCCAGGGCCGCTTGAGCGGCAGGCAGTAGGGGTGAAGCTGCGCCCGGATCAAGGCCGTCGGCGATATTTAGAAAAGTTCGGCAGACGCTTTTCGAGCCAGGCGTTGCGACCTTCCTGCCCCTCGGCCGTCATGTAGAACAGGCCGGTGGCCTGCCCGGCGAGTTCCTGGATGCCAGCCAGCCCGTCGGTATCGGCATTGAAGCCGGCCTTGAGCATGCGCATGGCGGTCGGGGAATGCTGGAGCATTTCGCGGCACCAGGTCACCGTTTCCTCTTCCAGTTTTTCCAGCGGCACGACGGCATTGACGAGACCCCAGTCGAGCGCGGTCTGCGCGTCATACTGGCGGCACAGCAGCCAGATTTCCTTGGCGCGCTTCATGCCGATGGTGCGCGCCATCAGGCCGGCGCCGAGGCCGGCGTCGAAGCTGCCGACGCGCGGGCCGGTCTGGCCGAAGCGCGCATTCTCGGCGGCGATGGTGAGGTCGCAGACGAGGTGCAGCACATGGCCGCCGCCGATCGCATAGCCCGCCACCATCGCCACCACCGGCTTGGGCAGGCGACGGATCTGCATCTGCAGGTCGAGCACGTTGAGGTGGGGCGTATCGGTGGCATCGTCGTGATAGCCGCCGTCGTCGCCGCGCACTTTCTGGTCGCCACCCGAGCAGAACGCATCCGGGCCGACGCCGGTGAAGATGATGACGCCGACCGCCGGGTCACGGTGGGCGCGATGGAAGGCGTCGATCAGTTCGTTGATGGTCTCGGGACGAAAGGCATTGCGCTGTTCCGGCCGGTTGATGGCAATCTTGGCGATGCCACCATGGTGATCGTGGGAAAGCTCGTAAAGGATGTCGGTGTAGGGCGTGGCGGCCGGTGGCGCGGGAGTCCAGACAATGCTCATGGTTTCAGGCGGATAAAGGAAAAATCGGGCCGCGCATGATACCAGCCGCCACCCCCGTGCCGTCCTGCCAGCGCCGACTTTTTCAGTGGGCGGCGAAGCGCCCCCGCAGATAGTCGATGATCGCGGTGGACTCGTACAGCCACTCGATCTTGCCGGCACCGTCCTCAATGCGCAAGCAGGGCACCATGGCCCGGCCACCGCCGGCGACCAGCGCCGTGCGGTGCGGGCCCTCTTCCTGGGCGTCGCGGCGCTCGATGTTGAGCGACAGGCGGCGCATTTCCTGCCGCACCTTGATGCAGAACGGGCAGGTCTGGAACTCGTAAAGCGCCAGCGGGCGACAGGCCAGGTCGACCTCGGCTTGCGCGGCGGCCGGGCGCTGCACACCTTGCGGTCGGCTGAGGCGCTCCCACAACAGCATGATCGGGCCGAGGATGACGCGCAGCGTTTTGAAGAAGAGTCGGATGAGGGTTTTCATGGTGGACGGGAACATAGCACGCCGTCGCCTGGCCGAAACACTCAGCGTAGCGGCCGCCCGTACCGATGGCGCCATGCGGCGCCTGCTGGCCCTCGCCGAAAGCGCCGGCCACGCGCTGTGGGCCGACGCCTATGTGTTCGAGGAAGCGCGCCGCAACCTGGCTGCCAAATCCCCCGATGGACTGGTAGTGCTGGATGCCATCGCGAGGCGGATCAGCATCGGCGGGGTGCCCGCCAGTAGCGCCCTGCTACCCGAGGCGCTCACCCTGCCTGAAAAAGATCGGCCGGTGCTCGCCGCCGCCATCCATCACTGTTGCGATGTATTGGTCACCGGTGACCGGACGCATTTCGGCGCGTTCTATGGAAAAACCTTGCAGGGCGTAAACATCATGTCGCCCGCACTGCTGGCGGAAACG
>JACDZI010000086.1 GCA_013426785.1 Rhodocyclaceae bacterium | reverse complement strand
GGATTCTGCTGTCCGTTTGATCAATTAGTCCAGATTTTGGAAAGATGTTGACTTTGGATAGAACGAAAATGTTCAGTACCCATCCTAACCTGCGGTTTTGCTTAAATGATTAAGGTTGCCAATTGACAAATAAATAGAATAGAGTGACGGTTATTCGGTTTCTGGATATCGCCTAAACAATGACTGATATCCGGTCAGAATCAAAGTGATATGGTAGGAAAACCACTGAATTCAGGCTGTTTGTGAAAATTCACCAAAGCCCTGCGCTACAAAAGGCCATATCCAGATTGCAGATTACCATCAATGACTGAGCAAAAAATCGAGCAAAGCTTCATCGACAAACTGACGGAGCTAAAATACACCTACCGCCCGGATATCACGAACCGCGCCGAGCTGGAGTGTAACTTCCGCGAAAAGTTCGAAGCCCTGAACCGCGTCCGCCTCACCGAGGGCGAGTTCACCCGCCTGCTCGACGAGATCGTCTCCCCTGATGTCTTCATGGCTGCCCGTACCCTGAGGGACCGCAATGCCTTCACCCGCGAAGACGGCACGCCACTGAACTACACCCTCGTTAATATTAAGGATTGGTGCAAAAACACCTTCGAGGTCGTCAATCAGCTCCGCATCAACACCGACTACAGCCACCACCGCTACGACGTCCTCATTCTCATCAACGGCATCCCCTGTGTCCAGGTCGAGCTGAAAGCCCTCGGCATCAACCCGCGCCGGGCCATGGAGCAGATCGTCGAGTACAAGAACGACCCCGGCAACGGCTACACCAAAACTCTTCTCTGCTTCATCCAGCTCTTCATCGTCAGCAATCGCAGCGATACCTGGTATTTCGCCAACAACAACAGCCGCCACTTCAGCTTCAACGCCGAAGAGCGCTTTTTGCCGGTCTATCAGTTCGCCAGTGAACAAAACAAGAAGATCACCCACCTCGACAGCTTTGCCGAGACCTTCCTCGTCAAATGCGACCTTGCCCGGATGATCAGCCGCTACATGGTGCTCATCGCCAGTGAACAAAAGCTCATGATGATGCGCCCGTACCAGATCTATGCGGTCAAGCAGATCGTGAAGTGCATCGAAGACAACTGCGGCAACGGCTTTATCTGGCACACCACCGGCAGCGGCAAAACGCTCACCTCCTTCAAGGCCTCCACCCTGCTCAAGGATAATCCCGACATCGAAAAATGCCTTTTCGTCGTGGACCGCAAAGACCTCGACCGCCAGACTCGCGAGGAGTTCAACAAGTTCCAGGAGGGCTGCGTCGAGCAAAACACCAACACCGGCGCTCTCGTCCGTCGCCTCCTCTCCGACGACTACGCCGACAAGGTCATTGTCACCACCATCCAGAAGCTCGGCCTTGCGCTGGATGAGAACAGCAAGCGCAACAAGCAGCAGAAAAAAGACGGCAGGCAGTCCTACAAGGAGCAGTTGGAGCCGCTACGCGACAACCGAATCGCCTTTATCTTCGATGAATGCCACCGCTCGCAGTTCGGCGAGAATCACAAGGCCATCAAGGAGTTCTTCCCCAAGGCCCAGCTCTTCGGTTTCACCGGCACGCCCATCTTTGAGGAAAACGCCAGCCGCGTCAAGATCGAAGACCAGCAGGCCTCCATGCAGACCACCGTGGAGTTGTTCCAGAAGCAACTCCACGCCTACACCATCACCCACGCCATCGAAGACGGGAACGTCCTCCGCTTCCATGTCGATTACTTCAAACCGGAAGGCAAAATTATGCCAAAACCGGGGGAAGCCCTCGAAAAGAAAAAGATCATCGAGGCCATCCTCGCCAAGCACGACGCCGCCACCGGCCAGCGCCGATTCAACGCCCTGCTCGCCACCGCCTCCATCAACGATGCCATCGAATACCACCGCCTCTTCGCCGAGGCCCAGGCGGAAAAGCAGGCCGCCGACCCCGACTTCCAGCCGCTGAACATCGCCTGCGTCTTCTCCCCGCCCGCCGAGGGCGATGCCGATGTGAAGCAGATTCAGGAAGACCTGCCGCAGGAAAAGGAGGACAACGCCGTCGAGCCCGAGAAGAAAAAAGCCGCCCTCAAGGCCATCCTCGCCGACTACAATATCCGCTACGGCACCAATCACACCCTCGGCGAGTTCGACCTCTACTATCAGGATGTGCAAAAGCGCATCAAAGACCAGCAGTGGCCAAAGGCCGACCTGCCCCACGCGCAGAAAATCGACATCACCATCGTGGTGGACATGCTCCTCACCGGCTTTGATTCCAAATACCTCAACACCCTCTATGTGGATAAAAACCTCAAGCACCACGGCTTGATTCAGGCCTTCTCCCGCACCAACCGCGTGCTCAACGGTACCAAGCCCTACGGCAACATCCTCGACTTCCGCCAGCAGCAGGACGCAGTCGATACCGCCATCGCCCTCTTCTCCGGCGAAAAGACCGGCTCGCAGGCCCGCGAAATCTGGCTGGTGGACAAGGCTCCCGTCGTCATCCAGAAACTCGAAGTTGCCGTGCACGAGCTCGCCGCCTTCATGAAATCCCAGGGCCTGGACACCGCCCCGGAGGCCGTGTCCAATCTCAAGGGCAACGATGCCCGCGCCGCCTTCATCAACCATTTCAAGGAAGTCCAGCGTCTTAAAACCCAGCTTGACCAATACACCGACCTCACCGAGGAAAATGCCGCCGCCATCGAGCAGATCCTTCCCAGGGAAGACCTGCTCGCCTTTCGCGGCGCCTATCTGGAGACCGCCCAGCGTCTCAGGGCCCAGCAGGGCAAAAGCGGCGACAAACCCACGCCGGACGGCGTGGACCAGCTCGACTTCGAGTTTGTCCTCTTTGCCTCCGCCCTCATTGATTACGACTACATCATGGGCCTCATCGCCCGCTTCTCTGAAGCGACGCCGGGCAAGCAGAAGATGAGCCGCGAGCAGCTCATCGGCCTCATCCAGTCCGATGCCAAGTTCATGAACGAGCGCGACGACATCGCCGCCTACATCGCCACCCTGAAGGCAGGCGAGGGCTTAAGCGAAACCGCCATCCGCGACGGCTACACCCGCTTCAAGGCGGAAAAGGACGCCGCCGAACTCGCCGCCATCGCCGCCAAGCACGGTCTCGCCACCGCCGCCCTGCAAGGCTTTGTGGACACCATCCTGCAACGGATGATTTTCGACGGCGAGCAGTTGAGCGACCTCATGGCTCCGCTGGAGCTGGGCTGGAAAGCCCGCACCCAGGCCGAACTCGCCCTTATGGAAGACCTCCACCCGCTCCTCACCAAACGCGCCCAAGGCCTCGACATCTCAGGACTTTCCGCCTATGAGCGATAAAAGCCCCGTTCTAACTATGGCGAAATCGCCATAATTAAACCTTTGGGAGTCGAGATTTTTAGAGTTTCGTCTGCGTTTTAATTCCATCGAATTCGATGGAATTAAAATAGTTCTACTGTTCAAATGCGACGCCTGCCATCCAAACCTAAAATCAAACGGCTCGAATAGAGATGTGAGGGAAATCATGAAAAATATTCAAATCCAACAACTTACCACGACCTTCGAGGGGCATGCCCAGCAGACGGAAGCCGGGGTTGAATACTGGCTTGCCCGCGATCTTCAGCACCTCTTGGGCTACTCCAAATGGGAGAATTTTCAAACCGTGATAGCCAAGGCCAAGACCGCCTGCGAGGTATCCGGCCACGCGGTGGAAAACCATTTTCCTGACGTCAGGAAAATGGTCAGAATCGGCTCCGGGACAGAGCGGGAGATTGACGACATCATGCTCACCCGCTATGCCTGCTACCTCATCGCCCAGAACGGCGATCCGCGGAAGCCAGAGATTGCCTTCGCACAGAGTTATTTTGCAATCCAGACCCGCAAAGCGGAACTCATCGAACAGCGACTCCTTGAAGCCGAACGCGTTTCCGCCCGTAAAAAACTCTCTTCCACCGAAAAAGAACTCTCCGCTATCATCTTCGAGCAAACCGGCGGGAATCAGGATTTTGCCCTCATCCGCAGCAAAGGGGATCACGCACTGTTCGGCAAAAGTACGCAGGCCATGAAAGCCCAATGGCGCGTGCCGGATAGCCGCCCGCTCGCCGACTTCGCGCCCACCATCATCCTCAAGGCCAAAGATTTCGCCACCGAGATCACCATCCATAACGCTCGTGCTCACAACATGGGCACCGAATCGCAGATTTCCCGCGAACACGTCACCAATAACAAAGCCGTCCGCGATACCCTGTTGAACCGCGGCATCCGACCTGAAAACCTGCCCGCAGCTGAAGATGTTAAAAAAGTTGAACGCCGCATCACCTCCGAAGAAAAGAAGGCTCTGAAAAAACCGGATACCTTGGAAGGCGCATGAGCTGTAAGACGAAAACCACCGCCATAAATGCAGACGACAAACCGGCGTTGACGCCCAAGTTGCGCTTTCCGGAGTTTCGAGATACGGCGGGGTGGGAGGAGACACAACTCCAGAAAATTGCCCGCCCAGTAACCGACAGAGCAGTAACGGGAGATGGCGACAATGTATTGAGTCTCTCGGGCGAATATGGCCTTGTCCTTCAGAGCGACTATTTCGGCAAGAAGGTCGCGGGAGACAGTGCAGAACGATACATCAAACTTGTCCGCAACGACTTTGTCTATAACGACAGGACAACAAAAGCGTCTGTTTACGGCACCATTAAACGTTTATCCAAATACGACGGCGGTATCGTTTCGCCGATATACAAGTGTTTCCGGTTTGATGGAGGTGAGGCACCAGAATTCTGGGAGTGGTATTTTGAAGCCGGTGCGCATGAGTCTCAGCTTGGCAGCCTAGTGAACGAGGGAGCGCGAGCTGGTCGTTTTAACATTTCAATCAGTCAATTTCTCTCCACCTCGGCTTGGCATCCAAAGGAACCCGAACAACAAAAAATCGCCGAGTGCCTGAACTCCGTGGACGAGCTGATTGCCGCCCAAGCCCGGAAACTGGACGCGCTCAAGACCCATAAAAAAGGGCTGATGCAGCAGCTTTTCCCCCGTGAAGGCGAAACCCAACCCCGCCTCCGCTTCCCCGAATTTCAAAACGCCGGGGAGTGGGAAGAGGTGAGGCTCGGTAATATCGCCTCTGTCCTCACAGATCGCGCTGGAACAAAGCAATGCACTCTAATGAGTGTGACTTCGGGAGTGGGTTTGATCAGTCAACAGGAGAAATTCGGGCGGATAATTGCCGGGAACCAGCAAAAAACTTACTTCCTGATCGGAAGAGATGATTTCGCTTACAACAAAAGTCGGACGAAAGCCTATCCGCAGGGATACATCGCGCGATACACCAAAGACGAACCAGCAGCAGTCCCCAATAGCATCTTCAATTGCTTCCGCACTAATCAAGCAAAGGTCTTTCCGGTATTTCTTGAGTATCTCTTTGCCAGTAATATTCACGGCACGTGGCTAAAAGACCATATCACGGTAGGCGCACGCGTGCATGGTTCCTTAAATGTAAGCAATGATGATTTGTTGTGCGTGCCGATTCCTATGCCAAGTGGCGTAGCAACACTCGCTGAACAACACCACATAGCCGACTGCCTCACCAGCCTCGACGACCTCATCACCGCCGAAACCCAAAAGCTCGCAGCCCTCAAGACCCACAAGAAAGGGTTGATGCAGCAGCTTTTCCCCTATCTGGCAAAGGAGTGACGATGGATACTCAAGTCCTGCCAATTCACTTCGGCAATACCCATGGAAAGCATGAAATAAACTCTGATTCGCTTCTTGTTTTCATAGAGTCATATAAAGAAATTTCCGAGGCTTTTGGGCTTTCTGTTGACATACAGATTGGCACCCCCGAGGAAGGCGGGTGGAAAGCTAACCTGTTGATTGTTGCAATTAGTTTTATTGGGGTAAATCCGTTTGTTGCCTTGCTGACCGGAGAAACTGCTGACGATTGGGCGAAAAAAGGACACGCTAAAATAGTTCGGGTTGTTAATGAGTTTGTTACCAGAAAAGCGGTTGATATTCCCGAAGAGTTTTCGCGTGAATGCATCAAGCAAAAGAATAAGATTTACGAACAATTTCAGAAAGATATAGAGTGCATCGACAGCTTTTGCTTGGACGATTATCCACCCATCCCAAGAAACAAATTTCACCTGTATATAAAAGAGATTTCCGATGAGGAATCCATATATATAGGCGAAACAGATATAACTGTGCATAGTCCGGATTGGAAAGGCAAACGTTCTTGGCGTGGAAAAATTAAAATCCTTGATGATACAGAAAGTGCCTTTGCGTTCGACAAGGACTTAACGGGAAAATTTTGGGAAAAGATCAAACTTGATTCATTACCATTACATACGACTGACATTATGCGTGTTCAGCTAATAAAGCGACCATCCAACAAGGTTAAATTTTGGGTCGTTCGCGTGTTGAGCTATAACGGAGAAGAAATAGATACGCCAATTAGTGATGAGGCAATTCGCAGGTTTGCGACCTCTTTTATTCAACCTGCTGCGATTAAATCATCACCACAATTAGACCTTTTTAGTTGGAAGCCATGACTGCCCTCCTCAAGACCCACAAGAAAGGGCTGATGCAGCAACTTTTCCCACCCCCGGAGGAGGTTGAAGCATGAGCGACCTGATCCTTTACACCACGGAAGACGGGCGGAGCCAAATCAAGCTTCGCGCCAAAGACCAAACCGTTTGGCTGTCCCAGCGAGAGATGGCCCAGCTTTTCGATGTGTCTTCGGACAACATAGGTCTTCATCTCAAGAACCTCTACGAGGACGGGGAACTGAGCCGGGAGGCAACTACCGAGGAATCCTCGGTAGTTCAAATCGAGGGCAGCCGCGAGGTGCAGCGCACGCTCACGCTCTACAACCTCGACACCATCCTGGCCGTGGGCTACCGGGTGCGCTCGCCGCGAGGCATGCAGTTCCGGCGTTGGGCCTCCACCATCCTGAAGGAATACCTGCTCAAGGGTTTCGCCATGGATGATGAGCGACTGAAGAACCCGGATGGCCGCCCGGACTACTTCGACGAGATGCTGGCGCGCATCCGCGACATCCGGGCCTCCGAAAAACGCTTCTACCAGAAAGTGCGCGACCTCTTTGCACTCTCCAGCGACTACGACAAGACAGACAAGGCCACGCAGGTCTTCTTTGCCACCGTGCAGAACCTACTGCTCTACGCCGTGACCCGTAAAACCGCCGCCGAGCTCATCACGGCACGGGCGAATCCCTCCGATCCGCATTTCGGCCTGCTCGCCTGGAAGAGCGACAAGGTGCACAAGGCGGACATCCTCGTGGCCAAGAACTACCTGACCGAGGATGAGATCGACACCCTGAACCGGCTGGTGGTCATCTTCCTGGAAACCGGCGAACTGCGGGCCAAGAGCCGCCAGGAGACGCGCATGAGTTTCTGGAAGGGAAATGTGGACCAGATCATCACCTCCAACGGCTTCCCGCTGCTGGCTCATGCGGGCTCCATCAGCCATGAACAGATGGAGAGCAAGACGAGCGCCCTCTATCTCGACTACGACCAGCGCCGCAAACAGCAAGAAGCGCTGGAGGCTGATCAAGAGGACGAAGCCGACCTCAAAGCGCTCGAAGACAAAATCAAAGGACGCCCGAAGAAATGACCGACCAAGACCAAAAACAACTGGGCAAGACCCTCTGGAACATCGCCGACCAACTGCGCGGAGCGATGAACGCGGACGATTTCCGCGACTATATGCTGTCCTTCCTCTTCCTGCGTTACCTTTCGGACAACTACGAGACGGCGGCGAATAAGGAACTGGGGCGGGATTACCCCGATGTGGATGGTGACGCCCGCAAAGTGCCGCTGACCCTGTGGTATGCCAACAATGTGGATGACATTCCGGCATTCGAGAAGCAGATGCGCCGCAAGGTTCATTATGTGATCCAACCGCCGCACCTTTGGAACAGCATCGCCAACATGGCCCGCACCCAGAATGCGGAGCTGCTGAACACGCTCCAGGCGGGCTTCAAATACATCGAGACAGAATCCTTCGAGAGCACCTTCCAGGGCCTGTTCTCTGAGATTGATCTGAGTTCTCCCAAGCTAGGAAAGACCTACACCGACCGAAACGCCAAGCTCTGCACCATCATCCAAAAGATCGGCGAAGGGTTGCCGTTCGATATGAAAATCGATGCCCTGGGCGATGCCTACGAATACCTGATCGGCCAGTTTGCCGCCGGTTCCGGCAAGAAGGCGGGCGAGTTCTACACCCCGCAGCAGATTTCCGACATCCTCTCCGCCATCGTCACCCTCGACAGCCAGGAGCCCGCCACCGGCAAGAAAGAACGCCTCGCCAGCGTGCTCGATTTTGCCTGCGGTTCCGGCTCCCTGTTACTCAACGTGCGCAAGCGCATGGGGCCGCACGGCATCGGCAAGATTTACGGACAGGAAAAGAACATCACCACCTACAACCTCGCCCGCATGAACATGCTGCTGCACGGGGTGAAGGATTCGGAGTTCGAAATCTACCACGGCGACACCCTGACCAACGATTGGGACATCCTGCGCGAGCTGAACCCCGCCAAGAAACCCAGCTTCGACGCCATCGTCGCCAATCCGCCCTTCAGCTACCGCTGGGAGCCCACCGAGGCCATGGGCGAAGACGTGCGATTCAAGAACTACGGCCTGGCCC
The DNA here is from genome assembly GCA_013426785.1 of Rhodocyclaceae bacterium. Classification (GTDB taxonomy): domain Bacteria; phylum Pseudomonadota; class Gammaproteobacteria; order Burkholderiales; family Rhodocyclaceae; genus Sulfuricystis. The sequence continues at coordinate 983 of JACDZI010000086.1, read as the reverse complement.
CCAAATCCGCCGCCGACTTCGCCTTCCTCCTGCACGGTTTCCACTTCTTGAAGGACGAAGGCGTGATGGCCATCATCCTGCCCCACGGCGTGCTCTTCCGGGGCGGTGCGGAAGAACGCATCCGCACCAAACTGCTCAAGGACGGGCATATCGACACCGTCATCGGCCTACCCGCAAACCTCTTTTATTCCACCGGCATCCCGGTGTGCATCCTCGTACTTAAGAAGTGCAAGAAGCCCGACGACGTTCTCTTCATCAACGCTGCCGAACACTTCGTGAAAGGCAAACGGCAGAACCAACTCACGGACGAGCACATCGCCAAGATCATTGAAACCTACAAAACACGCGAGTCGGAGCCCCGCTATTCTCGCAGGGTGGAGATGAAGGAGATTGAGAAAAACGACTACAACCTGAACATCTCCCGCTATATCAGTACGGCGACAGCGGAAGAGGAGATCGACCTGCAAACAGTTAATGCAGAGTTAGTCACATTGGAGCAAGACATTGAGATGGCACGGGATAAACACAATGCGTTTCTCAAAGAACTGGGATTGCCGACTTTACCGTGAACCTCAGAGCGATTCAATGAGACAGGATAACGAGGCGCTGCATAAGGCGGCATTTTCGCCGCGCTCCATTGCCGCCACGGAGCTTGATCGTTCAGAAGTCCACATGCCTCCTTCAAATCTTTCTTCACGCATCCAGCAGTCGGCTCAACACCTTATGTTGGCGTGCAATTGACTATAGCATTTTTATGAACGGCCAGAACCAGGACGTCTGAACAACTTTTTCATTGTCCGGTTCCATCGTCAAAAAATGAACAAAAAAAAGGGGTTAGAAATGAATCTAACCCCGATGAACGGGATAAGTGACTTTCAGATTCTTTTCTTTAAAAAAACAAGAAAATAATCTGAAAGTTACTAACCCATTGATATTTTGACTGGTGGGCGAGGCGGGATTCGGACCCGCGACCTTCGGCTTCG